>NZ_JBFTOQ010000035.1:0-72170 GCF_056398045.1 Cupriavidus sp. 05L411 | reverse complement strand
GTGTCAACCATGTCCTCGTACATGTGTCACCCATGTCCCCGGTCTATACACGTCGGCAAAGAAGACTAACGAGAAGAAAGCCGACCCTGCCGGGAGCAGAGCAATAAGGCTCTCGAATATCGATGATTTCGTCGTATGGCCCGGAGTGCCGGCGGGCTTCTGCCGGTACCGGCTTGACTGACCACGACCCTGCCAGCTTCCGGGATGCGTGGTGAGGCCCCCGGTAGCAGACATCACGTGCTTCAAGCCGTCTGTCGCTCGCAGCGTGGCCGGCCACGAAGTTGCAAGCGCACCGGTTCCGTCGTGGGCGCGGTGGCACCAGATTGATATGCCCAAGCCCTTGACCACCGCGCCCGCCCCACCACGAAACCATTGGCAGGCGATGTGTCGTGATGGCGCGCACCGGTAACGGCAGATGCCCGAACGCGCACCGAGCAAAGCGATCAGGGGCACCACAACGTGACCATTGGGTCATGCCGTAGAGATGACCTACAAGCCGGTATGGCAAAGGCCAGCCAACACTCCGGGCCGTACGACGCAACCACCGAGGCCCAAATAGCCCGATTGCTCTGCTCCCGGCAGGGTCGGCTTTCTTCTCGTTAGTCTTCTTTGCCGACGCAAAGAAGAGTGACCGGCAGCCCCCGCAGGGGGATGTCGTATGGCCTTTGGGTGCAAAAACCAACGCCGCTCAAAAAAACAGCGACCAACCCCGCAGGGCAACCTACTTCAACCTCAACGGCTCCAACAACGCCGCATCATATTCTCCTCTCCCAATCCTCCCCAACTCCAGCATCCGCAGCAAGATATAAGCTTGCCGCTGCCGGGCACGCCGGGGATTCACCACCGGGTTATTCGCCGAAGGCGCCTTTGGCAATCCGGCCAGCATCGCGCATTCCGCCAAAGTCAGCTCGCCCACCGGCTTGCCAAAATACGTCTCGGCCGCCTCGGCAAAACCATAGGCCCCTTGCCCAAGGTAGACCTTGTTCATGTAGAGCTCGAGGATCTCGTCCTTGCTCATGGCGTGTTCGATCCGGTAAGCCAGCAGCACCTCATACAGCTTGCGGGTATAGGTCTTCTCGCGCGAGAGGAAGAAATTGCGCGCTACCTGCATGGTGATGGTGGAGGCGCCCTGCGACAGCTCATCGGACAGGTTGGCCACGCCGGCGCGGATCACGCCGACATAGTCGATGCCGTCATGCAGGTAGAAGCGGTCGTCCTCGATGGCTACCACCGCCTGCGTCAGCTTGGGCGGTATCTCGCCGATGGGCACGTAGCCGGGCGACTGGCGGAAAGTGGTGAGCGCATCCAGCGTGGGCAGCTGGCGCTGAGCGACGAGCACGGTGAGCGTGCCGAGCAGGGCCGCGCCCAGGATGAGCAGCAGCACCAGCTTGAGAAAATTCGACCAGAGACGTTCCATGGGCCGTATTGTGCCAGCACCGGCCATGTCCCTGCCCCGGCTCAAGCCGCCCCGCCGGTTCAGTCCGCCGGCAGCGCCACGCCAAGCTCCTTTGCCAGGGTTTCCAGGTTGCGCCAGATCGCAGGGTTCACGTCCAGGTGGGTGGTCGTTAGCGCGCGGTTGGCGGCTTCGAACTCGCCCGGGTATTGCACGTTGTCAAAGCCCGGGGCGGGCGGGGTGTCGTGCAGGTAGTTGACGAAGGCTTCCACCTCCGCGCCTTGCCAGCTCAGTCCCAGGTCCAGTTCCGGGTTCATCAGCACCGCGAACATATTGTTGGTGGCCACGCCGCCGCGCGGGTTCTCCGGCTGGATGGTGCCGCCGCCTGACAGCACGCCCGCGAGCAGCTCGGCTACCACGCCGAGCGCGTAGCCCTTGTGGCCGCCGAAGGGCAGCAGCGCGCCCGGGTGTTCGCTGAACATGGCCCCGGCATCGGTGGTGGGGTTGCCGTCGCTGTCGATGATGCTGTTCTCCGGCGCGGGCTCGCCCTTCTCGGCCAGCACGCGGGCCTTGTTGATGGCGATGGCGCTGGTGGCGATATCCACCACCAGGGGCGGGCGGCCGTTGGGCATCGGCCCGGCGAAGCACAGCGGGTTGGTGGTCAGCCGCGCGGTGCGGCCGCCGTAGGGGGCCACCACCGGGGAGCGGTTGATCACATTGGTGAAGCTCAGCAGCACGAAGCGCTCCTTGGCCACCATCTCGCCGTAGTGGCCCATGCGGCCCAGGTGGTGTGAGCGGCGCAGCGTGACGATGCAGTGGCCGTGCTGGCGCACGCGCTCGATGGCGGTCTCGATGACGCGCTTGCCCACGTGCTGGCCGAAGCCGCCGTTGCCGTCGAACACCAGCAGGCTGTCGCGGTCGAGCACGCATTCGGCGCGGCCCGCCGGGTTGACGTTGCCGGTTGCCAGCGAGCGCTGGTAGTTGGGCAGGATCGACAGGCCGTGGCTGGTGTAGCCGCAGCGGTCGGCCTCGACCAGGTGCTCTGCCACGTCGTTGGCGATGTCGGCCGGCACGCCTTGCGCGGCGAGCAGGTCGCGGGCGAGCCGGGTGGCGGATTGCAGTGTTATCTTCATGTTCGTTCCTTGTCCCGGTATGCGCTCAGATCCAGCCCAGCCAGCGCCAGTAGGTGGCGGCGAACAGCAGCATCAGGGCGTAGCCGATCACCGTCACGGGGATGCCGACCTTGGCGAACTGCTTGCCGTTGAAGGTGTCCGTGCCCAGGCAAACCATGTTTTGCGGTGCATTGATCGGCAGGATGAAGCCGAAGCTCACGGTGAAGCCGAGCAGCATCGTCAGGCCGATCTGGTTGATATCGCCCGGCAGCGTCTGCAGCACCGAGATCAGGATCGGCAGCAGCGCCGCGGTGAGCGCGGTGGCGCTGGCAAAGCCGAGGTGGATCAGGATCAGGAAGGCGGCCAGGATGGCGAACACCAGGATCGGGCCTTGCGTGGCAAGCCCGGAGTTGGCCACCACGAACTTGCCCAGCCACTGACCGGCCTGCGTGGTGAGCAGCGCGGTACCCAGGCTGATGCCTACCCCGAACACGATCAGCGTGCCCCACGGCGTGCGTTGCTGCATGGTCTTCCAGTCCATCACGCCAATGCGCGGCATCATCAGGATCACCAGGCCGACGAAGGTCACGGTGGCGGTGTCGAACTGGTGCAGCTTGCCCTCGGTCGCCCAGAACAGCAGCAGCCCGATGGACACGGCGGCAAGCCGCTTCTGCGGGCCGCTCATCGGGCCCAGCCCGGCGAGTTCCTTTTGCACGGCTTCCTTGCCGCCGGGGATGGCCTCGGTCTCGGCGGGCAACAGGAACCGCACCAGGAAATACAGCACGACCGACATCACGATGGCCCACGGCGCGCCGGCGATCAGCCATTGCAGCCAGGTGATGCGCTCACCCAGCAGCTTGTCCATGAAGCCCACCGTCAGCAGGTTCTGCGCGGCGGCGGTCTGGATGCCGACGTTCCAGATGCTGGTGGCCATGGCCACGGTGATCATGATGCCGGCGGCGATATTGGATTTCTTGTCGACCCCGAAGGCCGCGATCACGCCCATCATGATCGGCACCACGCAGGCGCTGCGCGCGGTGGCGCTCGGCACCACCAGCGACAGTGCGATGGTCACCACGATGCTGCCGATCAGGATGCGCCGCGTGCTGGTGCCGATGGCSGACARCGTGACCAGYGCGATGCGCCGGTCGAGCCCGGTCACCGTCATTGCCGCCGAGATGAATAGGGCGGCGGCAACCAGCGCCAGCGCGGTGTTGGAGAACCCTGCCAGCGCCATGCCGAGCGCGCGGGAGGTGCCGTATTGCGTGGCCGGGTCGGCCACCGTGGGCGCAAAGCCGATCAGTGCGGCCATCAGCGACGTGATCATGATGGCGCTGGCCTCGTAGGAGACCGCCTCGGTGATCCACACCACGATGGCAAAGGCGAGGATCGCCAGCATGCGATGTCCCGCCACCGGCAGGTCCGGGGGCAGGGGCAGGGCGAGTATGCCGATCAGTACCAGGACGGCGGCGTAAAGCCCCCATGGCGTGGATTTGCCGGGCGCGGCTTGCGGCACGGCGGCAGCCACACCGATGGCGGTGGGGGCGGCTGCGCGGACGGCTTGGGTTGGAGTGCGCGGGTCTGTCATTGCTTTCCCTTTTCTTGTCTTGTTGATCTTGGTTCGACACGGGAAGGCGGACGTCACGCGCGGGCAAATGGCTAGCCTGTGACTGGCAGGGTGGCGGCGTCGTTCGGCGGCGTTCCGTGAAGACCTGGCGGAGGCGGGAGACCGGCTTGCGGCCGGGCTGCCGCGTTCGACATGGGGAAATTATCGTGCCGGCCAACAGTGCCTGTCGAGGGTGGATCCGGGCGCATATGACGCGGATCAAAGAACCGGCTCGCACAGGGAAATTTCGATGCGCCAAGCGGTCAGACTTTCAGTTCATTGCGATACAAGGACTTGCGTGCGTTGCGCAGCGAGCGCAACAACCGGCGGCCCCGCACACTGGTGAGCCGCGCGAACGTGATCTGAAAACTCTGGAGTGCATGATGAAGGTTTTAGTAAGAGGACTACGTGCCGAAGTCGACGCATCCGCGCTGCGCACGGCGCTGGCCGCCTACGTGCGGGTCAAGGACATCGAGCTGATCTGCGAGGGCGACGGTGCGCATCCCTGGGCCTGGGTCGACCTGGATCTGGACGATGTGGACCCGATGAGCGTGTGGAAACTGGTGGCGAAGCTCGATCGCCGTTATATTGCTGGCTGCCATACGCGCTGGCATGTGCCGGCCTATCGCGCGCGCTGAGCCGCCAACACGTGCCGTGCGGTGCGCGCGCCACCGAACGACAAAGACAGGGCAGGGACACACGATGCAGGAAAACATGGCCGATGCGCCATCACAAGGTGCCGGCGTGCCGGGCAACGCAGCGCTTGCGCTGGACAATGTGGTCAATCTGCGCGACCTCGGCGGCCTCGCCACGCGCGACGGCCACCGCGTGCGTGCCGGCAAGCTGTTTCGCAGCGGCAACCCGGGCCTGGCCAGCGCGGCGGATATGGAACGGCTGCGCGCATTGCAGCTGGACATGGTGATCGACTTCCGCTCGGCCGGTGAGAAGACCGCCGCGGAAAGCCCCTTTGGCGAGGCCTTCCGCTGGGTCGCCACACCGGTGCTCGAAGGCAGCATGTCGATGGCCGAGCTGATGCCGCGTTTGCGCGACGGCAGCGCGGCGCAGATGGAAGCCTTCATGCTGGAGGTCTATGGTGACTTTCCGCGCAAGTACCAGGCCGCCTTTGGCGGCTTCCTGAAGACTGCGGAGCAGGGCGGCAACCTGCTGTATCACTGCACCGCGGGCAAGGATCGTACCGGCTTTGCCTCGATGCTGCTGCTGGCCGGCCTGGGCGTGGAGCGCGGCATCATCATGGCCAACTACCTGGAATCGAATCATTGGAACCAGGGCTTCAACCAGAAGATGAGCGCCGGCGCGGCGCAGTTCGGTGTCGATCCCGCGGTGATGTGGCCGCTGCTGGCGGTGAAGGCCTCCTACCTGGAAGCCTCGATGCATGTCATCGAGCAGGACTACGGCGGCATCGATGCCTACCTGGGCGACGTGCTCAAGGTGGATGCCGAGCGCTTGCGCCAAGCCTATCTCGTACGCGGTTAGCGATCCTTGTCTCCAAGGTACTTTGCGAGCGCGTCATCCCAAGCGCGTCATCCCCCAACGGACCGTTAGCGCAGCGCTAGCCATCGTAGCAAAGCGAGGCGGACGGCCGGCGGGACTTTAGCCCAGCCGCGGTCGCTTGTGGGGTCGTTTTTGCCAATGTCAGGACTTGTCAGCTTTTCTGGCTGGCCGTTGGATAGAGTCGGAGCCTATATAAAAGTCTCTGATTTCATTCTCCAATGCGTAGTCCTATTTCCTGTTCTTACGGCCGGGTGCCCGCCGGTGTGCGGCAACTGGTGGGTCTGTGCCTGACTGCCCTGGCGGCCGGTCCTGTCCTCGCGCAGACGCCGCCCGACGCCGGCGCGCTGCGCCAGCAGATCGAGCCCGAGCTGCCGCCGGCCTTGCCGCGGCCGGTGGCGCCGGACCGCGCGGCGGCGCCGCCGCCGATGCGCCAGCGCGGCGAGGCCACCGTGACGGTCAAGGCCTTCCGCTTTGCCGGCAACAAGCAGATGCGCGAGGCGCAGCTCGCGCCGGTGGTGGCAGGCTTCCTGAACCGGCCGCTGGACTTCAGCGAGCTGCAGGCCGCCGCCGCCGCGGTGGCTGAGGCCTACCGCGCGGCGGGCTGGGTCGTGCGGGCCTACCTGCCCGCGCAGGACGTGCGCGAGGGGGTGGTGACCATCCAGGTGGTGGAAGGCGTGTTCGGCGGCGTGCGCATCGAGGGCCAGGGCCCGCAGCGCGTGAGCCGCGAGCGCATCATCGCCGGCTTCGCTGCACACCAGCCCGTGGGCCAGCCGTTGAATACCGAGACGCTGGACCGCGCGCTGCTGCTGGCCAACGACCTGCCGGGCATCTCGCTGGTGGGGCGGCTGCAGCCGGGCACGCAGGAGCAGGAAACCGACCTGGCGTTGAATTTCGTGGAAACGCCGCTGGCGACCGGCAATGTGGCCATGGACAACCAGGGCGCGCGCTCCACCGGCGCGGCGCGGCTGGTGGGCAACGCCAGCGTGAACAGCCTGGCGGGTTTCGGCGACCAGCTGCTGGCCAACGGCTTGCTGAGCGAGGGCTACCGCTACCTGCGGCTAGGCTACACGGTGCCGGTGGGCTATGACGGCTGGCGCGTTGGCGCCAACGCCTCGCGGCTGGACTACCGGCTGGTGGCGGATGACTTCAAGGCGCTGAACGCGCGCGGCAACTCCAACACGGTAGGCCTGGAGGCGAGTTATCCGCTGATCCGCGCGCGCCAGCGCAACCTTTACTTCGTGGCCAATTACGACCATAAGACCTACGACAACGAGGCCAGTCAGGTCACCACCAGCCGCTATTTCGACAACACGCTGAGCCTGGGCCTGAGCGGCAACCTGTTCGACAACCTGGGCCGCGGCGGCTCCAACACCGCCAGCGCGATTTTCACCGGAGGCAACCTGAACCTGGGCCAGTCGCCCACGCAGGCCGCCGACGCCATGACGGCGCGCACTGCCGGCCAGTTCCTGAAGCTGCGCTACGGCATGTCGCGCCAGCAGGTGCTGACCGATGCACTGTCGGCCACGGCCATGCTGTCCGGGCAGATGGCCAGCAAGAACCTGGATTCGTCGGAGAAGTTCTACCTGGGCGGCCCGAGCGGCGTGCGCGCCTACCCGATCGGCGAGGGCGGCGGCAGCGAGGGGCAACTGGTCAACCTGGAGTTGCGCTGGCGCCTGCCGTACGGGGTGTCGCTGTCTGGCTTCTATGACTGGGGCCACGTCACGGTCAATCGGGACAACAACTTCCCCGGCGCGCCGCTGGCCAACAGCTACCACCTGCAAGGGGCGGGGCTGGCCGTGCAGTGGCAGCCCGGGCGCGGGGTGAACCTGGGCGCGACCTGGGCGCACCGCATCGGCGGCAATCCGAACGCCACGCCGTCCGGCAAGGACCAGGACGGCTCCCTGATCAAAAACCGCGTCTGGCTGACCGCCAGCCTGTCGTTCTAAGTTTCCCGGAAGTCCGTCTATGAACAAGATCTATCGCCTGATCTGGAGCGAACTCGTGCGTGCCTGGGTCGTCGTGGCAGAGACCGCGCGCAGTCGCGGCAAGGCCAGCCGCAGCGTGGGCGTCGTCGCAACGCGCGCCCGCCTGGCCATCAAGCCGCTGGTGGCGGCGCTGGCCGGCATCGGCCTGGCGCATGCCGCGCCGCCGGCGCCGAACCAGCTGCCCACCGGCGGGCAGGTGGCGGCGGGGCAGGCCAGCATCAGCACCGGCGGCAACACGACGAACGTCACGCAGACCTCGCAGAACGCGGTGGTCAACTGGCAGAGCTTCAACGTGGGCAGCGCGGCCACGGTCAACTTCCAGCAGCCCTCGGCAGGCGCAGCCATCCTCAACCGCGTGCTGGACAGCAACCCCAGCCAGATCTACGGCAACATCAACGCGCCGGGGCAAGTGTTCTTCGTCAACCCGGCGGGCATGTACTTCGGGCCGACCGCCAGCATCAACGTGGGCAGCCTGGTGGCGACCACGCACGGCATTACCAATGCCGACTTCATGGCGGGCAACTACCGCTTCACGCGCAACGGCGCCACCGGCAGCATCGTCAACGACGGGCAGATCACGGCCGCGCTGGGCGGGTACGTCGCACTGCTGGCACCGGAGGTGCGCAACCATGGCGTCATCGTCGCGCAACTGGGCACCGTGGCGCTGGCCGCGGGCGAGGCCTACGAACTGAAGTTCGGCGGCAACCGCACGCTGGCCAATATCCTGGTGACGCCGGCGACCATCGCCGCGCTGGTGGAGAACGGCAACGCCGTGCGCGCGCCGGGCGGGCTGATCATCCTGTCGGCGCAGGCGGCAGACCGCCTGCAGGGCGGCGTGGTGCGCAACACCGGCACGCTGGAGGCCACCGGCCTGACCAGCGACGGCGGCACGGTGCGCCTGCTGGCCAGCGATGCCATTCAGCAGAGCGGCATCATCAACGCCGACGCCGCCGCGCAGAGCGCGGGCAAGGGCGGCAGCGTGATCGCGATCGCCGATCTGGGCAATGCCAACAGCCTGACCACGGTGGATGGCACCCTCAGCGCGCGCGGCGGCAAGCTGGGCGGGGATGGCGGCTTCGTGGAGACGTCGGGCTCGCACGTGAAGATCGCGGATAGCGCGACGGTGGATACGCGCGCGCCGCAGGGCCGGACCGGGAACTGGCTGATCGACCCGAACAATTACACCATTGCCGCGTCGGGCGGCGACATCACCGGCGCGGCGCTGAGCGCGAAGCTGGCCACCAGCAATGTCACGATCAGCTCCACCGATGGCGCCACGGCGGGGACCAGCACCACCGACAACGGCAGTATCCACGTCAACGATGCGGTGACGTGGAACGTCAACACGCTAACGCTGAACGCGCAGAACAATATCAACTTCAATGCCGTGGCCAGCGTGAGCGGGCAGGGCTCGCTGGCGATGAACACCGGCACCACAGTCAGCGGCGGCACCGTAAGGATGGGAGTCAGCCTGAATGGTGGTGGCTTCACCGGGCGTGTCGATTTCAATTCGAGCGGCAGCCTGGTCATCAACGGCAATACCTACACCCAGATCAAGTCGCAGTCGGACTTGCAGAACCTGTCGCTGAACGGATACTACTTCCTGGGCAGCGACGTGGCGCTGAGCGGCGCCTTCACGCCGATTGGCATGGCGGGTGCCAACCACGGAGCCTTTACCGGGGCATTTGACGGACTGGGACACCGGATCACCGGGCTGGAGATCAACCTGCCGACGACGGACAAGGTAGGCTTGTTCTCGCAGAACAGCGGAGCCATCCGCAACGTCGGCCTTGTACTCGGCCCTGGTGGCGTGACCGGGCAGGGAGAGGTCGGGGCCTTGGTCGGCTATGAATTCCAAGGCACGGTCGGCAATAGCTACGTCAGCGGTAGCGGGAAAGTCTCGGGCTCGGCCGATGATGTCGGCGGGTTGATCGGGCATATCATGCTGGGCGGCGTGACGCATAGTTATGCCACGGTTGACGTGACGGCTCCAAACTCAACCAACGTAGGTGGTCTCGTCGGTTTTGTCGAGAACACCGCTGATGCCCAGATGATCTACGGCAACTACTTGTCTTGGGGGCTGTACTGGGATTACGCAACCGGATCGGTCACCGGCAAGCTCGCGGTCGGCGGGCTGTTCGGGCAATACGTCAGTCCTTTTTCTGATTACCTGTCGGCCTCTTTTGCCACGGGAGCGGTGAGTGGGGGCGACGCTGTTGGTGGCCTGATCGGGAACGCTTTGGGGCACATCGAGCAAAGCTATGCCACGGGATCCGTAGCGGCCACCGGTGTCAAGTCCTATGTTGCCAGAGCAGGTGGCCTGGTCGGCTATTCAAGCTCGACGCTGATCCTTAACAGCTATGCCACGGGAGACGTCAGTGCCACGATTTCCGGCAAGAGCTCGGTCTATGCGGGTGGATTGGTGGGGCAATTGGAGACTGCAAACCTACCCCTGCAAGAGATCGATACGAGCTATGCGAGCGGGCTGGTAAACAATGGCAGTGGAGGCGGCCTGATCGGCGGGCCGAGCGGCTCCCTTCCTCCCCCCGATACCGCGTGGGGAGTCTGGAACAATCAAAACAAGCAAGCCGTTGCACAGGTAGGAGGGACCGCGTTGACTCCAGCGCAGATGAAGGATCCCACCAATGCGGCATGGAAAAAGCTCCTCCAGACGACTCAGACCGTCACCCAGATTTCCACGCCTGCAAGTGATACCACCGCCAAGGCGCCGATCTGGGCGGCGGCTGCGTCAGGGACCAGCGCGCCTGTCCTTTGCGTTTTCGGCGGGTGTGCCACCAGCTCCAGTTCGGGTTCGTCGAGTGGCTCCGGTTCGTCTGGCGGCTCGGGCTCGTCGAGTGGTTCGGGATCATCGAGTGGCTCGGGATCATCGAGCGGTTCGGGTTCGTCGAGTAGCTCGGGTTCATCGAGTGGCTCGGGCTCGTCGAGTAGCTCGGGATCATCGAGTGGTTCGGGTTCGTCGAGTGGCTCGGGTTCCTCCAGCGGATCGGGCTCTTCTAGCGGTAGCGGATCGTCCGGCAGCTCGTCGGGAGGCCCTGGATCGTCGGGTGGATTCCCGGTGCCGATTCCGCCGCCTCCGGCGCCGGCGCCCGTTCCCGTGCCGATGCCGTCGCCGCCGCCACTGGATCCATCCTCCGGCAGTTCGAGTGGCAGCGGCGGTTCGTCGAGTGGCAGCTCCAGCGGCGGCAAGCCCGATGGCACTGGCTCATCGAGCGGTAGCGGCTCGTCGGGTAGCGGTTCTTCGTCCGGCAACAGCGGTTCGTCCGGTGGTAGCTCCAGCGGTAGTGATACGTCGAGCGGTGGATCGGGTTCGTCGAGTGACTCCTCGTCGTCGAGCGGTAGCGGTTCGTCCGGTGGTAGCTCCAGCGGAAGTGATACATCGAGCGGTGGATCGGGTTCGTCGAGCGGTAGCTCCTCGTCGTCCGGCGGCAGCTCCGGCAGCGGTTCCAGCTCGTCGTCGGGCGGCAGCGGATCGTCCGGTGGTAGCTCCAGTGGAAGTGATACATCGAGTGGTGGATCGAGCTCGTCGAGCGGCAGCGGTTCGTCTGGCGGTAGCTCCAGCGGAAGTGATACGTCGAGCGGTAGCGGATCGTCCGGCGGTAGCTCCAGTGGTAGTGATACGTCGAGCGGTGGTTCGAACTCGTCGACCGGTAGTGGCTCGTCCGGCGGCAGCTCCAGCAGCGGTTCCAGCTCGTCGTCGGGCGATAGCGGCTCGTCTGGCGGTAGCTCCAGCGGTAGTGATACATCGAGCGGTGGATCGAGCTCTTCGAGCGGCAACTCCTCGTCGTCGAGCGGTAGTGGCTCGTCCGGCGGCAGCTCCGGCAGCGGTTCCAGCTCGTCGTCGGGCGGCAGCGGATCGTCCGGTGGTAGCTCCAGTGGAAGTGATACATCGAGTGGTGGATCGAGCTCGTCGAGCGGCTCCTCGTCCTCGAGCGGCAGCAGTTCATCATCGAGCGGTGGCTCGTCGTCGTCGAGTGGCAGTGGTTCGTCCGGCGGCAGCTTCAGCAGCGGTTCCAGCTCGTCGTCGGGTGGCAGCGGCTCGTCTGGCGGTAGCTCCAGCGGAAGTGATACATCGAGCGGTGGATCGAGTTCGTCGAGTGGCTCCTCGTCGTCGGGTGGCAGCGGCTCGTCCGGTGGCAGCTCCAGCGGTAGTGATACATCGAGCGGTGGATCGGGTTCGTCGAGTGGCTCCTCGTCGTCGGATGGCAGCGGCTTGTCTGGTGGTAGCTCCAGTGGTAGTGATACGTCGAGCGGTGGATCGGGTTCGTCGAGTGGCTCCTCGTCGTCGAGCGGTAGCTCCTCGTCGTCGAGTGGCAGCGGCTCGTCCGGTGGTAGCTCCAGCGGTAGTGATACGTCGAGCGGTGGGTCGGGTTCGTCGAGTGGTGGCTCCTCGTCGTCGGGTGGTAGCGGTTCGTCCGGCGGTAGCTCCAGCGGTAGTGATACGTCGAGCGGTGGATCGAGCTCGTCGAGCGATAGCGGATCGTCCGGCGGTAGCTCCAGTGGTAGTGATACGTCGAGCGGTGGTTCGAACTCGTCGACCGGTAGTGGCTCGTCCGGCGGCAGCTCCAGCAGCGGTTCCAGCTCGTCGTCGGGTGGCAGCGGCTCGTCTGGCGATAGCTCTAGCGGAAGTGATACGTCGAGCGGTGGATCGAGCTCGTCGAGCGGCAGTGTTTCGTCCGGTGGTAGCTCCAGCGGTAGTGATACATCGAGCGGTGGATCGGGTTCGTCGAGTGGCTCGTCGTCGTCGGGCGATAGCGGCTCGTCCGGAGGTGGCTCCAGCGGTAGTGATACATCGAGCGGTGGTTCGAGCTCGTCGAGTGGCAGCTCCTCGTCGTCGAGCGGTAGTGGCTCGTCCGGCGGCAGCTCCGGTGGCGGTTCCAGCTCGTCGTCGGGTGGCAGCGGCTCGTCTGGCGGTAACTCCACCGGTAGTGATACATCGAGCGGTGGTTCGAGCTCGTCGAGCGGCAGCTCCTCGTCATCGAGCGGTAGTGGCTCGTCCGGCGGTAGCTACGGCAGCGGTTCCAGCTCGTCGTCGGGTGGCAGCGGATCGTCTGGCGGTGGCTCCAGCGGTAGTGATACATCGAGCGGTGGGTCGGGTTCGTCGAGTGGCTCGCCGTCGTCGTCGTCGAGCGGCAGCGGCTCGTCCGGTGGTAGCTCCAGTGGAAGTGATACATCGAGCGGTGGGTCGGGTTCGTCGAGTGGCTCGCCGTCGTCGTCGTCGAGCGGCAGTGGTTCGTCCGGTGGTAGCTCCAGCGGTAGTGATACATCGAGCGGTGCTTCGAGCTCGTCGAGCGGCAGTTCCTCGTCGTCGAGTGGCAGCGGCTCGTCCGGTGGTAGCTCCAGTGGAAGTGATACATCGAGCGGTGGGTCGGGTTCGTCGAGTGGCTCGCCGTCGTCGTCGTCAAGCGGCAGTGGTTCGTCCGGTGGTAGCTCCAGTGGAAGTGATACGTCGAGCGGTGGATCGGGTTCGTTGAGTGGCTCGCCGTCGTCGTCGAGCGGCAGCGGCTCGTCCGGTGGTAGCTCCAGCGGTAGTGATACGTCGAGCGGTGGCTCGAGCTCGTCGAGTGGTAGCTCCTCGTCGTCGAGTGGCAGCGGTTCATCTGGCGGTAGCTCCAGCGGTAGTGATACGTCGAACGGTGGTTCGAGCTCGTCGAGCGGTAGTGGCTCGTCCGGCGGCAGCTCCGGTGGCGGTTCCAGCTCGTCGTCGGGTGGCAGCGGATCGTCTGGCGGTAGCTCGTCGAGCGGTGGCTCTTCGTCGTCCTCGGGCGGCAGCGGCTCGTCCGGCGGCAGTTCCAGCGGCGGCGACACATCGAACGGTGGTTCGAGCTCCTCGATCGGCGGCACCTCGTCGTCAGGCAGCAGCGGCTCATCCGGCGGCAACGTCAGCGGTGGTGACGCATCGACCGCGGCCGCGGGTTCGAGGGCGCCTGCCGACGATCCGCATGGCATCACGGTCACGGTGAGCCTGAAGGCAACTGGCAATCCGTCGGACCTTATCGCCGTGTCGGTGCCGAAGGATATGGCCAGGCCGGGCAGTCACTTCCGGTTCGCGTTGCCCGCGCAGGCAATTCCTGGCGCAGCGAATGGTGCCGAGGTGAGGGTGACGCAAATGGACGGAACGGCCTTGCCGGCATGGCTGCGCTTCGCATCGCCATCGCGCGCGTTCACTGCCACGTCGTTGCCGGCTTCGGCCCTGCCCCTGCAGGCGGTCATGACGGTTGGCGACGTGCGCATCCCGCTCGTCATCACGGAGCGGAACCAGTAATTGACGTCGATGGAGGGGGAGCGCAATGCGGGAGCGGGGCGCGCCGTGGGTTGGCGGCCTTCCTGCTTGCGCTGACTGATCCTGCGCATCGACCAGCCCTTCGGCGAACGCGTGGTCGCCGAAGGGCTGGCATCCAGATCCGTCGCGCCAAGATCGGCATGGGCCTGCACTGCCTTGTCCAACGCAACGTTCTGGATACGCGCGCCGAATCCGCATTGCAAACGTAGGCCGCTCGCACGCTAGCGCTAGCGTCTCGGGAGCGCTACGCGAGCGCGTTCTGCTCCATCATGATGCGTGCGGTATTCAGCGCGATCATGCCTTCCTCGTCGGTAGGCAGTACCAGGACCGGCACGCGGCTGTTGTCGCGGCTGATGCGCTGGCGATTTTCGTTGTTGGCGCCCGCGTCCAGGCTGATGCCAAACAGCTCCGCCAGCCGCGCGCAGATCTTTTCGCGCACGGGCGGCGAGTTGGCGCCGATGCCGGCGGTGAACACCAGCGCATCCAGGCCGCCCAGCGTGGCCGCCAGTTTGCCAATTTCCTGCGCCGCGCGATAGGCGTAGAAATCAATCGCCAGGCGCGCGCGCGGCGCGTCGCTGGCCAGCAGGGCGCGCATGTCGCTGCTGACGCCGGACAGTCCCTTCAGCCCTGACTCCTGGTACAGCATCGTCTCGATATCCTTGGTGCTCATGCCTTGCTGCGACAGCCACAGGATGGCGCCGGCATCGATGGCGCCGCAGCGCGTGCCCATCGGCAGGCCGTCGAGCGCGGTCAGGCCCATGGTGGATTCCACGCTGCGCCCGTCGCGCATGGCGCACAGGCTGGCGCCGTTGCCCAGGTGCGCCACGATCACGCGGCCCTGTGCCAGGTCGGGCGCGATCTGCTGCAGGCGGCGCGCGATGTACTCGTAGGACAGGCCGTGAAAGCCGTAACGGCGGATGCCGCGTTCGAAGTATTCGTAAGGCAGCGCGAGCAGTTGCGCCAGCGGGTCGTGCCCGGCGTGAAAGGCGGTGTCGAAGCAGGCGACCTGCAGCAGCACCGGCGCGGCGGCGCGCACCGCGCGAATCGCCGTGAGGTTGTGCGGCTGGTGCAGCGGCGCCAGCGGGATCAATGCTTCCAGCTTGGCAATGACGTCGTCGTCGATCTTCACGGCAGCGGAGAAATCCGCGCCGCCATGCACCACGCGATGGCCGATCGCCACCGGCGGCGCATCGCGCAGCCCGATGCTGAGCACCAGCCGGATCAGGCGGAAGGCCGCGTCGTGATCCGCCACCTGCGCCACCGGAAAGCGCTCGTCCGCGACCGCGCGGCCGTCCGCCATGCTGGCGGTCAGGCGCGGCGACACGCCGATGCCTTCGATCTGCCCGTGCGCGCTGAGCACCGGGTTGATGTCGGCATTGGCGTGCGCGGCCTCGGGCACGGCGTACACCGAGACCTTGACGCTGGAGGAGCCGGCATTGACGACGAGGATGGTGGGATGGGTGGCGCTCACGCTGGCAAGCCTCCTTGTGACGGTGACGTTGACTGTGACTGGGACGGCGACCGAGACGCCGGGGCGTTCAGATCCTGCTGGACGTCTGGCCAGTGCGGCGCGCATGCGCCAGCAGCACGGCAATCGCGCAACTGCCGATGCGCGCGCGCACGCTGTCGGCGCGGCTGGTGAGGATGATGGGCACGCGCGCGCCCAGCACGATGCCGGCGGCTTCGGCGCCGGCCAGGAAGGTGAGCTGCTTGGCCAGCATGTTGCCGGCCTCCAGGTCGGGCACGAGCAGGATGTCGGGATCGCCCGCGACCTCGGAGACGATGCCCTTTGTCACCGCGGCCTCATGGCTGATCGCGTTGTCGAACGCGAGCGGGCCGTCGAGGATGCCGCCTTCGATCTGGCCGCGCCGGCTCATCATGCACAGCGCGGCCGCGTCGATGGTGGAGGGGATCTTGTCGGTCACGGTTTCCACCGCTGAGAGGATGGCCACCTTGGGGCACTCGATGCCCAGCACGCGCAGCAGGTCGATCGCGTTGCGGCAGATATCGGCCTTGTCGTTGAGCGTGGGAAAGATATTGACGGCGGCGTCGGTGATGAACAGCGGCTTGTGATAGCTCGGCACGTCCATCGCAAACACATGCGAAAGGCGCCGCCCCGTGCGCAGGCCGGTGGCGGACGCGGTGACTTCGTGCAGCAGCTCATCGGTGTGCAGGCTGCCCTTCATCAGCAGCTCGGCTTCGCCCGCGCGGATTGCCGCGACGGCGCGCGCGGCGGCGGCATGGCTGTGCGGCGCGTCGATCAGCACGCTGTCGCCAAGGTCCAGCGCATTGGCGTCGGCCACCTGGCGGATGCGTGCCTCGGGCCCGATCAGCAGCGGCACGATCAGGCCCAGGCTGGCCGCCTGCAGCGCGCCGCCGAGCGAGGAAGCATCGCAGGGATGCGCCACCGCGGTGGGAATGGCGGGCAAATCCTGGCAGCGCGCCAGCAGGACGGAGTACTTGTCGGGCGTGTGGGTCATCGGCGTTCCGGTGCGTCG
This sequence comes from Cupriavidus sp. 05L411, assembly GCF_056398045.1. Taxonomy (NCBI): domain Bacteria; kingdom Pseudomonadati; phylum Pseudomonadota; class Betaproteobacteria; order Burkholderiales; family Burkholderiaceae; genus Cupriavidus; species Cupriavidus sp. 05L411. The sequence goes on along the minus strand of NZ_JBFTOQ010000035.1, from coordinate 55,763 downwards.
GGTTGCGGTGCGATCGCGCGGACATGCTGCGTCGCGCAAAAAACAAAGGCCAGTATAGGCGAAGTTTCCTGCGCCACGATGACATTGGCGTGTACCTTGCGCCAGGTCATCCCGGCCCCGGATCCGCCCATGCAGCGGGTTGTCAAGCACGATGCGGACTGGTAGATTGTGCTGTGCTGCAGGGCAGCAATTCCGTGCGATCGCCTGGAAACGACTGCCTTCGGCGCCACACCGTAGAACGTAGAAGGGGAAGCCGAGTGAACGCACGTGATCCCGCCATCCATGCCGGCAGCGCCGCCGCTGGCATGCCACCGCTTTTGTCCGATGCGTGGTCCTACGCGCATGACGCCTGGCAGCGCGCCATCCTGTTGCTCGACATCCTGCGCGAGCGCGGCAACCAGACCTTCGAGCACGAGCGCGAGGGCATGCCGCCGGTGCTGATCTTCGAGCACGAGGTGGTGATCGACGCGCGCACGCTGGCGCAACCCGCCAACTACGCGCTGCTGCGCATCCTGCCGCCGCCCGGCATTGTCACCGACGACACCAAGCGGCCCTTCGTGGTGATCGATCCGCGCGCCGGGCATGGCCCCGGCATCGGCGGCTTCAAGATCGACAGCGAGATCGGCATCGCGCTGCGTAGCGGCCATCCCTGCTACTTCGTCACCTTTTTCCCGGTGCCTTGCCCGGGCCAGACCATCGAGTGCGTGGCGCGCGCCGAAGCGCTGTTCCTGCTCACCGTGGCCGAGCGCCATCCGCAAGCGCAGGGCAAGCCGTTCGTGATCGGCAACTGCCAGGGCGGCTGGGCGCTGATGATGCTGGCGGCCGCCGCGCCGGAACTGGTCGGCCCCATCCTGCTGGCCGGTTCGCCGCTGGCCTACTGGTCGGGCGTGCGCGGGCGCAACCCGATGCGCTACAGCGGCGGGCTGCTGGGCGGCTCGTGGCTGTCGTCCTTCACTTCGGATCTCGGCAATGGCCGCTTTGACGGGGCCTGGCTGGTGCAGAATTTCGAGCAGCTCAATCCATCCAATACGTACTGGAAAAAGCTCTACGACGTCTATGCGCAGGTGGATACGGAGCGCGAGCGCTTCCTGGCGTTCGAGCGCTGGTGGGGCGGGCACTTCCTGCTCAACCGCGCCGAGATCGACTGGATCGTGCAGAACCTGTTCGTTGGCAACCACCTCACCGCCGGCGAGGTGCGCAGCGCCGATGGCAGCGTCGCGGTGGACCTGCGCAATGTGCGCTCGCCGATCGTGGTCTTTGCTTCCTGGGGCGACAACATCACGCCGCCGCAGCAGGCGCTGAACTGGATTCCCGATCTCTACGCCAGCGTCGACGAGATCGTCGCCAACGACCAGGTCATCGTCTACTGCCTGCATGAAAAGGTCGGGCACCTCGGCATCTTCGTCTCGGCCGGCGTGGCCAATCGCGAGCACACCGAGCTGTTCTCGGCGCTGGACCTGATCGACGTGCTGCCGCCAGGGCTGTACGAGGCGCGCATCGAAGACATCGCGCCGGGCACCTCGCACCTGGAACTGATCGAAGGCCGCTACCTGATGCGCTTCGAGCGCAGGACCATCGACGACATCCTCGCGCTGGACGATGGCCGCGACGACGAGCGTGCGTTCGAGGTGGTGCGCCGCGTGGCCGAAGTCAACCAGCGCTTGTACGACACCTTCGCCTCGGCGGCGGTGCAGGCCGTATCCAACGAGCTGAGCGCCTACGCGATGCGGCAGATGCACCCGGCGCGGCTGGAGCGCTCTCTGGCGTCGGACGCGAATCCGTGGATGGCGTGGATCGCCGCACTGGCGCCAACGGTGCGCGAGGCGCGCCAGCCGGTGGCGCCGGACAATCCCTTCGTCACGCTGGAGCGCGCGGTGTCCGACACCATCGTGCGCACGCTCGATGCGTGGCGCGACCAGCGCGACGCCTTCCAGGAGCAGCTTTTCGAGGCGTTGTACCAGTCGCCATGGCTGTCCGCGCTGATGGGCTTCTCGCCTGGCGCCGAAAAGCGCGGCCCGCCGCCGCTGAGCGCGGCGCTGCGCCAGGAACTGGCCGCGCGGCGCCTCCATGAGGCCGAGGCGGGGATCGAGCAGGGCACGCCGCTCGATGCCTTCATGCGCATCCTCTGCTTTGTGGCGGACGAGAACACCAGCATCGAGGAGCGGCCTTTCAACCTGATGCGGCAGATGGCGCGCGAGCACCTGGAGCAGCAGCCGGACATCGCCACGGTCAAGGCCGCGGTCAGGCGGCAGAGCATGATCGTGGGGCTGGACGCCGGGCGGGCCGTGGCCGCGCTGCCGCTGCTGGTGCCGGACGGCGCGCTGCGCCATCGCATCATGATGGCGATCCATCGCATCGTGACCGTGGTGGGGCCGCTCGAAGGCGCCCGCCTGGCGCGCTATCGCGAGGTGGCGCGCGTGCTGGGCACCGACCATACGGCGCGGCAAACCGCGCAGCCCGCCACCGCGGCGCCCCCGGCGCCCGCACCCGTGGAAACGCCGCGCACGGTGCGCAGAGCCGCTTCGCCGGAAGCCAGCGCACGCGTTCGCAAGGCAGGCACGGCTGTGGCCGGCGCGGCCAAGCCGGGCAAGGTGGCCAAGCCTCTCAAGACGGGCAAGCCTTCGGCGCGGCGCAACGTCAAGACAGGCACCTGAACCAGGCGGGCGGCGCCATCCGGGCCGTGCATTCATTAAGCGAGGGACATCATGGTGCAAGTACCCAATCCCCCATTGCTGGGCGCGCGCGTGCTGGTGGTCGGCGTGGCCAACGCGGATTCCATCGCGTGGGGCTGCGCGCGGGCCTTCCGCGAGCTTGGCGCCGAGCTCGCGATCACCTATCTCAACGACAAGGCCTACCCGCATGTGGCGCCGCTGGCCGAATCGGTGGGTGCGACGATCCTGATGCCGCTCGACGTAGAGGACGCGGGCCAGGAGCAGGCGCTGTTCGAGCGGATCACCCGGCAATGGGGCCAGCTCGACGTGCTGGTGCACTCGGTGGCCTTCGCGCCCAAGGACGACTTGCAGGGCGGGCTGCTCAATGCATCGGCGGCCGGCTTCGCGCGGGCCATGGACGTGTCCTGTCATTCCTTCGTGCGCCTGGCGCGGCGCGCGGTGCCGCTGATGCGCGAGGGCGGCAGCCTGTTCGCCATGAGCTACGAGGGCGCCAACCGCGTGGTACCGAACTACAATCTGATGGGCCCGGTCAAGGCGGCGCTGGAGGCCTCCTGCCGCTACCTGGCGCACGAACTCGGCCCGAGCGGCATCCGCGTGCACGCCATTTCACCGGGGCCGCTCAAGACCCGCGCGGCGTCCGGGCTCAAGGATTTCGAGCAATTGCTGGCGGATGCCGCGGGCCGCGCCCCGCTGGGCGAGCTGGTCGACATCATGGATGTCGGTTTTGCCACCGCCTACCTGGCGACGCCCTACGCGCGCCGGATTTCCGGCAACACCGTGTACGTGGACGGCGGCGCGCACATCATGGGCTGACTGCCGCCAAGGGCGCGATGCGTGGCCCACGGCCCGCGTCGGGCCGCCTACAATGAGCTAGACAACGGAGGCACGCGCTGCCCGCCACGTGCGCGCCGCCTCATATCGGGAGCAAGACATGAAGGTACTCATCCGGGGCCTGCACCGCGATGTGACCGAACAGATGCTGCGCGACAAGCTGGCGACCTACGCACCGGTGACGTCCGTGGAACTGATGCGCGAGGGCGATCCAAACCACCCTTGGGCCTGGGTCAACCTGGATATTGATGCTTTCACCGCGTGGCGCCTGCTGCGCCAGCTGGATCGCCAGTACTTCGCCGGCAGCATGATGCGCTGGTATATCCCGGCTCACCAGGGCTGATGCGCTGGCAAGTTGAGGCCGCGCGGGCTGCCGCGTGTCGCTGCGCTTTGGCATTAAGATAAGCGCCTTCTGCCACTTTGCTGCGCTGCCACGCGGTAGCGCCATTCCCGCATGCTAGAACTCGACGGCGCGATCTGGTTTCGCTCAGGCTCCCAGGACTGGGGCGGGCGCGAACGCATCGCCCTGCTGGCCGCGATCGGCGAGCACGGCTCGATCACCGCCGCCGCCAAGGCGGTCGGGCTGAGCTACAAGGGCGCCTGGGATGCCATCGACGCCATGAACAACAGCGCGAGCGAGCCGCTGGTGGTGCGCGCCGCCGGCGGCAAGGGCGGCGGCGGCACGGTGCTGACCGAGCGCGCCGCCGGCCTGATCCGCACCTACCGCGCGCTTGAGCACGAGCACCGGCTCTTTATCGAACACCTTGCCAGCCTCGGAAACGTCAGCGAGACGGCGCAGGACGACCTTCACCTGATGCGGCGGTTCATGATCAAGACCAGTGCGCGCAACAAGCTTTTCGGCAAGGTGGCCGCGATCCGCGGCGGCGCCGTCAATGATGAAGTCACGCTGTCGCTCGCGGGTGGCCAGCACGTAGTCGCCACCATCACCCACGAAAGCGTGGAGACGCTGGGCCTCACGCCCGGCGCCGAAGCCTTCGCGCTGATCAAGGCTTCCTCGGTCCTGCTGGGGCTGCCCGATCCCGGGCTGCGGCTCTCGGCGCGCAACCAGTTGCCTGGCAAGGTGACCCGCGTGCTGCCGGGCGCTGTCAATGCCGAGGTGGCGCTGGAACTGGATGGCGGCGGCACCGTGGTGGCCGTTGTCACCAACGACAGCGTGAGCGCGCTGGGGCTTGCCGAGGGCAGCCGCGCGCTGGCGATCTTCAAGGCGTCGAGCGTGATCCTGGGCACCATGGGCTGAGCCTGGCGCGTGCTGGAGATTGTTATCGGCATCACCATATGGATGATTGCCACTAAGCAGCTGTTTGCCTTGTTTTCTGAATTCCCGAGTTTCCGACGACCATGCCAAGCAACATAGAAATCAAGGCGCGTATCGCCAGCGTGGACGCGCTGTTGCCAAGGGTCGCGCCGCTGGCCGACCATGGCCCCGAGCTGATCCTGCAGGACGACACCTTCTTTGCCTGCCCCAACGGGCGGCTCAAGCTGCGTGTCTTTCCGTCCGGCGAAGGCCAGTTGATCTTCTACGCGCGCGCCGACCAGGCCGGGCCCAAGGAGAGCCACTACATCCTCTCGCCCACGGCCGCGCCCGATTCGCTGCGCGCCGCACTGGCGGCGGCGTGGGGCGAGAGCGGGCGCGTGCGCAAGGCGCGCACCTTGTTCCTGGTGGGCCGCACGCGCGTGCATCTGGACCGCGTGGAGGGGCTGGGGGATTTCCTGGAGCTGGAGGTGGTGCTGACCGACGGCGAGCCGGCGCAGGCCGGCGTTGCCGAGGCGCATGCGCTGCTAGGCAAGCTGGGCATAACGCGAGGGCAACTAATCGAAACCGCTTACGTCGACCTGCTGCGCGCGGCCGGGGCCTGAGTTGGCCTCAATGAGCCGGCCTCAGACCGCACGCGCCGAGACGGGTGCGTACACCTGCGGATGCCCCTTCACGGGCGCGGCGCCAAAGATGCGGCCTTCGCGCACTTCCAGCACGTGGTCGCCGAGGGCTTCCACGTCGTCGGGGTCGTGCGAGATCACCAGCATGGGCACTTCCAGGCTGGCTTGCAGCGCGCGCAGCTCGGCGCGCATGCGTATGCGCAGCGCCGGGTCCAGCGCGGAGAACGGCTCGTCCAGCAGCACGATATCGGGCCGCGCCGCCAGCGCGCGCGCCAGCGCGGCGCGTTGCTTCTGGCCGCCGGAGATCTCGCCGGGATAGTTGCCGGTGATCGCGCCAAGGCCAAACGCATCGATCCAGCGCTGCGCTTCCGGGTGGTGCGTGTTGCGGCGCGGGTTGCGCCAGCCCCGCTCCAGCCCGAAGGCGATGTTCTGCGCGACCGTCAGATGCGGGAACAGGGCGTAGTCCTGGAACAGGTAGGCCACGCGCCGCTCCTGCGGGCGCACGTTGACATGTGTCTCGCTGTCGAACAGGGTGCGGCCGTTGAGCACGATGCGGCCGCTGTCCGGCGTGAGCAATCCGGCGATGGCGCGCAGCGTCAGGCTCTTGCCCGCGCCGGAGGGGCCAAACAGCGCAATGCGCTTGCTTGCCGAATCGAAGGCGATATCCAGCCCGAACCGGCGGTCGGCGGAACCGAGCTGCTTGCGTACGGTGACTTGCATGGTCATGGCGGCCTACCGGTACATTTTGCGGGTGGGCGGCACCAGCCGCCCGGCGGCCACCAGCAGCACCACGCAGGTGAGGGAGGTGACCAGCACCAGCACGTTGGCGGTGTTGTCGTCGCCGGCCTGCACGGCTTCGTAGATGGCGACCGACAGCGTTTGCGTGCGCCCGGGCAGGTTGCCCGCCACCATCAGCGTGGCGCCGAACTCGCCCAGCGCGCGGGCAAAGGCCAGCAGCACGCCGGCGATGATGCCGCGCGACGCCAGCGGCAGCGTCACGCGAAAGAAGATGCCGGCCTCGGACGTGCCGAGCACGCGCGCGGCGTCCTCGAGCTGCGAGTCAACCCCTTCGAAGGCGGCGCGGGCCGACTTCAGCACCAGCGGGAAGGCCACGATGGTGGAGGCCAGCACCGCGCCTTGCCAGGTAAAGACCAGTTCGATGCCGAGCCGGCCAAGCCACTCGCCGAACACGCCGCGGCGCCCGACCAGCACCAGCAGGTAGTAGCCGAGCACGGTCGGTGGCAGCACCAGCGGCAGCGTGAGCAGGGCGTCGACCACGTCGCGCGCGGCCGATTGCCAGCGCGACAGTGCAAAGGCCGCGCCCACGCCCAGCACGGCGTTGAGCACAGTGGCCCAGCCCGCGACTTTGAGCGACAGCGACAGTGGGACCCAGACAGCTTCCAGGGAGGTCATCAGCATAAACGCCTGCCGGCGGAGCCAGGCAGGCGGCAAGGTGGATTCAGGTTGGCGGCGCGCCCGGGCGCCGGGGCGGCGGGCAAGGACCAGGGATTATGGCTTGCGGCCTACGGCCTACGGATTACAGCTTACGGCTTGAGAAAACCATACTTGGCCAGCACCGCCTGCCCTTCCGGCGACGTCACGTAGCCGAGGAATGCCGCGGCTTGCTCGGGCTGCTTGGAGTGCGAGGTGATGGCGATCGGATACGTGACCGGCTGGCGCGTCGGTACCCGCAGCGCCACCTTGACCTTGTCCGGCATGATCGCCGCATCGGTGGCGAACACAAAGCCGGCATCGACTTCGCCACGGGCCACGTAATCCAGGCTCTGGCGCACGTTTTGCGCCATCACGCCCTTGGCCGAGACCGCATCCCACACGCCGGCTGCTTCCAGCGCGCCCTTGGTATAGCGGCCCACCGGCACCGACGCCGGGTTGCCGAAGGCCACGCGCTTGAACTCGGGGCGGCCCAGGTCCTGCAGCTTGCCCACTTCCAGCTTGCTGTCAGCCGGCAGGATCAGCGCAAGCTGGTTGGCGGCGAAATCGCGGCGCGACGCAGGCTGCACCACGCGCTCGGCCACGGCCTTGTTCATGGCGTCCTGGTCGGCCGAGGCAAACACATCGGCCGGCGCGCCGTTGACGATCTGCTGCATCAGCACGTCGGAGGCGCCGAAGTTGAGGATCACCTTGGTCTGGGGGTGCGCGCGTTCGTAGGATTCGGCGAGCGACTTGAAGGCATTGGTCAGGCTGGCCGCGGCGGAGACCACCAGGTCTGCGCCGAAGGCGGCCGGGGCGGACAGCGCCAGGGTGGCGGACAGCAGCAGGCCGGCTGCCAGCGAGGCGGCGCGCGGCTGGCGGGACTGGGCAGGCAACGGAGCGGAAATCGGGAGCATGGACATGGCGGGGCGCGGGTGGCCGGAAGCGGGTTGGATAGCAGGCGAGCCAGGCCGGAATGTGCCCGCCAGATGTGCCCGCCAAATGCGCAATATATGACGGTATATAACGCGGCGTCAATGGCACATTGGGTCAGGACAGGGCATATCGGAGGGCCGTGCGGGTGCGCCTGCCGCCGGCGGCCCGCCGTCACGGTGGTGTAACGCGCGCGTCACTCTGTTGCCATTTGCGCTCGGGACAATGTCCGGCTCCAGGCACAACAAGAAAGAAGGGAGCCACAAATGCACCGCTGTCCGACCGACGTTCTATCCGCGCGCGCCGCACCCGCTTCGTCCCCGATCCTCGCTGTGCCCACCGTGGCCGCGCTGGGCGCCGCCATCGTGGCCACCGTGCTGCTGGCCGCCTGCGGCTCCGATGACAGCCCCGCCAGCCCCGGCACGGGCACGGGCGTCACGCCGCAGGCCGATAGCGTCTCGGCCGGCACCAAGGCCACGCTGGCCTTGCTGGAAACCACCGACCTGCACACCAATGTGCGCAGCTACGACTACTTCAAGCTGGCCGAGGACAAATCCTTCGGCTTCGAGCGCGTGGCAACCCTGATCAAGCAGGCGCGCGCCGAGTTTCCCAACACCCTGCTGCTGGACAACGGCGACACGATCCAGGGCACCGCGCTGGCCGATTACCAGGCCCAGGTCAACCCGCTCAAGTGCGGCGAGACCCTGGCCATGTACAAGGTGATGAACGCGGCCAGGTTCGACGGTGGCGGCATCGGCAACCACGAGTTCAACTACGGCCTGGGCTATCTGAACCAGGTCACGGGCAACCGCTTCAACGTGGATGGCCTGCCCGACCCGACCGTGCAGACGCCGTGCGCCGGGCCGGCCTTCCCGCAGGTGCTGGCCAACGTGTACAGCGTGCGCACGCGCGCGCCGCTGTTCCAGCCGTACACCATCATCACCCGCCAGATCACCGCCACCGGGCCCGACGGCAACACCGTCACGGTGCCGGTCAAGGTCGGCATCATCGGTTTCACGCCGCCCGCGATCATGAGCTGGGACAAGCGCTGGCTCGACGGCAAGGTCTACACCGAGGGTGTGAAGGAAACCGCCGAGAAGTTCGTGCCGGAGATGCGCGCCAAGGGCGCCGATCTGGTGGTGGTGATCTCGCACGGCGGGCTGGATGCCTCCGCGTACTCGCCCACCATGGAGAACGGCAGCTGGCACCTGTCCAAGGTGGCCGGCGTGGACGCCATGCTGATCGGCCACTCGCACCAGGTCTTCCCCGATGCCACCAGCACGGTAGCGCAGTTCAACCTGCCGGGCGTGGACAAGGTGCGCGGCACGGTCAACGGCGTGCCTACCGTGATGGCCGACTACTGGGGCCGCCGCCTCGGCGTGATCAAGCTGCAGCTCGCGCATGACGGCAATCGCTGGGTGGTCGACAAGAGCGCCACCACGGTCCAGGCGCGCTCGATCCAGAATGCCGACAAGAGCTATGTGGCGGCCGATGCCAGCGTGGCGGCCGCGGTCGATGCGGAGCACCAGGCCACCATCGCCTACGTGAAGACGCCGATCGGCACCACCGACTACCGCATGAGCACGTACTTCGCCGATGTGGGCGATCCCGGTGCGATCCAGATCGTCAACCAGGCGCAGGCGGCCTACGTGAAGGACTACATCGCCGCCAACCTGCCGGCGCTGGCCACGCTGCCGGTGCTGTCCGTCTCCGCGCCGTTCAAGAGCGGCTTTGGCGGCGGCAACGACTACACCGACGTGCAGTCCGGCAACCTCGCCATCAACAATGCGGCCGATCTCTACCTCTACCCCAACACCATCTACGCGGTGAAGGTGAACGGCAGCGACGTCAAGGCCTGGCTGGAGACCGCCGCCAAGCGCTTCAACCTGATCGATCCGGCCAAGACCGCTGACCAGCCGCTCATCAGCAGCTTCCCTGGCTATAACTTCGACATGTTCACCTCACCCGACCTGCAGTACGAGATCGACGTGACGCAGCCGGAGGGCAGCCGCATCAAGAACCTCGCGTACAAGGGCGTGCCGCTCGACGCCAGCCAGCAGCTCATCGTGGCCACCAACAATTACCGCGCCAGCGGCGGCGGCAATTTCCCCGGCCTGGACGGCAGCAAGACGGTCTACGCCTCGCCGGACGCCAGCCGTGATGTGCTGATCGCCTACATCAAGAAGGCCGGCGCCATCACGCGTGCCGCCAACGGCGGCGCGCGCAGCTGGCGCTTCACCAAGGTGGCCACGGCCGGCAAGGTGGTGTTTGCTTCCGCGCCAGGCCAGCTGGCGCAGGCGCAAGCCGCCGGCCTCGCCAATATCGCGCTGGAGCAGGCGAGCTACGACACCACCAAGAACCTGTCGCTATACAGCGTCGACCTCAACCAGTAAGGCGGCAATGACCACGGCAATGCGCACGGCAACGAATACGCCAATGAAGGGAACGACGGCGCCGGCATGCAGCGCGCCTGTGCGTCGCCAGGGCCGTCAGCGCCGCCTGCATCCCGTCATCGCCGCGGCGCTGGTGGCGGTCGCGGTGGCGGCCGGCTGCGTGGGCGGGGCTTCGGCGTGGCGCGAGCATGCCAGCGCGCGCCACGCGCAGCTTGCCCAGTGGCAGACGCGGGCCGGCTCGGCTGGAGACGAAGAGGCGCTCGCGGCGCTGCGCCAGGCGGCGCGGGCAGGGGAGGGCGCGGCCCAGGCTGCGCTTGGCGAAGCGTTGTGGGCAAGCGGGGATGCGGCGGCGCATGCCGAAGGCCGGGACTGGCTGAAGCAGGCCGCCGGGGCGGGCGATGCGCGCGCGCATTTCGTGCTGGGCAAGGCGGCCTTCCTCGGCGATGCGCAGCGCGCGCCTGACGCTGAGGCGGCCTGGCACCACTTCGAGCTGGCCGCCGCGGCGGGCAATACCGGGGCTGCGTACTACCTCGGCTTGCTGCACCGTGGCGGTTATGGCCGAGCGCCGGACCCGGCCGCGGCCGCGCGCTGGTTCGAGCTGGCCGCCGAGGCCGGCGTGCCGCAGGCGATGTTCATGCTGGCCAACGCCTATCGTGAAGGTGCGGGCGTGCCGCGCGACGAGGCCCGCGCGGTAGCGTGGTACGAGGCTGCGGCAGAGCGCGAGCATCCGGAATCGATCCAGGCGCTGGCCATGGCCTATCGGTATGGCGAGCTGGGGTTGAAGCGGGATGAAGGCAGTTTTCGCGCGCATCTGGCAGAGACAGCGCATGCGTTGAAGCATCCGGCTTTGAGTCCTTGATTTCTTGGGGCAGGGCGGACGGGGCGTTGGGGGGGGGCACGCGTGCTTGTAGCCCGCTGACGCGGGGGTAACGTTTGTGGGCGGGGTTTTATGCCTCTAGCTGCTGGCGCGGCTGTACGGTGTTGGCTGTTTTAGAACGTGTGAGATGTCACTTCTCTTTACTCGTAAAGAGAAGTAACCAAGAGAAAGCGATCCTTGCAGGAGGCTGGCGTGGCGTCATTGGGGATCCCAATGGTTTCGTCGTACGGCCCCGGGTGCTAATGGCCTCGTGCCGTTACCGGTTCAGAGCACCACGACCCAGCCAATGCCCAGGGTTTCGTGGTGGTCCCCCCGGTAGCGGCCACCACGAACTTCAAGCCGTCTGTCGCTCGCGGGGTGACCGGCCACGAAGTTGCAAGCGTCCCGTTTCCGTCGTGGGCGCGGTGGCACCGGATTGCTAGGACCAAGAACTTCTTCACCGCGCCCACCCCACCACGAAACCATCACGGCGTGATATATCGTGATACCTTGCACCGGCACCGGCAGATGGATGAATGCGCAGGGATGCCGCTACCGAGCAGCCTCACCACGATACCAGCGCCATCCGCGGGATCGTGGCCATTCAAACCGGTAACGGCACGAGACCATTAGCACCCAGGGCCGTACGACGAAACCATTGGGCTACGCAACCCCAATAAGCCAGCCTCCTGCAAGGATCGCTTTCTCTTGGTTACTTCTCTTTACGAGTAAAGAGAAGTGACATCTCACACGTTCTAAAACGGCCAACACCGTACAGCCGCGCCAGCAGCTAGAAGCCGTAAAACCCCGCCAAAAAACGCCACCCCCGCGTCAGCGGGCCACCACCAGTTCAATCGAGCCCGATATCAATCAATCCTGATATCTGCCGCCTTAACCACCTTCGCCCACTTCACGATCTCGCTGCGCTGGAACTCCGCAAACTCCCCGGGCGACATCCCCGACGGCTCCATGCCCAGCTTCTCCAGCCGCGCCTGCATATCCGGCGTCTTGATGATCGCTGAGATCTCCTTGTACAAGCGGTCCACGATCGGCTTGGGCGTATTTGCCGGCGCAAAGATCGCTTGCCAGGATTCCAGCTCGTAGCCGCTGACGCCGGCTTCGGCCATCGTCGGCACATTCGGCATGCTCTTGATGCGCCTGGCGGAAGTCACGGCAAGCGCCCGCAGCTTGCCCGAGTCGATATGCTGGGCAGCCACCACGGTGGTGTCGAACATCATTGGCACCTGCCCCGCCATCACGTCCTGGATCGCCGGGCCGCTGCCTTTGTAGGGTATGTGCGTGATCTTGATGCCGGCCAGGCTCTTGAACAACTCACCGGCCAGGTGCTGCGAGGTGCCGTTGCCGGCGGATGCGAAGGCGAGCGTATCCGGCTTGGCCTTGGCTTCGGCCACGATGTCCTTCACCGTCTTGAACGGGCTGCCGGCGCTGACGACCAGCACATTGGCATTGGTGCCGATCAGCGTGATGGGGGCGAAGGACTTGACCACGTCGTACGGCATCTTCGGGTACAGGCTGGCATTGATCGCGTGCGAGCTGATGGTGCCGCCGAGGATGGTGTAGCCATCGGGCGCGGCCTTGGAGGCGTAGTCGGAGCCGATATTGCCGCCGGCGCCGGGGCGGTTCTCCACCACCACGGTGGTGCCGAGCGCCTGGCCCAGGCGCTGGCCGATCAGGCGCGCCAGGGTGTCGGTGGTGCCCCCGGGCGGGAACGGCACCACGTAGGTGATCGGCTTGCTGGGCCAGCTGGCCTGGGCGGATGCGCTCAGCGGGAGGGCGGCGGCGGCCAGGGTCGCCGCGGCGGCCAGCAGCGCAAGGGCTTGGCGTTTCATGGGGTGGGGTCTCCTCGGTTCTTATTGGGGTGGTGAAGCGATGATGAAGCGATGCCGGGGCGATGGTGGGACGCTTGTTAAGCGCTAGTGGATCTCCGGCTCGCCGTCCTCCGGGGCATCGACCGGTTCCAGGAAATCAAAGTCGCAGCCCTTGTCCGCCTGGCTGACATGGCGCAGGTAGAGCTTGCCGTAGCCGCGCTCGAACTTGGGCACGGGCGCGACCCAGGCGGCGCGGCGGCGCGCCATCTCGTCGTCGCTGATCAGCAGGTTGAGCTTGCGGGCCGGCACGTCCAGCTCGATCAGGTCGCCGTCGCGCACGAAGGCGAGCGGGCCGCCCACATACGATTCCGGTGCCACGTGCAGCACGCACGCGCCATAGCTGGTGCCGCTCATGCGCGCATCCGAGATGCGCACCATGTCGCGCACGCCTTGCTTGAGCAGCTTCTGCGGAATCGGCAACTGGCCCCATTCCGGCATGCCGGGCGCGCCTTGCGGCCCGGCGTTCTGCAGCACGATCACGCAGGTGGCTTCGATGTCCAGCTCCGGGTCGTCGATGCGCGCCGCCATGTCGTTGTAGTCGCGGAATACCACGGCGCGGCCGGTGTGGCGCAGCAGGTCTTGCTGCGCGGCCGGCGGCTTGATCACGGCGCCGGCCGGGGCGAGGTTGCCGCGCAGCACGGCCAGCCCGTCGCTGGCCACCAGTGGCTTGTCGCGCGGGCGGATCACGTCGTCATTGAACACGCGGGCGCCTGCCAGGTTCTCTCCCAGCGTGCGGCCATCGACGGTGAGCGTGCCGGTATCGAGCAGGTCGCCCATCTGCGCGAGCATCGCGCGCAGGCCGCCAGCGTAGTAGAAGTCTTCCATCAGGTACTGCCCCGACGGACGGATATTGGCCAGCACCGGCGTGCTGCGCGCCAGTTCGTCGTAGCGATCCAGCGATAGCGCATGGCCGGCGCGGCGCGCCAGCGCGATCAGGTGGACGATGGCGTTGGTGGAGCCGGACAGCGCCAGCGCAGTGCGCACGCCGTTGTCGATGGCGGCGGGCGTGACGATTTCCGACGGCTTCAGGTCCTGCCACACCATCTCGACGATGCGCCGGCCCGACAGCGAGGCCATTTGCGCATGGCGCGAATCCGGCGCGGGAATCGACGAGGCGCCGGACAGGCACATGCCGATGGCCTCCACCACGGCCGTCATGGTCGATGCCGTGCCCATCGTCATGCAATGCCCTGGCGAGCGCGCGATGCCGTCTTCGATGCCCTGCCAGTCCTGCTCGGTGATATTGCCGGCACGCAGCTCGGCCCAGTACTTCCACGTATCCGAGCCGGAGCCCAGCGTCACGCCGTTCCAGTCGCCGCGCAGCATCGGCCCGGCCGGCACGAAGAGGGTGGGCAGGTCCATCGCCAGCGCGCCCATCAGCAGGGCCGGCGTGGTCTTGTCGCAGCCGCCCAGCAGCACGCAGCCATCGGCAGGGTAGGAGCGCAGCAGTTCCTCGGTCTCCATCGCCAGCAGGTTGCGGTAGAGCATGGTGGTGGGCTTCTGGAACGGCTCGGACAGGCTCATTGCCGGCATTTCCACCGGGAATCCGCCCGCCTGCCAGATGCCGCGCTTGACCTCTTCGGCGCGCTGGCGGAAGTGGCTGTGGCAGGGGTTGATGTCGCTCCAGGTGTTGATGATGGCGACAACCGGCTTGCCGGCGTAGTCGGCGCGGCTGTAGCCCATCTGCGCGGTGCGCGAGCGGTGGCCGAAGGCGCGCAGGTCGTTGGCGCCGTACCAGCGGTGGCTGCGCAGTTCCTCGGGCTGCTTGCGGGGCCGGTCTTGCGGCTTCTTGCCGGCGAGGTTTGTGGGCATGGGCTGTCTCCTCTGATCGGTAGCGTCGTGGCGACGTCTGCTTTTCTTGTCTGGCCCCGGCGGGCGGCCGTCCTGCTTCTCCAGCGCCGAAGACAGCAGATGATAGCGCTGTCATTTGTCGCCCACAACGCATGCGTGCTCGGGGTTAACCCGTCGCGCGGCCCCGCATCGCAGCCCGCGGCGCGGCGCGGGCGCTATCATGGCGCCCATGCCGGCCCTGCGCCCAGCCGGCTTTTTCCGCTTCCTTCACCACATTCATGGCCTCATCCCGCAAGCCGACCGCTCCTCGCACCGCCCCTCGTTCGGCGTCCGCGCCAACTCCTGCCGGCCGCGCCACCGGCAGCGTCACGCTGGCTGACGTGGCCAAGATCGCGGGCGTCTCGCCGATCACCGTGTCGCGCGTGGTCAACCAGCCCGGGCTGGTCTCGGCGGGCACCGTGGCGCGCGTGCAGGAGGCCATCCAGCGCACCGGCTACGTGCCCAACCTGCTGGCCGGCGGCCTGGCCTCGCGGCGCAGCCGGCTGATCGCGGCCATCGTGCCGACCATCGCCAACTCGATCTTTGCGGACACGATCCAGGCGCTGACCGATCGCTTCTCGCAAGCGGGCTACCAGATGATGCTGGGCCTGTCCGGCTATGCCGCCACGCGCGAGCAGGACCTGCTGGCCGCCATCCTTTCGCGCCGCCCCGACGGCATCGTGCTGACCGGCATCGCGCACACCGCCGACACGCGCCGGCGCCTGCTGGCCGCGCGCGTGCCGGTGGTGGAGACCTGGGACATCACGCCCACGCCGATCGACATGCTGGTGGGTTTCTCTCACGAGAAGGTGGGCCAGACAGTGGCCGAGTTCCTGCATGCGCGCGGCTATCGCAAGCCGGCCATCCTGTCGGCCAGCGACCAGCGCGCCGAGTCGCGCCGCCTGGGCTTTCTCGACGCGTTCGGCCGCCACGGCATCACGGAAGTGCCGAGCAGCATCGTGCCCGCGCCGTCCAGCCTGGGGCTTGGCCGCGAGGGGCTGGCGCGGCTGCTCGATGGCGGCGCGCGACCAGACGTGGTGTTCTGCAGCTCGGACACGCTGGCGCAGGGCGCGCTGTCGGAAGCCCGCGCGCGCGGGCTGAAGGTGCCGGAGCAGCTCGCGGTGATGGGTTTCGGTGATCTCAACTTTGCCGCGCATACCTACCCGGCGTTGTCGACCGTGCGCATCGACGGCCCGGCCATTGGCCGCACCGCTGCCGAGTGCCTGCTGGCCCGCATCGACGGGCGCGAAGTGGGGGAGCGCATCATCGACCTGGGGTTCGAGGTCATCCAGCGCGAGAGCGCCTGACTCCCGAGCCTGGGCGCTGCCCTGCGGCGCGGCGCGGGACGCGTTATGATTGCGCTACCATTCAACGTTGCATTCTTTCCTCGCCTCGCATCCATGTCCCATGCCACGCTCATCCAGATCGGCCCCCTCGCGCCGCAGATCAATTCCCGCCTGCGCGAGCAGTACCAGGCCGTGCCGCTGTGGGAGCAGCCCGAGCCGCTGGCGTGGCTGCGCGAGCACGCGCAGCAGGCGCGCGTGGCGGTGACATCGGCGCGCCACGGCATCACCGCCGAGGCCATCGCGGCCATGCCCAAGCTCGCAGCCATCGTGAGCTTTGGGGTCGGCTATGACTCGATCGCGCTGGACGCGGCCCGCGCGCGCGGCATCCAGGTCAGCAACACGCCCGACGTGCTCAACGACTGCGTGGCCGACCTCGCCTTCGGCCTGCTGCTCGACGCCGCCCGCGGCATCGCCCATGGCGACCGCTTCGTGCGCGCCGGCAAGTGGGGCAAGGACAACTTCCCGCTGACCACCCGCGTCTCCGGCAAGAAGCTCGGCATCCTGGGCCTGGGCCGCATCGGCGAGAAAGTGGCGCAGCGCGCCACTGGTTTCGGCATGGGCATCGCGTACCACAACCGCAGGGCGCGCGACGGCGCGCCGTGGCGCCACGAGCCTGACCTGAAGGCGCTGGCCGGCTGGGCGGATTTCCTGGCCGTGACCTGCGTGGGCGGCCCCGAGACCGAAGGGCTGGTATCGGCCGACATCATCGAGGCGCTGGGCCCCAAGGGCATCCTGGTCAATGTGTCGCGCGGCAGCGTGGTGGACGAAGACGCATTGGTCGCTGCCTTGCGCGACGGCCGCCTGGGCGGCGCCGGGCTGGACGTGTTCCGCGCCGAGCCGGAAGTGCCCGAGGCGCTGTTCGCGCTGGACAACGCGGTACTGGCTCCGCACGTGGCCAGTGGCACGCATGAAACCCGCGCGGCCATGGCCGGGCTGGTGTTCGACAACCTCGATGCGTTCCTTGGCACCGGCAAGGTGATTACCCCGGTACTCTGACGCGCTGGCAGGCCCCCCGCGCACGGCGCCGGTCCTATACTGGATCAGGCGGTGGATCAGGCGCCCGCCGCCCCGGCGGCGCCATCTCACCCTCACGCGTCAGGAGGCAATGATGGGACGCAAATATATCGATTGCCGCGAGTTTCCGAGCGCGTCGAAGTGCACGGTGGCATTGAGCGCCGACACCGAAGACGAACTGCTCGAAGTCGCGGTCCAGCATGCGGTGCAGGTGCACCAGCACCAGGATGGCCCCGAACTGCGGCAGATGCTCAAGGGGGCATTCAAGGATGGCTCGCCGCCCGCGTGAGCACGGCAAAGCAGTAACGCAGGCCGCCGCCTGGCGAGGGCGGCGGCCTGCCGTTCAGGTTCAGGTTGACGTTGGGTTTGATGTGGACGCTGTAGCCATCACGTCAAACACATGCGCTATCCTCACTGGCGTCAACGTCCGCCACCCAGCCACGCTCAATGAAAACCATCTACCTCGCCGGCTTCGACGTATTCCGCAAAGACGCCATCGCCTACGGCGAGGCCCTCAAGGCCCGCTGCGCCCATTACGGCTTCCTCGGCCTCTATCCCCTCGACAAAGCCGCCCCGGCCGGCCTTTGCGGCCCCGACACCGCGCGCTGGATCTATGAGGCGAACATCAATCTGCTGCGCCGCGCCGACATGGTGATGGCTAACCTGGACGATTTCCGCGGGCCGGGCGAGCCGGACTCCGGCACGGCGTTCGAGGTGGGATTCGCCATCGCGCTGCAAAAGCCGGTATGGGGCTACAGCAGCGACCGCGGCACGTTGCTGGACCGCGTGGCCGTTGCCGCCGGTGACACGCACGGCAAGGGCGAACGGCTCGATGCGCGTGGCTTCGTGGTGGAGGACTTCGGCCTGAGCAAGAACCTGATGCTGGCCTGCTCGGCCAAGCTGGTGGCGGGAGACGCAGAGGCCTGCCTGGCGGCCATGGCCGAGTCGGAGCGGCGGCGCAGTTGCCGGGGCGCGCAGGCACCGGCGGAGGATTGATTCCGCTGCGGGCTGGACCTGCATCCCGCAGCGCCGCTACTTCGCCGCCACTTCGAAGCTATTTCGCCGTGCCGCGGCGCAGTGTTTCCACACCTGCCGCGATATCGTCCGCGGTGCCTGCAACGATCTGGCGGTAAGCCGCTACCACGCCGTCCACCGCGCCCGGCGCGGCCAGCTCGGCCTGCGTGCGGCCAGCCTTGACCTTGCCGTCGGGCAGGCGGCGCACGGTCCAGTTGATGATGGCGCCAGCGCGCTGGCCCACGTCAGCATCCAGCCGCACCACTTCGGTGGTGATGCGGAACACGGGCTCCACTTCCGACAAGCCTTGCTGGTAGGTGTCGACCGCACCTAGCCTGGCCTGCAGTTGCTGCGACAGCGCGTCGCGCAGCTCGTCCGGCAGCGGCGCGGACCAGCGCGACAGGTCCAGCAGCTTGAGCTCGTTGCCATCCTTGCCGTCACGCACCACCAGCTGCGGCCGGTTGAGGCGTTCAGGCACGCGCACCGGCGCAACCTCGATCCACACTGGCTGCGCTGGCGCGGCGGCCCGTCCTTCGGCGCCGGTAGCCGTAGCGGCAGCGGGACCCTGGGCCAGCGTGTAATAGCGCGGATCGGGCGAGGCGCAGCCTGCCAGCAGCGCGGCGCCGAGCGCGAGGGGCAGCAACAGGCGGTGGCGGGTCATCTCTATGCGGGTCATCATCATTTCTCCGGCTTGCCGCGCACCAGCGCTTCAGGGTGGCGTTCCAGGTACTCGGTCAGCGTGCGCAGCGACACCGCGGTGCGCGTGAGCTCCTGCATCATGCGGCGCGTGTCTTGCTGCAGCGGGGCGTCCGAGGCGAGCGTGCCGTTGGCCGCGCCCAGCGTCTTGCGCGCGTCCTGCAGCGCGGCCAGCACCTGGGGCGCCACATCGCCGTTGAGCTGGGCGACCAGTTTGTCCGCGCTGGTCATCATGGTGTTGAGCGTGGCTATCGACGTGCGCAGGTCCTGGCCGATCTGCTCGAACGGCACCTTGTCGATCTTGTTGACGATATCGCCCAGCTTGGCCTGCAGCTCGTCGAACGCGCCCGGCGTGGTGGCCAGTTCAGGCATGGCGCCATCCAGGTTGACGCTGGCCGGCGGCGCCTTGGGGAAGAAATCCAGCGCCACATAGAGCTGGCCCGTCAGCAGGTTGCCGGTGCGCAACTGCGCGCGCATGCCACGCTTGATCAGCGTCTGGACGATATTGCGGGCACGGTTGACGTCCTCCACATCGCGCGCCCGGAAGCCCATGCGCGAGGGGTACAGTTCCACCACCACGGGCAGGCGGAAGGCCTTCTTCTCGACCTGGTACTCGATGCCGATCGAGCGCACCTGGCCCACGACCACGCCGCGGAAATCCACCGGTGCGCCGGGCGAGAGCCCGCGCACGGACTGGTCGAAGTTCAGCACGGCGAGTGAAGGCGCGATTTCTTCCGGCTCCTTCATCGCCTCGGTCTGGTCGCTGGCCAGCAGGAACTGGGTGTTCTCGTTGGCGGCATCCGTCGCCTTGGAGTCGTCGGGGGYCTGGAAGGCCACGCCGCCGAGCAGCACCGTCACCAGCGATTGCGTGTTGAGCTTGAAGCCGCCGGCATCGAGCTTGATGTCCACGCCGCTGGCGTGCCAGAAGCGCGAGTCGGCCGTGACGAGCTTGTCGTAGGGCTTGTTGATGAACACGCGCAGCGACAGGTCGCGCCCGTTGGGCTCCAGCTGGTAAGCCACCACCTGGCCAACCTGGACGCGGCGGTAGTAGACCGGCGAGCCGATGTCGAGCGAGCCGAGATCGGTGGCGCGCAGCACGAACTGCTTGCCGGAGGCATCGGTGGTGACGGCGGGGGGCACTTCCAGCCCGGTGAAGTCGCGCACGCGCTCCTCGGACTTGCCGGCGTCGACGCCGATATAGGCGCCTGACAGCAGGGTTCCCAGCCCGGAGATGCCGCTGGTGGCAAAGCGCGGGCGCACCACCCAGAAGCGCGTGTCCTTGGTGGAGAAGCTCGCCGCATCCTGGGTCAGGTCGATCTTGGCGATCACGTGCGAGTGGTCGCCGGCCAGCCGCACGGACTTGACCAGGCCGATGTCCACGTCCTTGTAGCGTACCGGCGTCTTGCCCGGGACCAGGCCCTCGGCGGTGCGGAACGTGACCGTGATCTCGGGGCCGCGCTCGGTGAGCGTGTGGATCAGCAGCGACAGGCCAACCAGCGCCGCCACGATCGGGATCAGCCAGACCAGCGAGGGCAGCCAGCGCGCCCGGCGGCGGCGCTCCGGCGCCGGTGGCTGCGAGGAAGGAGAGGGGGGAGACGGGTCTAGGTCAGGCATCGTTTGTATCCATCGAATCCCACAGCAGGCGCGGGTCGAAACTGAGTGAAGCCAGCATGGTGAGCACCACCACGGAGCCGAACGCCATGGCGCCGGCGCCCGGGATGATGGTGGCGAGTGCTCCGGCCCGCACCAGCGAAGCCAGCAGCGCCACCACGAAAATATCCAGCATCGACCAGCGGCCGATGATTTCCACCAGCCCGTACAGCCGGGTCTGCTGGCGAATCCGCCAGCGCGAGCGCAAGTGCACGGACAGCAGCAGCAGCGCGAGGATGATCATCTTCAGCAGCGGCACCACGATGCTGGCGATCAGCACCACGATGGCCAGCATGTTGGAGCCCGACAACCATAGGTAGACCACGCCGGAGAAGATGGTGTCGCGCTGCGTGCCCAGGATGGACTGCGTCACCATGACTGGCAGCAGGTTGGCGGGAATATAAAGGATGAGGGCGGACAACAGGAACGCCCAGGTGCGCGCGAGGCTGTTCGGCTTGCGGTGATGCAGCGTGGCGCCGCAGCGCGGGCAGGGCTCGCCTTGCATCGCGAGCGGGCTGAGCGCGTCGCAGGCGTGGCAGGACACCAGGCCCATCGACGTGGCGGTGGGCACCTGCGGCAGCGGCCTGGTTTCGTCGTCGTCGGTCAGCTCCGCCACCACATTGGCGGCCAGGCGGCGCGAGCGCGCCAGCGCGGCGGCGCCCATCGGGGGCTTGGGGGTTGGGGCGCTCATCGGGGCGGCTCCTCGTCCAGGTGCTGCCACAGATCGCGCGGATCGAACGACAGCATCGCGGCCAGCACGATCACCAGCGCGGCGAACGACCACAGCGCCACGCCCGGCAGCACCTGCGCCATGGTCGAGAGCTTGACCAGCGTGACCAGCACGCCAATCATGAAGACTTCGATCATGCCCCACGGCCGGGTTTGCTGGATGCCGCGCACGATGCGCTCGAAGCCCGGCGGCATCCGGTGGCGCGCCATGGGCACCAGCAGGTAAAGCATCATCAGCATCTCGGACARSGGAAACAGGATGGTGGTGGCGAACACCAGCACGGCCACCAGCGTCATGTTGTCCGCGTAGAGCGCCTGCACCGCGCCCCATAGCGTGGTTTCGGTGCGCACGCCCTTGAGATCCATCTCGACGATGGGATAGGCGTTGGACACCAGGAACAGGATCAGCGCGGCAATGACCAGCGGCAGCAGCCGCGCATAGGCCCGCGAGCTATCGCGGTAGAGCTGGCCGCCGCAGCGCAGGCACAGCGCGCGCTCGCCCGGCTCCAGCTCGGTGCGCTGGTAGACCGCATCGCAGTACTCGCAGGCGACCATCCGGGCCAGCTCGGCCTGGGTGGGTGGTGGTGCCAATGGCTGCGGTTCGGGACGGCCGGCTTCGCTCATGCCTTGCCGGAACCCGCCACGTCCTCGGCGGTGGTGATGGGCTTGCCTTGCGCCAGCGCGGGTGGCGGGTCAGCCAGGTGCTGCGAGCCGATGGTCCAGTCGCGCAGCAGCGCGTAGGCCACCGCCAGCAGCGTCGGGCCGATAAACACGCCGAGAAAGCCAAAGGCCAGCGCGCCGCCGAACACGCCCAGCATGACCCAGATCAGCGGCATGTCGGTGCCCTTGCTGATGAGGAGCGGCTTGATGACGTTGTCGGCCATGCTGACCACGCCCACGCCCCACACCACCATGAAGATGGCCCAGCCGAGCGAGCCGGTGTGGTAAAGCCAGAGCGCGGCGGGAATCCACACCAGCGGCGGGCCGACCGGGATCACGGACAGGAAGAAGGTGATGAAGCCGAGGATGGCGGCGCCGGGCACGCCGGCGATCCAGAAGCCGATGCCGGCCAGCAAGGCCTGCACGAAGGCGGTGCCCAGCACGCCGTAGACCACGCCCTTGACGGTGTTGCCGGCCAGCGCCAGCAGGTGGTCGGCGCGCTCGCCGGCAATGCGGCGCATGCCAGCGCGCAGCCACGCCACCGCGAACTCGCCACCGGTATAGAAGAAGAACGCCAGCACGATCGACAGTGCCAGCTGGCCCAGCCCGGCGCCGATCGACAGCCCGGCGCCCAGTATCACATGGCCCACGGGCGCGATCAGCTTGCGCAGGTTGGCGACCATCTCCGAGTCGGCATGGATCACCTTGTCCCAGGAGCTTTGCAGGTAGTCGCCCACATAGGGCAGGCCGGTCAGCCACCCGGGTAGCGCGGGCGCGCCGTGATCGAAGAACTGGTCGACCAGGCCGGACAGCTCGTCGATGTGCGCGGAGATGCTGGCGCCAGCATAGACAAAGGGGCCGAGCACGATGACCGCGGCCAGCAGCACGCAGATCAGGGCCGCCAGGCTGCGCCGGTTGCCCATCCAGCGCGACAGCACCGTATAGGGGTACCACGAGCTGAAGGCGAGGATGGCGCCCCACAACAGCGCGGTGGTAAAGGGCGCGAGCACCAGCAGCGAGCCGCCGATCAGCACGATCAGTGCAAAGATGGCGGCGAGTTTTTCAATCAGTTGGCCGGAATTCATCGGGTGCTTCTCCTGGACTGCCGGTGTGACGTGAACGGCAACAATATATAGGAAAACCCGTAGCCCGCCGGAGGCGGGCGGCATCGCGGGGGCAGCAATGTTGCATTGCGGGACGCCGGGCGCGCTACGTGCTACGCAGGCCTTCCCCGAACGTCTCACGATGCCATACCTCGGTGACATCTTCCAGCAGCGTGAGAAAGCGGTCCAGCGCGGGCAGGCCGTGGTCGCGCCGCACGGTGGCATAAAGGTCGGCGGCCAGCCCCGGCTCGTCCAGCGTGAGGAAGGTGACGTCCTCCCGCGGCGCGCCCGACAGCGAGCGCGGCAGCGCGCTGACCCCCACGCCGGCGCCCACCAGGCTCAGCACCGTCTGCGGATCCACCGACTCGTGCAGCACGCGCGGGTGGAAGCCATTACGCACGCAGGCGGCCAGCAAGCTGCGGATCACCGGGCTTTGGGTATTAAGCAGCACAAATGGTTCCGCCGCCAGCGCCTTCAGCCGGATCCGGCCGCTTCCCGCCAGCGGATGGCTTGCCGGCACCGCGGCCATCAGCGGCTGCGGATAGACGCGGATCGACCGCAGTTCCTCCCGCCTGGTAGCGCTGGAGGCAAAGCCGACGTCGATCTGGCCACGCACCAGCGCCTCGCCCTGCTGGTCGGGGAGCATCTCGTGCAGGGTCCACTCCACTGCGGGGTTGCGCTCCTGGAACAGCCGCATGGTACGGGGCAGGGGGCCGTACATCACGGAATTGATGATGCCGATGCGCAGGTAGCCCTCCAGCCCGTCGGCCACGCGCAGCACCATTTTCCGGGTCGAGTCCAGGTCGGCCACGATGTCGCGCGCCCGCGTCAGCAGCGCCTCGCCCGCCCGGGTCAGGCGCGCGCCCAGGCGGCCACGCTCGAACAGGATGACCCCAAGGGACGCCTCCAGCGACTTGATCTGCTGGCTCAGCGGCGGCTGGGAAATATGCAGGCGCTCGGCGGCACGGCTGAAGTTGCCCTCCTCGGCGACGGCGATGAAATAGCGGAGCTGGCGGATATCCATATGGATGTCGTATGGAAAAGATTCTTAAATCATATTTCACATATGGATTTGGCGCAGCTAGTCTTTGTTTCAACACGGCCCGCCAGCCCCCAAAGACAGCAATCAGCAGCGCCAAGCAGTGACAAATGGCGGAGCAAGGAGAAAAAACCATGACCCCCATCAAAGTCAACGGCGCCCTGCGCGCCGTGCAAGCTCCCGGCGACACCCCCTTGCTATGGGTGCTGCGCGACGAGCTCGATCTCACCGGCACCAAGTACGGCTGCGGCATGGGCCTGTGCGGCGCCTGCACGGTGCATGTGGATGGCGCCCCGGTGCGGGCCTGCCAGACGCCGGTCTCCACTGTGGCCGGCAAGCGGGTCACCACCATCGAGGGTTTGGGCCAGCCCGATGCGCTGCACGCGGTGCAGAAAGCCTGGCAAGCCGAAGACGTGCCGCAATGCGGCTACTGCCAGTCCGGTCAGCTGATGTCGGCCGCCGCGCTGCTGGCCAGCAAGCGCAACCCCACCGACAGCRATATCGACGCCGCCATGGCCGGCAACATCTGCCGCTGCGGCACCTACGACCGCATCCGCCGCGCGATCCATCGCGCCGCCGCCGAACTGCGTGGAGGCAAGCCAGCATGACGCGCGATCTCAACCTGATCGATGCCACCCCGGCCAATGGCGGGCGCCGCCGCTTCCTGCAAGCCGGCGCGGCGCTCGCCGGCGGCCTGCTGCTGGAGATCGGCAGTGGCGGCCAGTTCATCCGCAACGCGGCCGCCGCGCCCATCACCGATAGCGCGGCCGGCAACTTCGCCCCCAATGCCTGGGTCCGCGTCACCCCTGACAACCGCGTGCTGCTGGTGGTCCACAAATACGACAGCGGCACCGGCGTGAAGAATGCGCTGGGCCTGATGCTGGCCGAGGAGCTGGATGCCGACTGGGCCACCGTGCAGGTGATCCAGCCCGACGATCCGCTTGCCAAGGCCTACCTGCATCCGCTGTGGGGCATGCACGCCACCGGCGGCAGCACCAGCGTGCCGCTCGAGTGGAACACGCTGCGCCGCGCGGGCGCCACCGCGCGCGCCATGCTGGTGGCGCAGGCGGCGCGGCGCTGGGCGGTCGAGCCGGCGGCCTGCAAGACGGCCGCTGGCGCCGTGATCCACGTGGCCAGCGGACAGCGCCTCACCTACGGCGAGCTGGCCGAAGGCGCGGCAGGCCTGCCGGTCCCGGCCGAGGTCACGCTCAAGCGGCCAGACGAGTTCGTGCTGATCGGCAAGGAGCGCAGCAGCTACCGCGTGGCCGACAAGCTCACCGGCCGCGCGCGCTACGCCATCGACATCAAGCTGCCGGACATGCTGACCGCCATCGTGGTGCACGCGCCAGTGGTCAACGCGCGGGTGGTGTCGTTCAACGCCGCCGAGGTCAAGGCGTTGCCCGGCGTGCGCGATGTGTTCGCCACCGACATCCCGGAAACGATCGCGCATTTCCGCCCCGACGCGCCGGCCGCGCGCCCCATCAATGGCGCCAGCCAGCCCGGCGTGGCCATCGTGGCCGATCATTTCTGGGCCGCGCAGCGCGCGCGCCAGGCGCTCAAGGTGGCGTGGGGCGACAGCGCAATGCAGGATTTCAGCGCCGAGGCCGCCATCCGCGCCATGGCCGCGCGCGTGGATGAGCCTGGCAAGAAGTCCAAGGTCAAGGGCGATGCCGATGCCGCCTTCCAGGGTGCCGCCAAGGTGGTGGAAGCGGTCTACACCATGCCCTACAAGGCGCATGCGCAGATGGAGCCGCTCAGCATCGTGGCGTGGGTGCGGCCGGACGCGGTGGAGTACTGGGGCGGCGTGCAGGTGCCCTCGCGCTGCGCGCAGGCGGCCGAGACCATTGCCGGGGTCTCGCGCGACAACGTGAAGATCCATCTGACCGAAGCCGGCGGCAGCTTCGGCGCCCGCGAAGGGCTGCACATCATTTTGGAGGCGACCTATATCGCCAAGCGCATGGGCCGCCCCGTCAAGCTGCTCTACAGCCGCGAAGACGACATGCACGCGTTCTATTACCAGAGCGCCAGCGTGCACAAGGCGCGCGCCGCGCTGGACGCCGCCGGCAATGTGCAGGCCTTCAGCCTGCGGGCCGTGGTGCCGTCGATCAAGGAGCCCGACGATCCCGGCTTCCTGGCCAAGGTGCCGGTCGACCCGAGCTGCACCGAGGGCATGCGCGACGATTTCTACTACCAGGTGCCCGCGCTCGACCTCGCCTGGGTGCGCCACGAGCCGGGCTTCCCGGTGTGGTGGTGGCGCGCGGTGAGCTACGTGCCGAATATCTTCGCCATCGAAAGCCTGATCGACGAAGCCGCGCATGCCAGCGCGCAGGACCCGGTGGCGTTGCGCAGGAAGCTGCTGCAAGGCAAGCCCGAGCATGTGGCGGTGCTCGACCGCGCCGCCGCGCTGGCGGGCTGGAAAGCCGGCGCGAAGCCGGGCAAGGGCGGCATTGGCCGTGGCCTGGGCGTGGCCACCTACGAAGGCTACAAGAGCTATATCGCCATCGTGGCCGATGTCAGCGTCAGGAACGGCGCCATCACCGTGCGCAAGATCACCTGCGTGGTGGACTGCGGGCTTGCCGTCGATCCCAGCTCGGTGCGCCAGCAACTGGCTGGCGGCATCTACTGGGGCGTGTCCACCGCGCTGATGAACGCGGTGCATATCGAGAACGGCGGCGTGAAGCAAAGCAACTTCCACGACTACCCGGTGGTGCGCATGAGCGACGCCCCGGCGCTGGAGATCGTGGTGATGCCGCCCTCCGGCAGGCAGCCCGGTGGCGTCGGCGAGCTGTCCAACCCGCCGGTGGTGCCGGCGATCGGCAACGCCATCTTTGCGGCCACCGGCAAGCGCTTGCGCGCCACGCCATTTGCGCTGGCGTAGGCCTGCCATCCGACCGGCAAGCAAGCCCGTAACAACCCGAACCCGACGAAAGGACTCGCAATGACGACAGCGACGAAATGGAAATGCATGGTATGCGGCTTTGAATACGACGAAGCGCTCGGCATGCCTGAGCACGGTTTTCCCGCCGGTACGCGCTGGGAGGATATCCCCGACGAATGGCTGTGCCCGGACTGCGGCGTGAGCAAGGCCGAGTTCGAGATGGAAGTGGTGGCCTGAGCCATGACAAACGACGCCAACGACGCCAACGACGCCAACGACGCCAACGACGCCATCACCGCCATCACCGCGAACGCGCAGCCAGCGCTGCCGCTGGTCATCCTCGGCACCGGCCTGGCCGGCTACACGCTGGCGCGCGAGTTCCGCAAGCTCGACAGCGCGACGCCGCTGGTCATCGTCACGCGCGATGGCGGCGAGTCGTATTCCAAGCCGATGCTGTCCAATGCGCTGGCCGGCAACAAGGCGCCCGCCGCACTGGCCATCGCCAGCGCGCAGCAGATGGCCGCGCAGCTCAACGCGCGCGTGATGACGCATGCCGATGCATCGGCCATCGATACCGCCACCGGCACCGTGCTGGTCGACGGGCAACCGCTGCGCTACGGACAACTGGTGCTGGCGCTCGGCGCGCAAGCGCGTGCGCCAGGCTTGCAAGGCGATGGTGCCGATGCCGTGCAGACCGTCAACGATCTTGCCGACTACACGCGCTTTCACGCCTCGCTGCAAGGCAAGAGGCGCGTGGCCATCCTCGGCGCGGGCCTGATCGGCTGCGAGTTCGCCAATGACCTGCACGCGGGTGGCTTCGACGTCGAGCTGGTTGATCCTGCCGCATGGCCGCTCGGCCGGCTGCTGCCGGGCGAGGCGGGCGCTCTGATGGCCGGCGCGCTGCGCGGCCTCGGCGTGCGGCTGCACCTTGGCGAGATGCCGGTCGCGGTGCATCGCCGCGATGGCGCGCTCGCGGTGCAACTGGCCAGCGGCGCGCAGATCGCCGCCGACGTGGTGCTGTCCGCCACCGGGTTGCTGCCGCGCGTGGCGCTGGCGCAGGACGGCGGCATTGCCACTGCGCGCGGCATCGTGGTGGACCGCCTGCTGCGCACCAGCGCACCGTCGGTCTACGCGTTGGGCGACTGCGCCGAGGTCGACGGCCTGGTGCTGCCTTACGTGATGCCGCTGATGCAAGCTGCGCGCGCACTGGCCCGCACGTTGGCCGGCACGCCGACGCCGCTGAGCTACTCCGCCATGCCGGTGGTGGTGAAAACGCCCGTGCTGCCAGCCGTGGTGTCGCCCGCGCTGGCCGGCGCGGGCAACTGGGAGATCGAGTCCCAGGCGGTGGCCGGGGAAGCCGGCGCGGGCCTGCGCGCGTTGTTCCGCGATACGCAAGGCGCCCTGACCGGATTCGCGTTGCTGGGCAAGGCCGTGGCCGAGAAGGGTGCGCTTGCCAAACAGATCGGCGACTGGCTGCCGGTGCAAGCCGCACCAGCCGCACCAGCCTGAAACAAGAACACAACGCGCTGCACGCCTGCACGCCTGCACGTCAGCACACCCCACACTCGACAATACGAGAGGAGACTTCCCAATGCTTGTCACTCAACAACCGGTCCTGCGTCGCTTCTGGTACGCGGTCATTCCCGAATCCAGGCTCGACCTTGGCCCGCAGCCGTTCACGCTGTTGGGCGAGGACATCGTGATCTGGCGCGGCGCCGATGGCACGCCCGCAGCCGTGCGCGACCGCTGCTGCCACCGCACCGCCAAGCTCTCCAAGGGCTATGTGGATGCGCACGGCCTGCTGTGCTGCGGCTATCACGGCTGGTCCTACGACTGCAGCGGCAAATGCGTGCGCATTCCGCAGATGCCGCAGAACATGATCCCCGCCAACGCACGCGTGGCGAACTACCACTGCAAGCTGCGCTATGGCTATGTGTGGGTGGCGCTGGAAGACCCGCTGACCGATATCCCGGATATCCCGGAAGGCAACGATCCTTCGCTGCGCCGCATCCCGCAGTTCTACGAGCGTTGGGCATGCAGCGGCCTGCGCTTCATGGAGAACTCGTTCGACAACGCGCATTTCAGCTTCGTGCACAAGAACACCTTCGGCAAGTTCGCCAGCCCGAAGCCGGCAGACATCGAGATCATCGAGAACGCGTGGGGTTTCGAGTCGCGCCGCTCGGTGCCGATCATGAACCCGCCCGATAGCTGGCTGCTCACCGGCAGCAAGGAGCCGGAGACCATCCGCCACCTGCATGACAACTGGTACATGCCGTTCTCGCGCCGCTTCGGCTGCACCTATCCGAATGGCCTGGTGCACACCATCGTCAACTGCGCCACGCCCATCGACGACAAGAGCACGATGATGGTCCAGTGGCTATACCGCAACGACACGGAGCAGCAGGCCCCGGCCGAGGAACTGGTCAAGTTCGATCATGCGGTCACGCGCGAGGACAAGGAGATCCTGGAAGCCACGGATTACGACGCGCCCATCGATACCACGCGGCGCATGGAGTTCCACATGCCGTCCGACAAGCCCGGGCTGGTGATGCGCAAGAAGCTGATGGCGCTGCTGCAGGCGCATGGCGAGAAGGAGGTGCACCTGTAATGCTTGCTTGATCTTGCCCCGGCGCCTGCTGGGCGCTAGCCAGGTTCCGGGGCTTTCTTTTTTTTGCGCGCCCGTATTCCCAGAGATGTCGCGTCATCGCACGTAACGGCACAAGAGGAGACAACCCCATGAACACCCAAGACCTGACCGGCGACAGGCCGGCCGCAGTTGACCAGGTGCCCGCCCCCGGGCCGCTGGTGATGCTGGGCTTCCAGCACGTGCTGGTGATGTACGTCGGCGCCATTGCGGTGCCGATGATCATCGCCAGCGCGCTCAAGCTGCCGAAGGAGGCAGTGGCGGTCCTGATCAATGCCGACCTCTTCACCTGTGGCATCGCCACCATCCTGCAGGCCGCGGGCTTCTGGCGCTTCGGCGTGCGCATGCCGGTGATGCAGGGCGTGGCCTTCAGCGCCATCCCGCCGATCCTTGTCATCGCCACCAATCCTGCGCTTGGCTTGCCGGCCGTCATCGGTGCGGTGATGGCGGGCGGCGTCATCACCATGCTGCTGGCGCCGGTGTTTGGCAAGCTGCTGCGCTTCTTTCCGCCCATCGTTGGCGGGTCCATCGTGATGGTGGTGGGGCTGTCGCTGTTTCCGGTCGGCGTGAACTGGGTGGGCGGCGGGCGTGGCGCGCCGGATTTTGGCGCGCCGCATCACCTGGCACTGGCGGGCTTCGTGTTCGCGCTGATCCTGGTCATCAACAAGTGGCTCAAGGGCTTCTGGTCCAATGTCTCCGTGCTGCTGGCGCTGGCGGCCGGCATGCTGGTGGCGATCCCCTTCGGCATGGTGGACTTCCATGGCGTGGCCGAGGCGCCGATGGTCGACGTGATCCATCCCTTCTATTTCGGCTGGCCGGTGTTCGACGTGGTGGCCACGCTGACGATCGTGGTGGTGATGATCATCATCATGATCGAGTCGATGGGTTTGTTCCTGGCGATCGGCGATGTCGTGAACAAGCCGCTGAGCGCGGGCGAGATGACGGATGGCCTGCGGGCCAACGGGCTGGCCAGCGTGATCGGCGGGGCGCTCAATGGCTTTCCCTACACCATCTACAGCCAGAACATCGGCCTGCTGGTGGTGACGGGCGTCAAGAGCCGCTGGGTCGTGGTGGCGGCGGGCGTGATCCTGTGCGCGCTGGGCTTGTTCCCCAAGCTGGCCACGGTCGTCGCTTCCATCCCTCTGCCGGCGCTGGGCGGGGCAGGGCTGTTCATGTTCGGGGTGGTGACCTCGGCGGGCGTGCGCACGCTGGCGCGGGTGGATTTCGAGGGTACGCGGCACAACGTGTACATCGTTGCCGCCACCCTGGCCATCTCGCTGCTGCCCACGTTCTCGGGCACGCTGTTCAATCAACTGCCAGGCTGGCTGCAGCCCATCATGCACAGCAGCATCCTGCTGGCTTGCGTGATGTCGGTGGCGTTGAACCTGTTGTTCAATGGCATGGCGCGTGCCGATGCACACGCCATGCCGGCGGCGGGCGGGTTGCAGGCGAGCCGCTAGCGCCCGCGCGGGTTAGCCTGCCGGCTGCGCATCCGGTTCCACTTTTGCCGGCGGGCCTTGTTCGAGCAGCGCGGCGATCAGGTCTGATTGCGTGACAATGCCCAGCAGCCGCCGCTGGGCATCCACCACCGGCACCTGATGCAGGCCGCCATTGGAAAACGCCCGCGCCAGTTCCACCATGGGTTGCTCCGCCCGTGCCGTAGCCATGCCGGTGTGCATCAGGTCCCTGGCAGTTCCCACGCGGACCTGCCCCTCGGCGCCACTGCGCGCCGCAAGAAGATCCGCCAACCCAAGCATGCCAAGCAGCCGCCGCTGCGCATCCACCACCGGCAGCGCCTGGATCCCATGCTTGAACAACAGGGCGCGCGCCTCCAGGCCACTCTGCCCGGGCTGCACCGTCACCACGTCCCGCGACATGATGTCCACGCACCGCACATCGCCAAAGTGCCGGCGATACGCCCGTAGCTGCGCGGCCACCAGGATGTCTTCCAGGTCGTCTTCCTCGATGTCCAGGAACTCGCCGCGCGCCTTGAGCACTTCGTCCAGATCGCTGCGGTTGAATCCCACCCGCTCGCTCGGCAACGGATCGGCGGTGCGGTGCGGGTTGGCGTGTTCGACGGGGCGGTGCGGATAGCGCCGGCGCATCAGGTTGTTGAACAGCAGCGCCACCAGCAGCAGCAACATCGAGTTGACCGCGACCGGCATCACCACGAAGCCAAAGCCAAGCTGGGTCACGGCGTGGCCGCCGAATACCGCGGTAATCGCCACCGCGCCGCTGGGCGGGTGCACGCAGCGCAACTGGAACATGGCGACGATGGCCAGCGCCACGGCCACCGAGGCGGCCAGCCCAGGCTCGGGGATCCAGCGCGCGCAGGCCACGCCGATAAGCGCCGCCACCAGGTTGCCGCCGATGATGGACCAGGGCTGTGCCAGCGGGCTCGCCGGCACGGCGAACAGCAGCACCGCGGAGGCGCCCATCGGGGCGATGAACCAGGGGTTGAAGCCACCCAGCAGGTGACGGCTGATCCATTCGGTGAGCAGCAGGCCGACCAGCGCGCCCAGGCAGCTCTTGACGCGTTCGCGGCGGCCGGCGGCGATGGGGGTGGGGGCAAACGCGCGCAGCCACGCACGTGCCCGGCCTGGCGGGAAGTCGGCTAAGGAGGGGGCCTGGGATGGCGGCATGGGTCTTTTTTCTTTGGGTTGTGCGGGCGAATGCGCGCAATAGCGCACCTGGATCGCCTTGGCATCGTGCTCCGGAAATCCAGCGCGCAAATATATCATGACGTGATACATTTCGTTTTTCGCGCAGCGGGATCAGCCCGCGATCCGCGTCCTGTCCTCCGCCTACTTTCCCAATCCTGGCCATGCACTTCGAAAAACGCGACTACGCCGTCGACCGCCGGCTGCTTCTGCTGGCAGCGCTGGCGCCCCTTATCGGGGCCATCAGCACGGCGGCTGCCGTGCTGTTGCTGAACCTGATCCGGTTCTTCACCAATCTCTTCTTTTATCAGACCCTGTCGCTGGCGGATCGCTCGCCGGCGCAGCATGCGCTGGGGGCATGGGTCATCGTGGTGCCGGCGGTCGGCGGCCTGCTGGTGGGCCTGATGGCGCGTTACGGCAGCGACAAGATCCGTGGCCACGGCATCCCGGAAGCCATCGAGGCCGTGCTGTTCGGCAAGAGCAAGATGTCGCCCCGGGTGGCCGTGCTCAAGCCGCTGTCCTCTGGCATCGTGATCGGCAGCGGTGGGCCGTTTGGCGCGGAGGGGCCGATCATCATGACCGGCGGCTCGATCGCCTCGCTGCTCGCGCAGTACCTGCATCTCACCGCGGCCGAGCGCAAGACGCTGCTGGTGGCGGGTGCCTGCGCCGGCATGACGGCGATCTTCGGCACGCCGGTGGCGGCGGTGCTGCTGGCCGTGGAGCTGTTGCTGTTCGAGCTGCGCCCGCGCAGCCTGCTGCCGGTGGCGCTGGCTTGCGCCGTTGCCGGCTTCCTGCGCACGATGGTGTTCGAGCCTGGCCCCTTGTTTGCGCTGCACACCGCGCCGGCCAGCACCATGGCGCTGGGCTCGTGCGTGGTTGCCGGGCTGCTTTGCGGCGTGCTGGGCGCCGCGCTGACGCTGGCGCTCTATCGCACCGAGGACCAGTTCTCCAAGCTCAAGCTGCACTGGATGTGGTGGCCGGCAATCGGCGGGCTGGTGGTCGGCATTGGCGGGTACTTCGAGYCGCGCGCGCTGGGCGTGGGCTATGACGTGATCGCGGACCTGTTGCACAACCGCATGGCGATCGGCGTGGTGCTGGCCCTGCTGACGGTCAAGGCCATCATCTGGGTGGCAGCGCTGGGGTCCGGCACGTCGGGTGGCGTGCTGGCCCCGCTGCTGATGCTTGGCGCGGGCCTTGGCGTGGCGCTGGCGCCGTGGCTGCCCGGCGCCTCGCCGCAGTTGTGGGCGCTCGTGTGCATGGCGGGTGTGCTGGGCAGCGTGCTTGGCGCGCCGCTGACCGCCATCGTCTTCGCGTTTGGCCTGACGCATGACAGCAATGCTCTGCTGCCGCTGCTGCTGACCGTGGCGATGGCGCATGGCTTCACGGTGCTGACCATGAAGCGCTCGATCATGACCGAGAAGATCGCACGCCGGGGCCTGCATATCTATCGCGAGTATGGCGTGGATCCGCTGGAGCGCCAGCACGTGGCGGATTTGATGACGACGGCTGTGGTGAGCGTGGATGGCGAGCAGCCGGTCCACGTCTTGTGGGCCAGCCACTTTGGCGAGCGCGCACCGCATCGCGGCTATCCGGTCGTGTGCGCAGCGCGCGTGGTCGGCATGCTGGAGCGCAACGCGCTGCGCGGGCGGGAAGCTTCGATGGAGGCCGGCCGCGCGCTGATGGCGCCACTGCAGCCGCACCAGGTGCTGCTGCCGGCGCAGACCGCGCGCCTCGCTGCGGGCCGCATGGCGGAGCTCGGTGTCAGCCGGCTGCCGGTGGTGGCCGACCTGGATTCCATGCGGCTGGTGGGCGTGGTCTCGCTGCGCGACCTGCTGCGCCCCAGCGGCCAGGTGCTGCACGAGGAAACCCGGCGGGAACGGCTGCGCGGCACTGCCGCAGCGTAAGCGCGCTCGCGTCGCCTAAAGCTTGTAGCTGGACAGCAGGATGCTGGTCTCCGTGGCGGCAATGCCGTCGATCAGCCGGATGCGGTCCAGCGTGCGGTCGAAGGCTTCCAGCGAATCCGCGCGCAGCTCGGCGATGATGTCCCAGCGCCCGTTGGTGGTGTGCATGGCCTGCACATTGGGCTCGCCGCGCAGTGCCTGCAGCACCGCGCGCGCCGTGTTGCCTTCCACCGCGATGGTCATCCAGGCACGGATGCGGTGCGCCTCGGCTTCGGGCTTCAGCCGCACCGTATAGCCCACGATCAGGCCTTCCTTTTCCAGCTTGTCGATGCGGTTCTGCACGGTGGCGCGCGAGACGCGCAGCGCCTTGGCCAGGGCGGTGGCGGGCGTACGCGCGTTGTCGCGCAAGAGGGCGAGCAGTTGGCGGTCGGTGTCGTCCATGGTGGGTTCTGGAAGGGGGGGCTGGGGAGGGCCTTTGCCTGCATTTTCGTTGCGGCTGGCGATTCGCTAATTTTAGCTGGCGTTTTGCAGTATGGCACAGGCAAATTGCGCAACTTGCTGGCTTTTAGTTAGCGGGGCAGTGCACCACAATGCAGGCATTCCAAGGCATTGACTGACCCCCGTCACCCATCACCCAAAGGAGCCAGCGTGATCCACCAGCCCACCATCTTGCTTGTCGAGCCCACCCATTACGATGTGTCGTACAGCATCAACCCGTGGATGGACCCCGGCCTCTGGGCCAGCGACCCGCGCGGCATGCATCGCAATGCGGTGGCATCCTTCGAATCCCTGCATGCGGCCCTGCAGGCGGCCGGCTTCACGGTGGAAACCGCGCCCGGCGCGCCCGGCCTGCCCGACATGGTGTTCCCCGCCAACGCCGCCGTGGTGCTGGACGGCCACGCCGTGCTGGCGCGCTTTCGCTATCCCCAACGGGCCGGCGAGGAAGCGCCCTTTGCGCGGATCTTCGAGGGCCTGCGCGAACGCGGCCTGATCGACTCCGTCAGCCTGCTGCCCGAAGGCTGCTACCAGGAAGGCGCTGGCGACTGCATCTGGGATGCCGTGCGCGGCCATTTCTGGGCCGGCTTTGGCCCGCGCTCCTCGCGTGCCGCGGCCGATGCCATGGCGAGCCATTTCGGCCGCGAGGTTGTCGCGCTGGAGCTTGCCACGGCGCAGAGCTATCACCTCGACGTGTGCTTCTGTCCGCTATCCGGCGGCGAGATTCTCTACTACCCGCCCGCTTTTACGCAGGACGCCCTGCGCATCTTGCGCGAGCGCGTGCCGGCCAGCCTGCGCATCGAAGCGAGCGAGGACGACCTGCGCCACTTCAGCGTCAATGCGGTCAACCTGCATGATCAGGTGGTGATGACGCGCACCACGCCGCACCTGCGCGCCGAACTGGGCCAGCGCGGCTACCAGTTGCGCGAGGTCGACCTGTCGCCGTACATGCTGTCCGGCGGCGGCGCCTACTGCATGACGCTGCGCCTGGACCGCACCAGCGGGCCGGCCCGGGCGAGCGCCGTGGCCGAGGGCGCCGCGGTGGCGGCATGAGYGCGAAGGGCGAGCAAAAACCAATACCGAGCCAGCAAGGGAGAAGACCATGAAGGAGATCGCCATGACCCGCTTTCTGGACGCCGCCGATGTAGCGGCGCTGGTGCGCGCCACGGGCGTTGCCAACGCCGTCGCGCAGATGGCGCATCACATTCGCCAGGATTTTGTGCGCTGGGACGCATTCGATAAATCCGCGCGGCTGGCGACGCATTCCGTCGACGGGGTGATCGAGCTGATGCCGGTGAGCGACGCGGTGCAATACGCGTTCAAGTACGTCAACGGCCATCCGCGCAACGCGCAGAACGCCATGCCAACAGTGATGGCGTTTGGCGTGCTGGCGGAAGTGGCGAGCGGCTTTCCGCTGCTGCTGTGCGACCTCACGTTGGCCACCGCGTTGCGCACCGCCGCCACGTCGGCACTCGCCGCGCAGGTGATGGCGCGGCCCGGCGCCGCCACGCTGGCGCTGATCGGCAACGGCGCGCAGGCGGAGTTCCAGGCGCTGGCCTTCCATGCCATGGTGGGCATCCGGGAGATCCGCGCCTACGATATCGATCCCGCCGCAACGGCGAGGCTCGCGCGCAACCTGCATGGCGTGCCGGGGCTGAAGGTGGTGGCGGTGGACTCCGTGCGCGCAGCCGTGCAGGGTGCCGACATCATCAGCACCGTCACCGCCGACAAGACGCGGGCCACCATCCTCACGCCTGACCTGGTCGCCCCCGGCGTACATATCAATGCGGTAGGCGGCGATTGCCCAGGCAAGACCGAACTGCACCCGCAGATCCTGCGCCAGGCGCGCATCGTGGTCGAGTACGCGCCACAGACCCGCATCGAAGGCGAGATCCAGCAATTGCCACCGGATACGCCGGTGACGGAGTTGTGGGAGATTCTGTCCGGCCGGGTGGCCGGACGCACCGAAACAGGGCAGGTGACGGTGTTCGACTCGGTGGGATTCGCGCTGGAGGATTACTCCGCGCTGCGCTGGATCCATGCCGCGGCCCACGCGCAGCATCGCGGCAGCCACGTGGAGCTGGTGGCGACGCCGCCGGATCCCCGCAATCTCTATGGCTGGATGATGGACGCCGGGGTGCCGCAGCCCGTGCGTGAGCCGCTGGCGGCGCTGGCCTGAAGCGGCGGCGCATGCCACAACGCCGCAGTCGTGCGGGTCACGAGACTGCGGCGTTGTGATGTGCGGTTTATAGCGGGTGCCACGCCCACGGGTAACGGGCATGGCAAGCCGGGCGGCCGGGTGACGGCCGGGCAGATAGCTGCCGGTGAAGCGTCCTGGACAGGGTCTTGGCGATGTGCCGGCTGATCAGCCTGCCGCGCCCCGGGTCATCATCAGCTGCGCGCGCAGGAAGCCTTTGACTTCTTCCAGCGAGGGCGTTTTCAGGAACACCATGATGCCCCACTGCTGCAGTGCATCGGCCACACCGTCATAGGCCTGGCGGTTGGTGATCACGGCGAAGATGACGTTCTGGCGCGCAAAGAAGTTCTGCAGCTTCTCGATGGTGGCCGACTCGGCGTCAGTGAGTTCTTCCACGTAGTACAGCACCACTCGCGGATGCGAGCTGACCGAAGTAATGATGGTATCCACCACGTCCTCCACCACCACGCTTTTCAGGGGCAAGCCCCATTTGCCCAATTGTGCGTGGATGCGTTGGGCTTCCTGGTGGTTCGGGTGAAACACCACCAGGTCGAGTTCATGCACAGACGGAAGTTCCTGCCCCACGCGCGTGGCCAGCAGGCGATGCACGGTTTCCTTATGTATGCGTCGGTGGCCACCGTTGGTTTTCCAGGCCCCGAGTTCGCCGCGTTCCACCATCTTCTGCACCGTGCCCAATGACACATTGAGCAGCTTCGCGGCGGTACGCGTACTGTAGTAAGGCTTTTCAGCCAGTTCTGAATCCAGTTTCATCCGTTCACCCGTTAACTAAATACACCGCACTGCGAGAGAAACAGCAGTGACAGCGCGAGCCTTCCGCGCTGGTTTGGGGCTTGGCAATGCAAGGCAACGCGAGCCATGAAGACGGTTGCATGCTGGCACCATTCGGCCTCTTGCATAACCTGCCCTCGCATCCGGGGCGGCGGGAGCGAAGGTGCTCCCACGGTCTTGCAACGGCATGATCTATGTCACTGGTGCCTGATTCTCCCAACGGAAGAATGCCAGCCTCGAATCATATGCGGTATCGAACATAAGCAACCAGACGGCGTGCCAAATATTTCGAAATCGCATTGAACGCTCCCACTTCTGGGTTTAAACGCATATTGCCGCGTTTTGGCAGACACGGGCGAGCGGGAATTTATCGCAAACATTACATACATCTGAAGTGCTTCTGCCGCGCGCTCAGCCCATCGAAACGTAGAGCGCACATGGCCGCGCGGCCGGTCGCCGCAGGAATGACAAATATGGCGTGGGCAGCAATTTCGCTTGCCGTCAGGGATTTCGCCCGCCAGCCACTGCCACCGTTTGCCGGGTCGATGTGACTGGCAGGTTGCTGAATTCACCTTCTCCATCTGCTGTCATATCCGGCATCGGGAGGGACTGGCGCACGGGTGCGGGCGCGCCTTCCGGGCACACGGACTCGGGATCTGGCGCGGGCAGGACCATGGACCTTTCCAGTTCGCGTGTCTTGAGCACGATGAAGTACTCGTAGATCGACTGCAGCATGGCGTAGGTGAGCCCGGCCCGTCCGTCGAGAAAGCCGCGCTTGCCCAGGTACAGGATCGCGAACTTGACGAGGGGGCGCAACGGCAGGCGGAAGAACAGTTCCTTCTGGTGCGCGCGGCGCCGGTGGAAATCCGTCGCGAACAGGGCTTCGGCCAGGCTGAACGCCGCCTCGCCGCGCCGGTTCTCGATGATCTGCATCGCTTCCAGCCCGCTGTAATTGTTGTGGCGGGTGATCCAGTGGGTCACGCCTTTGCTGAACGGGTAGTGATCGAGGTAGCCCGTCAGCTCGCCAGCCGGGCCGTCGGGAATCGACACCGGGTTTACCAGGCGCTCGTAGCGCATCCGCTCCGGGCGGAACAAGCGCAGGTAGAAGGGAGATGTCTGTACATGGCGCAACCAGGTGCCTAGGAAAAAGTCGCGCCGTTGCACCCGGAACGCGACCTCATCGCGCGCCGCGCGCACCGCGGCCCGGGCTTGCGCCACGAGCTCGGGCGTCATGCGCTCGTCGGCGTCGATGTAGAACACCCAGGGATGGCGAAAGCCGATGTGCTGCAGGCCCCAGTTCTGGTGGCTGGCCCAGTTGTCGAAGACGCGCTGCGTGACATGCGCGCCAAAGCGCTGTGCGATCGCCACCGTGGCATCGGTGCTCATCGAGTCGTACACGTGAATGTCGTCCGACCAGGCCACGCTTTGCAGGCAGCCCGGCAGGTCCTGCTCCTCGTTGCGGGTCAGGATCAGCACGGAGATGCCCGGCGCTTGCATGGGCTGGCTAGGCTGGAGACTTGGCATGTCTGACTCTCGTGCTGATGGCGCGGGCCGGGATGCCCGCGTAGACGGTCCATGGCGTGCGCAGGCTTTTGCTCACCACCGCGCGCGGCGCGATCACCGCGCCCTCGGCCAGCGTCACACCGGGCGAGACAAAGGCTTCGGCGCAGATCCACACGTGCGCCGCAAGCACGATGGGATGGGCTACCAGCTGGAAGTTGGCGCTGTTGTAGTCGTGCGTGCCGGTGCACAGGTGCGCGCCCTGCGAGACCACGCAGAAATCGCCGATGTCGATCGGCGCCATGTTGTACAGCGTGACGCCATCGGCCACGCCGACATGGCTGCCCACGCACAGGTTCCACGGCGCCCAGATCTTCACGCCCGGATAGATATGCACATGCGAGCCCAGTTGCGCCCCGAACAACCTCAACAGCGCCGCGCGCCACGCATGCAGCGGGCGCGGGCTTGGCCTGAACAGGCACAACCAGGCCCAGTGCCAGAGCTGGCGCTGAATCCGGTTGCCCAGCGAAAACGAAGCGCCGGTAGTCGGGTCGTTTCCTTGAAGGATCATCGTCGCTCCGCTCCTGCTCGTTGGCGGCTTCTCAATACGCGGCAAGGCCCGGCAGCCATGGAGGCGACCACGGTGCGGGCCAGCACCGCGGTCGCCGAACCCGGCCGAAGCCAGGCTTTGTCCCGCACCGGCCGCGCCAGGCACGGCAAGGTGCAAAGCGCGCGGGAAGGGGTGAAACCATAGTGGCGCGGCGTGCGCGCCGCTTCGGTGCGGCACCTCACACAAGGAAAAACGAAGCGGGAAGGAAGCGCGGGGGCGGGAGGGAAGGAAGGGAGAAGGGCGGGGAGGTGGAGCGAAGGGGCTGAGAGGGCGCAGGAGGCGGGGGGCGGCGCGGCGGCCGACGCGGCAGCGAAAGCCTCAGCGCAAGCTGCGCGCAAGCCGTTGCGGTTCAGCCGGTGGCAGCTAGCGCCGCCACCCGGCAAACCTCAACGCCTGGAATCTCAAAGCCGGTATTTCCTGACCTTATCGAACAAGGTCGTCTTGGCGATGCCCAGCGCCTCGCTCGCGCGGCTGAGGTTCCCCTCATGCCTGCGCATGGCGTCGGCAATCATGGCCCGCTCGAACTGCTCCACGGCCTGCGCCAGCGGCAGCGCTGCCGGCTCGGCGGTGCCTTGCCCGGGATTGCACCCCAGTCCCAGCACATGGCGCTCGGCCAGGTTGCGCAGCTCGCGCACATTGCCCGGCCACGGATAGGCCATCAGCGCAGCGAGCTCCCCCGGCGTGGCAGGCTGCGCCTCGCGCTCGAAGCGCAGCGCCGCCTGCGCGACAAAATGCTCGAACAGCGGCGGCACGTCYTCGCGCCGCTCGCGCAGCGGCGGCAGCTCCAGCGTCACCACGTTSAGCCGGTAGTAGAGGTCGGCGCGGAACTGGCCGGCCGCCGAGAGCGCCTTCAGGTCTGCCTTGGTGGCCGCGACCACGCGGGTGTTGACCGGTACCGGCGTATTGG
The DNA here is from genome assembly GCF_056398045.1 of Cupriavidus sp. 05L411. Lineage (NCBI taxonomy): Bacteria > Pseudomonadati > Pseudomonadota > Betaproteobacteria > Burkholderiales > Burkholderiaceae > Cupriavidus > Cupriavidus sp. 05L411. Next base: position 15,200 of record NZ_JBFTOQ010000035.1, on the reverse strand, counting down.
AGCCAAGCCGCTCCACCACGCGCTCCTGCAGCACCCGCAGCAGCTTGATCTGCATCTGCATCGGCATGCTCTCGATCTCGTCGAGGAACAGCGTGCCGCCCTCGGCGTGCTCGATCTTGCCGATGCGCCGCCGCGCCGCGCCGGTAAACGAGCCGGCCTCATGGCCGAAGATCTCGCTTTCAAACAGCTGCTCGGGCAGGCCGCCGCAATTGATCGGCACAAAATGCCGCGCGCGGCGCGAGCTCGCTTCGTGCAGGCAGCGGGCGACCAGTTCCTTGCCGGTGCCGGTCTCGCCGTGGATGAGCACGTTGGCGGCGGTGTCGGCCAGGTCGGCGATCAGCTTGCGCAGCCGTTCGATGGATGGCGAATGGCCGATCAGGCGCGCCTGCAAGGTGTCGCGTCCGGCCAGCTTCCTGCGCAGCTCGGCCACTTCCAGCACCAGCCGGCGCTTTTCCAGCGCGCGCTGCGTGACCTCTACCAGGCGCTCGGGCGAGAACGGTTTTTCCAGGAAGTGGTAGGCGCCGGCCTTCATGGCCTGCACGGCCAGGCTGACGTCGCCATGGCCCGTGACCATCACCACCGGCAGCGCATCGTCGCGCGAGCGCAGCTCATGCAGCAGCGCCATGCCGTCGATGCCGGGCAGGCGGATGTCGCTCACCACCACGCCGGGAAAATGGCTGCCGACCTCGCGCAGGGCGGCTTCGGCGCTCGCCACGGCACGCGTGGCAATGCCTTCGAGCCGCAGTGCTTGCTCGCAGCCCAGGCGCACGTCGGGGTCGTCTTCGACGATCAGCACGGTCAGCGGCGCGGGGTCGATCGCGTCGGGGGAATCGGCGTGGTTTGGGTCAATTGCCATGGCGGCTCTCCGGTTCAAGCCTGGCCAGCGGCAGCACCAGCGTGAAGCACGCGCCGCCGTCGGGGTGATTGCTGGCCTCCAGGCTGCCGCCGACCTCGTCCAGGATGCCGGCCGACAGCGTCAGGCCCAGGCCCAGTCCCTGTCCTGCCGGCTTGGTGGTGAAGAACGGCTCGAACAGCCGCGCGAAGGCTTCCTCGGACAGCCCGGGCCCGTTGTCGCGGATGGTCAGGCGCAGCTTGCTGCCCGCCAGGTGGCTGCGCAGCTCCAGCCGGGGCTCAGGGTTGCCGGCCAGCGCGTCGAGCGCGTTGCCGATCAGGTTGACCAGCACCTGTTCCAGCCGGTTGGGATCGCACGTCACCATCAGGCCAGGCTCGATCTCCCGGACCAGCGCCGGGCGTACCGCCTGCAGGCGCGTATCGAGCAGGAACAGGGCGTTGTCCACCGCATCGTCCAGCGGTGCCAGGCGAGCGGCGGTGCCGCCATTGCCGGGCTTGCGCGCGAATGACTTGAGCGCGCCGGTGATGCGCCCCATGCGCTCCACCAGGCCGATGATGGTGCCGAGGTTGGCCTGCGCGGTGGCGTTGTCGCCGCGCTCGAGGAATTTCTGGGTATTGCCCGAGAGCGTGCGCAGGGCGGCAAGGGGCTGGTTGAGCTCGTGGGCGATGCCGGTGGACATCTGGCCAACCGCGGCCAGCTTGCCGGCCTGCAGCAGGCCATCCTGGGCCTGGCGCAAGGTTGCCTCGGCGCGGATGCGTTCGGCGACTTCCGCCTGCAGATGCTGGTTGGCGGCGGACAGGTCCGCGGTGCGCTCCGCCACCTTGCGCTCCAGTTCGCCGTTGGCGGCCTCCAGCGCGGCGCGCGCGGCCATGCGCTCGCTGGCGATGCGCCGGCGCACGTTCCAGGCCGCCGCCAGCAGCAACAGGAAGGCGGTGAGCACGCCGGCCAGCGCGGCGGTGCTGAGCGCGGCCACGCGGGCCTGCGAGGTATTGGTGAGCAGCGTCAGGTGCCAGTCGGTGCCAACCAGTTCGGCGTTCTGCGCCAGCATGGGCGGGCCGCTGCGCAGGCGGACCAGGGCGTCGCTGTCGGACAGCTTGCGTACCGGCGTGAGCTCCAGCTGCGGGAGCGCGGCGCGGTTGTATTGCAGGTTGCGTTGCAGCCGCTCGCGCAGCTCGGGGGCCAGCGGCTTGAGCGCGCCCAGTTTCAGGGACGGGTCGGAGGCCAGGATCACCACGCCGTTCTCGTCCGTCAGCAGCATCTGGGTATCGGCGCCCTGCCAGCGGTTCTCCAGGGGTTCCAGCCCCACCTTGACGACCGCTACGCCGCTTGGCTTGTGGCGATCGCCCAGCGGCGCCGAGAGGTAGTAGCCGGGCTCGCTGCGGGTGGTGCCCACGCCATAGAAGCGGCCCAGCTGACCGTCCGCGGCGTCGCTGAAGTAGGGGCGAAAGCTCAGGTCTTCGCCCAGGTAGCTGTCGGGGCGCTGCCAGTTGCTGGTGGCGAGCACATGGCCGCGGGCATCGAGCACGAACACCACGCGGGTGCCGGCGCGGGCATTGACCGCGGCCAGGTACTGGTTGGCGGCCTCGACGCGTGCCGGGTCGTCCGGGTGCGCCAGCAGGGTAGCGATCTTGTCGTCCAGCGAGAGCAGGCTGGGCACGTAGTCATAGCGCGCCAGCTCGCTCGACAGGGCCTGCCCGTACAGGCGCAGCTGCACCTGGCCGCGCTCGCCCTGGCGCGCCAGCGCGTTGTCGTAGCTGTACCGGTAGCCCATGGCGCCAGCCAGCCCGATCAGCGTCGCCAACGCCAGCATGGCCATGAGGGGCACCCACGGGCGCAGGCGTGCGGCACGAGCGGAGGTATCGTGCGGGGCGCCTTGCGGGGTAGCGTGTGAGGGGAGCGGGCCGGTCATGGGAGCGGGCGGAATGCGCAGGAAGCGAAGGCGAAGGAACTCGGTCGCGGGCAGCGAGCCCGACTGGTTAAGACTGCAGGCGCCAGCAAAAGTGCATCGTGCAAAGGGGTAAGAGTAGGGGTAAGAATAGGGGTAGGAGTGCCAATGTGCACATTGTGCGATGGCGGCACCCGCGGCGACCCCGTCTTTTACCACATCGCGGTTTTCCGGCCCCCGGAAACAAAAAAGGCCCGGCCACCTGATCGGTGGCCGGGCCTTGGCGCGCTGGCAGTGTTACTTGCCGGCCAGGACCTGAACGGGTGTCAGGCCGCGGTTGCCGTCGGCAGCGGGGTCATCCGCTTCTTCGGGCACCGGCGCGCCGATGGCGCCTTCGCTTTTGGCGACGACGGTTGTGGCAATGGCGTTGCCAAGCACATTGGTCACGGTACGGCCCATGTCCAGCACGTGGTCGATGCCCAGCACCAGCAGGATGCCGGCCTCGGGCAGGCCAAACATCGGCAGCACCGCGGCCACCACCACCAGCGAGGCACGCGGCACGCCGGCGATGCCCTTGCTGGTGACCAGCAGCACCAGCAGCATGGTCACCTGCTGCGAGAGCGACAGGTGGATGCCGTACACCTGCGCCACGAACAGCGCGGCGAAGGACGTGTACATGATCGAGCCGTCCAGGTTGAACGAGTAGCCCAGCGGCAGCACGAAGCCCGTGATGCGCTCCTTGACGCCAAAGCGGCCGAGCTGCTCGATCACCTTGGGGTAAGCCGATTCGCTGCTGGCGGTGGCGAAGCCGATCATCAGCGGGGCGCGCACCATCTTGAGCAGGCGGAACACATCGCGGCCGAGGAAGAAGTAGCCACCGGCGATCAGCGCCACCCACAGCAGCGCCAGCGACAGGTAGACAGCGCCCAGCAGCTTGGCGTACACGACCAGCACGCCCAGGCCTTCGGCGGTGATCACCGCTGCGACCGCACCGAACACGCCGACCGGCGCGAAGGCCATCACATAGTTGGTGATTTTCAGCATCACGTGCGACAGGCCTTCGATGCCGGCCAGCACGGGTTTGCCAATGCCGTCCTTGAGCGTGCCCAGCGCAAAGCCGAAGAACAGCGAGAACACCACGATCTGCAGGATCTCATTGGTAGCCATGGCCTCGACGAAGCTCTTGGGGAACATGTGCGCGATGAAATCGCGCAGGTTCAGTGCCCCGGTCTTCAGGTTGGAGGCCGCATCCGCCGCCGGCAGCGCCAGGTTCATGCCTTCGCCCGGGCGCAGCAGGTTGGCCATCAGCAGGCCCAGCAGCAGCGAGGTGATGGACGCGGCGATGAACCATGCCATCGCCTTCATGCCGATGCGGCCAACGGCTTTGCCGTCGCCCATGCTGGCGATGCCGCTGACCAGGGTGGCGAACACCAGCGGCCCGATGATCATCTTGATCATGCGCAGGAACACGTCGGTCAGGATGGACAGGTGGTCGGCGATGGACTTGGCGGCGGCGGGGTCCGGCGCATAGTGGTGGGCGGCCGTGCCGGCCAGCACGCCAAGCAGCATCGCAATGAAAATCAGGGTGGGCAGTCGGTTCAGTTTCATCAGAAGTCGGGCCGATGCGCCCGGCCAATGGCCGGACGGCTGTTTTGCGGGGGGGGGGGCTGGCAGCCTTCTGGCATGGCGTTGCCGTCGTGGGGACAGCGCCATGCGGCCTCAGCCGGGAAGATCAGTGCCTGTTCAATCCAGAATCATTCCGGATCAATGCGTTGATCCATGCCAAACGGGCACGGGCAGCGTGTGCCCGGCGCCCACCGGTGTGGTGGGCAAGGTCGGCAAGGCGGGGTCGATCATTGTTTCCTCCATTGTTTTGGGTCCGGGCCGGCACGGGGGGAGCCAACCGTCGACCTGTATGGCCGCTTGGGGCCGGCGCATACATTGCACGAGGCGTGCCAGGCCAAAGGCCGTGCCGAAGCCGCCTAAGCTGCTGAAAAACAAGGAAAAATTAATGTGCGCTCGGCGCACGGTTCGGATTTCCGTGCGGGCGGGGCGACAGGGCGTTCGGTTTTCCGAACGGGTGGCGGGGCTGAAAGCGGCACTGGCGCCCGTGCGGGCGCCAGTGTGTGATGCAAGGGGCATGGCGCGGCCGGCACACGCCGCCGCCAGCCACGCACGCCAGGTGACTCAGGCGTTGTCCACGGGTTGGGTCGGGCAACTCTCCAGGAACAATTCCAGCGGCATCGGCCGCCCGATCACATAGCCCTGGGCATAGTCCACGCCGAGCGAGCGCAAGGCCTGCAGCGTTTCCTCGTCCTCCACGGATTCGGCCACGGTCAGCATGCCCAGGCGATGGCCGATATCGTTGATCGAGCTGACGATCTCGCGGTCCACCGCGCTGCCGGCCAGGTGGCGGATAAAGCTCCCGTCGATCTTGAGATAGTCCACCGGAAACTGCTTGAGATAGGAGAACGACGACAAGCCGGCCCCGAAATCGTCCAGCGCCACGGTGCAGCCAGCGCTGCGCATTTCGGTCACCAGGCGATTGGCCGCCGCCATGTTGTTGATCAGCGCGGTCTCGGTGATCTCCAGCTGGATGCGGCTGGCGGGCAGCACGGACTCGTGCAGCTCGGCGTGCAGGAACGGCAGCAGGAACGGCTCGCCCAGCGAGTTGGCCGACAGGTTGATTGCGACCGTGAGCCTGGGCACCGCGGCCAGGCGCTCGCCGAATTCTTGCAGCACGTGGTGGATCACCCAGCGGTCCACGTGGCCCATCAGGTCATAGCGCTCGGCGGCGGGGATGAACGCGCCCGGCATCACCAGCTTGCCTTGCTCGTCGACCATGCGCACCAGGATCTCGATATGGCGGTCGGCCTGGTTGTGTCTCTGTAGCGCGCGGATCTCCTGGGCGAACAGGCGGAAGCGGTTCGCATCCAGCGCTGAGTGGATGCCGGCGGCAACCTGCAGCTCCTGGTGGTGGCGCTGCGCATCGCTTTCGTCGCGCCGGTACACCGAGACGCGGCTGCGCCCGGCCGCCTTGGCCGCGTAGCAGGCTACGTCGGCGCGGCTCATCAGCTCGCCCATCGGCGGTGTTTCGTGGTCGATGGCGGTAATGCCGATGCTCGCGCCCACATCGTAGACCCGCCCTTCCCACGGGAAACGCTGGCCGCGGATGGCATCGATGATCTTCTGGCACACACGCTCGGCGTGGTCCACCGTGCAGTCCATGAGCAGCAGCGCGAACTCGTCGCCGCCCAGGCGGGCGAGCAGGTCGTCCGGGCGCACGTGGTAGCGGATCACGTGGGCGAGCTCGCGCAGCAGCACGTCGCCCGCGGCATGCCCGGCCGTGTCGTTGACGATCTTGAAGCGGTCCAGGTCGATGAAGCACAGCGCGTGATGCTGGTGCTGCATGCGCGCAGCCTCGCAGGCCTCGCGCAGCCGCTTCTCGAACCAGATGCGGTTGGGCAGCCCGGTGAGCGCATCGTGCGAGGCCGAATGGGCCAGCTCGCGCTGCAGCGCGCGGGCACCGGTGATGTCCTGGAACACCAGCACCGCGCCGATGACCTCGCCGGTAGCCGTGCGCACTGGCGCGGCGGAGTCCTGCACGTCATGGCGGTCGCCGGTCAGGCTTTGCAGCACCGCGCCGTCCTGCAGGTAGACCGGGCGCAAGGTCAGCAGGCACTGTTCCACCGGGCTGGGGATCGGCGCGTTGGTATGCTCGTCGACGATGCGGAAGATGGATTCGAGCGGCTGGCCGGCAGCCGCCTGCATGGTCCAGCCGGTGAGCTGCTCGGCGATCGGGTTCATGAAGGTGACGCCCATGGTGGCGTCGGTGCAGATCACCGCATCGCCGATGGAGCGCAGCGTGATATGCAGGCGTTCCTTYTCCTCGAACAGCGCCTCGGTSAGGYGGCGCTGYTCGGTGATRTCCCAGTTGGTGCCGATCATGGACASCGCGGTGCCRTCGTCCTGGCGCAGCACCATTGCCATGGCGCGGATGTGGCGCACCGCGCCGTTGGGGCGCTGGATGCGGTATTCGGTATCGAAGGTGCGCGTGCCGCGCACCGCCTCGCGCATCTCGGTGCTTGCCTGCTCGACATCCTCGGGATGCACCATCGCCGTCCAGCGCTTGATGTCCGGCGCGCCCAGGGCGGGATCGACGCCGTGCAGCGCATGCATGCGCGCGTCCCACTCGATCGCGCCGCTGGCAACGTCCCATTCCCAGATGCCTACGCCGCCGGCTTCCACCGCCAGCTGGGTCCGGCGCGACAATGCCTCGAGCTTTTCCAGCGCGGCCTTGCGCTCGTCGATGTCTTCCACCTGCGAGATGAAATGCAGCGGCTTGCCCGTGTTCTCGTCGTGCACCAGGGAGACGGCCAGCAAGGCCCAGCGATAGCGGCCGTCCTTGTGGCGGTAGCGCTTTTCTATCCGGTACGACTCGATCTCGCCGGCCAGCAGGCGCTCGACCTGGTGCAGGTCGGGGGCGAGATCGTCCGGGTGGGTGATGGTCGGGAAAGGCAGCTCCGCCAGCTCGGCGGCATCATAGCCGAACAGGTCGCAGATGGCGCGGTTGACCTGCAGCCAGCGGCCGTCCAGCCCTACCAGCGCCATGCCGATGGCCGAATGCTCCATGGCCTGGCGAAAGCGCCGCTCGCTGCCGCGCAGCTCGCTGCGGTCGCGCCGGTTCTGCTCCAGCAGGAAGGCGATGCAGATCGGGAACACCATGATCAGCGCGGTCGACAACTGCACCGACTGCAGCAGGAACGGCTCGTTCGCGCCCAGGCCGAGCGATGCGGTGACCAGCCCCAGCGCCACCGTGCCGCAGATGGCCAGCAACGTCAGCAGGGCAGTGGCAAAGGGATTGGTCAGCAGTGCCGCCAGTACCAGCGGCAGCGCCATCACCACGAACGGCTCGTTGCTCTTGTATAGCGCCACGCCGCCCACCGCCAGGCTCAGCAGGAGCAGTCCGGCAAAACGGGGCAGCTGCGCGCGGCGGAAGGTATCCGCGAAACGCTCGCGGGTGATCGATACCATCAGCGGCAGCAACATGACGATGCCCATCGAGTCCGCTGTCCACCAGGTCCACCAGACCGCGCCAAAGCCGCTGTGGTAGGCGGTGCTGATGGTGGCGGCGCCGATGGTCGCGCCCACCGCTGGTCCCAGCGTGCTGGCCGCGCCCAGCGTCAGCGCGAAGCGCGCCAGCGGTCCCGGGCGGGATAGCGTGGCGCCGCCGGTCATGGCGCGCACCAGCCACGCCGAAAAGGCAATCTCGGCGACGTTGCCCAGCGCCAGCGCCAGCGCGATGACCGGGCTATCGCCCATGGCCGCGTTGGCCGCCAAGCCTGCCACCAGCATCCCCGCCAGTTGCCAGAGCGCATCGCTGCTGCGCTGGTGCAGCAAGATGCCGAGGCCGAAAGCATTGGCCAGCCAGAGCATGGCCACGTTTCCCGGGTAGCGCGACACGGCCAGCCCGGCCAGGGCCAGCAGGAAGAAGGCGATGGCGGATAGCGACACGCGCTGCCAGCGCGGGTAGATGGTGGGCAAGGGGCGGACATCCAAATCTGGCGTCATGTGGCGTCAGCCTGAAGCTGCGTTCTCGAAATTGAGGCGATGGGCGGGCGTCGGGCAGGTTGCACGCGCGGCCCAGCTTAATGGATCAATATAGCGGCGATGCGTCGGAAGCACGAGGCGATAAGCCCCGGTGTGTTCCCGCTATTCGGACTAGCGCCGGACGCCGTTTTGGGGTAGGAGAGTGGCCGCCGGCGAGCCGGAACCGGCCCCGGCGGCTAGTCGCTGCCATGGTGGACAGGCGTGCCGCCGTTCCAGTCCTACAGGCGTTTCAGGCATATCCCCGCCGAGGAGGGGTATTGGCGCGGATATGGGGCCAGCGCGAAGCGCGTCCGCCTCACCAGCCATGGCAGCCCTTGGGCGCGCGGAGATGACGCGACGGCGATTACCGCGCGCGTCATCGCGCGTAGCGCTGTGCGCACCGATTTCGCGACTGTGGCGGCGGACGGCCGGCTGCAAAGCATGACGGGCTTTATCGGCCGCGCGCCGGAAGGCATGGCCTGAGGCCGCCCGGGCACGGTGCATGGTACCGCACGCGACTGCCCTTTTTGCACTATGCTCACAAGGTTGTACGGCGTGCGCACCGCGGCTGGGGCGCGCGCCGCTGACCGGCCGCCGGCGGCGCGGCGCGGCGGATTGAACCGCTGCACCATGCCGGGGGCGGACCAGGGCAAACAGACCCAAGGAGCTCCCCCCATGACCACGCTAGATATCAACGGCAAGCCGTTGCAGGTAGACGTTGATCCTTCCACGCCCCTGCTGTGGGCGTTACGCGACAGCCTTGGCATGACCGGCACCAAGTTCGGCTGCGGCATGGCCGCATGCGGCGCGTGCACCGTGCATGTGAACGGCCAGGCCACGCGCAGTTGCGTGACGCCGGTTTCGGCGGCGCAAGGCGCGCGCATCACCACCATCGAAGGCGTCACCGGCGACAAGGTTGGCCGTGCTGTGCTCGACGCCTGGATCAAGCACGACGTGGCGCAGTGCGGCTACTGCCAGAACGGCCAGGTGATGAGCGCCGTCGGGCTGTTGCGCAGCAAGAAGCACCCGAGCGATGCCGACATCGACCAGGCCATGGCCGGCAACCTGTGCCGCTGCGGCACCTACCAGCGCATCCGCGCGGCCATCAAGGACGCGGCGCGCGCGCTGGCTTAAGGGGACGACATCATGCGAATCAGATACCTCGAAGCGCTGGCCGGCGGCAACCGCAGGCACGCGGACGCCGGCGGCGTCGCCGCGCTGGACCGCCGCAGTTTTCTCAAGCTGACCGGCTTTGCCGGCGGCGGGCTGGCGCTCGGCATCCTGCCAGCCCAGGCCGCGCTGGCGCAGGAAGGCGCGGCGCCCAAGGCCCCGCCTTCACCGCCGCAGGCGTTCCTGCTGATCGCGCCGGACAACACCGTGACGGTGGCGGTCAACCGGCTCGAATTCGGCCAGGGCGTGCATACGGCGCTGCCCATGGCGCTGGCGGAAGAGCTCGACGTGGACTGGCGCAACGTGCGCGCCACGCTGGCACCCGCCGGCGATGCGTACAAGGATCCCGCCTTCGGCATGCAGATGACCGGCGGCTCCACCGCGCTCAATCACTCCTTCCAGCAGTACCGCGAGCTGGGCGCGCGCGCCCGCGCCATGCTGGTATCCGCCGCGGCCACGCAGTGGCAGGTCGACCCGTCGAGCTGTCAGGTGGCGCTGGGCGTGGTCACCTCCGGCAGCCATCGCGCCACCTTTGGCGAGCTGGCGCAGGCCGCCATGGCGCTGCCGGTGCCGCAGCAGGTGACGCTCAAGAACCCGGCGCAGTTCAAGCTCATCGGCAAGCCCACGCGCCGGCTGGACGCGCGCGGCAAGCTGGAGGCCACCACCGCCTTCGGCATCGACGTGCATCTCAAGAACATGGTGGTGGCCGTGGTGGCACGCCCGCTGCGCTTTGGCGGCAAGGTGAAATCCTTCAACGCCGACAAGGCGCGCGCGATCAAGGGCGTGGCCGACGTGATGCTGGTGCCGGTGGATCGCGGCGGCACTGGCGTGGCGGTGGTGGCCAATGGCTACTGGCCGGCCAAGCAGGCGCGCGACGCGCTGGAGATCGTGTGGGAAGACAGCGGCTCCAGCGTCTCCACCAAGGACTTGTTCGCGCAGTACAGGACGCTGGCCGCGCAACCCGGCACGGTGGCGCTGCAGGCTGACATGGGCGCCATGTCCGGCGCCGCGCGCACCATCTCGGCGGACTACGAGTTCCCCTATCTTGCGCATGCGCCGATGGAGCCGCTGAACTGCACCTTGCAGGCCGAGGTGTCGGGCAAGGCGGTGCAGAGCGTGAAGGTATGGGTGGGCTCGCAGTTCCAGACGGTGGACCAGGCCGCCATCGGGCGCGTGCTCGGGCTGCCGCCGGCCAAGGTCACGCTCAACACCATGATGGCGGGCGGCGGGTTCGGCCGGCGTGCCGTGCCCACCTCCGACTACCTGGTCGAAGCGGCCAACGTGCTGCTGGCCTGGGTCAAGAACGGGCATGACGAACCGCTCAAGGTGATGTGGAGCCGCGAGGACGATATCCGCGGCGGCTACTACCGGCCGCTGCATGTGCACCGCGCGCGCATCGGCACCGATGCGAAGGGGCAGGTGCTCGGCTGGCAGCATACCGTGGTCGGGCAGTCCATCCTCTCCGGCACGCCGTTCGAGGCMTTCATGGTCAAGGGCGGSGTGGACKCGACCATGGTCGARGGCMTSGTSGAGAACGACTACGGCTTCCCGCTGCARTTRTCGGTGCAYCACCCGCAGGTGGMSGTGCCGGTGCTGTGGTGGCGCTCGGTTGGCAACACGCACACCGCCTTCGTCAAGGAAACGCTGGTCGACGAAGTGGCCGTCAATGCCAGGCAGGATCCGGTGGCGTACCGCCTTGCGCGGCTGGACGCGGGCAAGCACGCGCGTCATCGCGCGGCGCTGCAGCTGGCGGTGGACAAGTCCGGCTACGGCAAGCGCAAGCTGCCCAAGGGCCAGGCCTGGGGCGTGGCGGTGCATGAGTCCTTCGGCACGGTTGTGGCTTATGTGGTGGAGGTGTCTCTGGTGAAAAACGAGCCACATGTGCATCGCGTGACGGCCGGGGTGCATGCCAACCGCGTGGTCAATCCCATGTCGGCCGAGGCGCAGGTGCAGGGCGCCTGCGTGTTCGGGCTGGCGATGACGCGGCCGGGCTTTGCCATCGAGATCGAAAACGGCGCGGTGAAGAACAGCAACTTCCCCGACTATCCGCCGCCGCGCATCACCGATGCGCCGGTGGTGGACGTGTTCTTCGTGCCCTCCGAGGATCCGCCCACCGGGCTGGGCGAGCCGGGCGTGCCAGCCATTGCGCCAGCGGTGGCCAACGCGCTGTTCACGCTCACCRGCAAGCGCCAGCGGCAGTTGCCGTTCGTGCTCGCCTGAGCCCGGGCGCCGGGCTCAGGGCGCGCGGTTGTCGCCGGCCGCGCGCCAGGCCTGCGTGAAGCGCAGCAGGTCGTCGGCCGAGGCATCGGTGATGGCCGCGTAGCGCATGCCGTCCGACTCCCAGATTGCCAACTGGTAGCCTTGGCGCGCCTCGATCTGCGGCGGTGCCTGGCCGCGGCCGGGGTTGGCGGCTGGCTTGCTGTCCGGCTTGTCCGCCGTGCGCGATGGCAGCACGAACACGTCGATGGGGTGCTGGTTGCGGCGGTAGACCAGCACCGCCACCGGCCGCCCATGCACGTAATCGAGCCGTCCCCCGACCAGCGGGAACCCTTGCGGCGCGAGTTCCCGTACCGACGGCGCGTAGTCGATCCGGCCATTGAACCAGGGTTTGACGGTGTGGCGGTCCGACGAGGCGACATCGATCGTGTGCCCCGAGATCAGCGCGCGCACATGGCTGCTTACCATCTCGCCTTCCACCGTCGGCCCGGAGCCATCGCTCAGCGCGTACTGGACCATGCCGATGCCCAGCGTCGCCACCGTCAGCGCGGCCATGGCGGCATTGGCGGCGGGACCCCATTCGAAATAGCGCCGCATCCATTGCCACCATGCGCCACCGTTGCCGGAGGGCGCCGCCGCAGCGCCGGAGCCAGCCGCCTGTGGCGCTGGCGTGGCCTGGGCTGCGTCCAGCGCCGCGGTCAGCCGCGCGCGCAGGGCCGGCCCGGCGCGGTGGTAGGGCGCATGCGCGCGCAATACCGTGCGCAGTTCGCGCAGGTGGGCGAGCTGCGCGGTGCAGGCCGTGCATTGCGCCAGGTGCTGCTCAAGGCGCAAGGCATCGCCCGCGCCGAGCTCACCGTCAGCACTGGCCTGCAGCAACAGGCGGGCGTCATTGCAGTTCATGGCCTGTCTCCCCGGCAGGTTGCGGCGGCGTGGCGTGGATAGCGGTTGCCGCGGCGGCCCTGTCTGTTGCCGGTGCAGTGGACAGGGTGCCGGCTGCGCTAAGGTCGGCGCCGCCCTGGTTGCCGACGCCGCGCGTGCCCTCCGCGCGCAAGGCGAGCACCGCCGCCGCCAGCAGCTTGCGCGCGCGTGCCAGCCGCGACATCACGGTGCCCAGCGGAATTTCCGCGATGACGGCGATATCGCGATAGGGCAGGTCCTCCAGCTCACGCAGCACCAGGACTTCCCGAAAGGCCAGCGGCAGGCGCTCCAGCGCCAGATGCAGCAGCCGGACATCCTCGGCGCGCAACAGCCATTGCTCAGGGCTGTCGCCGTGGCCATCCTGCCAGCCGGGCAGCGGCTCGCCATCGAAATGCGCGTCGTCGTAGCCCGAGCTCTCGGCCTGGCCCGGCTGATGCCGCTTGCGCCAGGCGGTGAACCACGTGTTGCGCACGATCGCCAGCAGCCACGCGCGTGGCTGGTCGCCCCGGAAGCTGTCAAAAAAGCAGAAAGCCCGCAGGCAGGCTTCCTGCACCACGTCATCCGCCTCCACCGGGCTGCCCGACAGCCAGCGGGCCAGGTTGTAGGCGGCGTCGAGGTGCGGAAGCACCAGATCGTCGAAACGGCGGCGCTGGTCGGCAGCGTTCACGTCACTCCTTTGGCTCGGTGCCCGGGCTGGGCGCATCGCGCGCCATCCCCGTTCATTCCGTCTCTGCCGCGTATACCGGGAATGCACTGAGTTTATTCCCGATTCTCACCACCACCACGTAAAAAAATTTTCGCCAGCAACGGGAATAAACACGCCTGCGCGCCGGTATGACAGGCAGGTCCCCAGCAACCGGATTCCGATCGCGATCCGATCGATCCGATCAACCGATGGAGCTCAATATGCAGCGAGCATGGAAGCGGCGCGATTTTCTCGGGCTTGCCGCGTGCGCCGGCGGCGCGGTGTTTGTGTCGGCATTGCCCGGATGGGCCGCCGGCCGCGACGAAGCGTTCTACTTTGTCCAACTCTCGGACGCGCACTGGGGCTTCCAAGGCCCGCCCAATCCCGACGCGCGCGGGACTTTGCCCAAGGCGGTGGCGGCGGTCAACGCACTGGCCCAGCCGCCGGATTTCCTGATGTTCACCGGCGACCTCACCCACACCACCGATGACCCCGCCGAGCGCCGCCGGCGCATGCGCGAGTTCCAGTCGATCATCGCCGCGCTCAAGGTGCCGGTCGTGCACCTGATGCCGGGCGAGCACGACGCCAGCCTGGACCAGGGCGCTGCCTACCGCGAACTGTTCGGGCCCACGCACTATGTGTTCGACCACAAGGGCGTGCACTTCATCGTGCTGGACAACGTGTCCGATCCTGCCGGGCGGGTGGGCGCGGCGCAGCTCGACTGGCTTGCCGCGGATCTTGCGCAGCAGCCGCAGTCGGCGCGCATCGTGGTGTTCACGCACCGTCCGCTGTTCGATCTGTATCCGCAGTGGGACTGGGCCACCCGGGACGGCGCGCAGGTCATCGAGCGCTTGATGCCGCATCCCAACGTGACAGTGTTCTACGGGCACATCCACCAGGAGCATCACCACATGACCGGGCATATCGCGCACCACGCGGCGCGCTCGCTGATGTTCCCGTTGCCGGCGGCGGGGTCGCAGCCGCAGCGCTTGCCGGTGCCGTGGGATCCGGCGCAGCCCTATCGGGGATTGGGCTGGCGGGAAGTGGAGGCGGGCAGGGCGTCGGGGGATTTCGGGATCGAGGAGAAGCCTGTCAATGGTTGAGCAGATCGTGCCATGCCGCTTTGAACGGCTTTGGGCTGCTTTGAACTGCTTTGAACTCGCTATCAGGAGTTGGTCATGTCAGTCATCGGACGGGAAGGAATCAGCCGCAGGCGGGCGCTGTGCTGCCTGCTGGCGCTGGCGGGCGGGACGCCGCTGCTGCGCAGCGCGGCCGCCGCGCCAAGGGTGATCAAGGTGCATGCGCGCAAGTTTGTCTTCACGCCGAACCGGATTGCGCTGCGGGTCGGGGAGCCGGTGGTGTTCGAGCTGACCGCGCAGGATGTGATCATGGGGTTTAGCGTGCCGGATCTCGGCATTCGGGAGGATTTGCCGCCCGGCAAGGTCGTGCGGGTTTCGGCCTTGCCCAAGGCGGCTGGCAGCTTTGGGTTCTTGTGCGATATTTTTTGTGGGTCCGGGCACGAGACGATGAACGGGGTGATTGAGGTTAGTTAGTTCGTTTGTTGCAACCGCAACTGATTAACTTCAAAGTCAAAGGCAACTGCAGTTTCACCACCCCTGCGGGGCGGCGACCTACTTTTTTGTCTTGCCAAAAAAGTAGGCAAAAAAGGCGCGCCGGATGGGGCGACACCCCCCTCGGGCTTCGACGAAAAGAGCGGCCGGGACCCAAACTCGCATCGCCTTAAGGATTCTCTGCAAAACGTGTCAGCGAGTGGCGCTTCCCCTACGTTGCAATAGTCAGGAGGAAGCTGCCATGAAGCAAGGAGAATTGGGATTGAACCTGTCGACAAAGCGCACGCGTAAGCGCGAGTTCTTGGATGAGAT
>NZ_JBFTOQ010000034.1:0-72258 GCF_056398045.1 Cupriavidus sp. 05L411 | reverse complement strand
ATCTGCGCAAGCGTGTCACCTTTGCGCCACCGCTCCCACATTAGTGCCTTTTGAGTCTCGGTGTAGTAGATCCTGCGCCTCTGTTTCATTTGCAACACCTCCACTGCTCACGCAGCGTCTAGTGTTGCATCGACCCGTTGAATCCACGACGCCAAGCGGCCATTCGCAGCCATCTTATCCCGGCGAAGTCACCACCCCGCACGGCTGGCGCGCGACCGCCGAGTTCTCCTATGGCCTCGCGCCTGCCTGGGAGCTTGGGCTTTACATCCCCACCGTGCTGTCGCGAGACAACAGCTACTACGTGACCGGTCCCAAGCTTCGCGTGAAGTGGATGCCGATCCGCACTGTCGATGGCGCTGGATACTTCGCAGGCGCGAACGTTGAACTCGCGCGCGTCGGACAGAAATTCGAGAGCGCGACCAAGACCCTGGAGCTGCGTCCAATCCTTGGTTATCAGGACAGTAATTGGCTCTTTGTCTTTAACCCCGTGCTGGGATGGGATCTTGCTGGCCCGGACAAAAGCGCTGTCCCCAGCGCAACCCCTAGCTTCAAGGTGGCCCGAACAGTATTGCCAGGGTTGCGCGCGGGCGCCGAGTACTACATGAATCTGGGCCGCGTCAATCATCCAGCCACGGGGCCTGGGCAGGCGCAGACCATCTATCTTGCTTTCGATGTGAGTCGCGGCCCCCTGGTCTTCAATGTCGGCATAGGCCGCGGGCTATCCCAGGCTGCTGACCGCTGGACACTGAAATGGATCTTCGAAATACCGTTCTCCTGAGCCGCCAGCCTGGGAGAGAACCGCGCCAGGATAGGCGCCAGGAGGTTCTTGAGTCCGGCGCCTTCACGCGCAAATCGGTCATCGACCTATGACCGTCGGGCCCGATTCCTTTGCCCACCCAACAATCACAAACAAGATACGACTGAATCTGAATCCGAATCTGAATCACTTGGATTGCAGATAGGTTGCAACGGCGTTGGCTTGATCGTTGTTCAGATTGTGTGCCACCGCACTCATGACCGGTGCATTGCCGCGCGACTTGTCCCTGAAAGCCTCGATCTGACGTAATAGATAGGATTTATGCTGCCCGGCAAGTCGCGGGAATTGCGCCGCACCCTGTCCCTGCGCGCCATGACAGGACGCGCAGGCTGGCACCCCGTCATCGGGAGCGCCATGCTCGAAGATGGTCTGCCCCTTGGACATCAGTGCCGTGTCTCCGGCCGCACCGGGTGCCGCGGTTTGACCTGCATAGTATTCGGCCAGCGATCGGATGGTTGCGTCGTCAAGCTGTGACGCGATGCCCCACATGAATGAACGCGCCTCCGTTTCGCCACGCGCATGCTCCCGGAAGCCTTTGAGCTGTGCCTCCAGGTATTCAGGTGTCTGAGCGTCAAGCCGGGGGAACATTGGCGACTCGCTTCGCCCGTGAATGCCATGACAAGTTGCGCATAGCTGGGCAGCGAGCTTGGCGCCATCCTCGCCATAGGCCTGGATGATCGTCATGCTCATGCCCGTGAAGGTCAGCAGCGCGAACAACGGTACACGGATGGTCTGCGTCATTTTCATAGTCGTACCAGGCCCAGAAAATCTCCAACGGCAGATGTTGCCGGTGGCTCGTTCAGAACATAAACCAGCCGAGCAGATATAGCGTGTTGTTATCGCCGGCATTCCTGCCGTTACCGTCGTAGTTGGAACGTGCGCCATTGAATTTAAGGAACCACGTGTACTGCACCGCAAACTTGACTTGCGGGTGAGGCAGATAGTTGAGCTCGAAGATCAGCCCGCGCGTGTCGGGATATCCATTGGCGCTGCCTGTGACCGGCGCCGGAGTGTACAAGCCCGTATCCGCGTTTCCGGTGGTCGAGAAATAGGCCAGCGTGCCACCATACTTGCGCTGGTAGATATAGGACGCCTTGGCCTTGAAGGTCGTAAGGTGGTCGGTCGGGTTCGCCGGTGTGGGGCCAGCGCCTATGCCGCCGCTGGGAAAGCTCGCGCGCCAGTCCTGTTTCTCGTAGATCCAGGCCGCCTGGGCAGTAAAGGCATGGGGTAGCGTGAGGTACTGGTACTGCGCGTCCAACGCATAGTCGCTGAAGCGGTCCGTGGGCGTGCCGGGCAAGGTGTTGTCCGGATACCGGCTGGCTATCAGGCCAAAGGTGCCCGCCATGATGGAGTGCGGGCCCCACTCCCGGTTGTACGCCACGCGCCAGTATGGGTTCGCGCCACTCAGGCGTGCCACGCCCCCGGGTGTGTTGCTATCTTGTCCGGTCCGGAACACCGAGAATGCCTGGTCAGCTGTCCGATAGAGGCCAAATTCGATATAGAGGCTGCGCTGCCAGAAGAGGTACGCGGACGCGCCCGCCACTTGTTGCGCCAACCCGCCATCGATGAGCGTGCTCGCCATTGGCGTTAGCGAAACACTGCTCGACGCGTAGGGATAACCGAAGGCTGGCGTGCTGTTCCACACGTCGGAGACCGTCGGGTTATTGTTGACGGTCATGCCGTAGATGAAATCGACATCGTTATCTGTCAAGTGCCACGCGGCGCGGACATCGGTGTTGTCGAGCGCGGCATGATGGGCGATGCCATCGTAGGTCCATTGCGCAAAGGCGCCCACATGGTCAACGATGCGGCCGGCATAAAAGAGGCTCGCCTGCTGCAGCGTAGTGTCGCCATCGCGCAGGAAGTCGTAATTGGCCCGGTCAAGCGTCCTGGTATGTGTTTTTGATACCTGCACCATTGCCGAGACCGGAATGGTGGTGTTGTTCGTCAAGGTGTAGCCAGTCAACTTGAAGAAGCGGCCGAACGGAGTCAGTTCGGGAAAATTCACATGGCAGGCCATGCAGGCCATGCCCGTCTGGCGGGCAAAGGCGGGAACCGCCTCTGCCTCCCTCGGCAGCAGAGCGACCACGCAGGCAAGCGTCAACAGCGCCTCTACGGCGTACCTTGTGTAAGCTCTCATCATGTCCCCCGCCTTCCCCTCGGATTCCGTTCTCAGGCTGGCATTTTTTTCAAGCCTAGAAAATCAAGTAACCTTTGAACAGGAATTTCGACGCAAAAGCTTGCGCTGCGTCAAGTTGAGCGGATGCGGGCGGCCAGCCGCTATTTTGACGATCCCCTTTGCCGCCGTCCAGGCGATTATGCCAACCCTCCAGATGAGGAAATATGCCCAGGCGACATAAGGAACAGCATCGTGTTGAGGCCATTGGGTGGCTGCGTGCCGCGGTGCTCGGCGCCAATGACGGCATCGTATCGACCGCAAGTCTCGTTATCGGCGTGGCATCGGCACACACCGCTCACGAGAATATCGTGCTCACGGCCGTAGCAGGTCTGGTTGCAGGGGCCATGTCGATGGCAACAGGGGAATACGTATCAGTTTCATCTCAGGCGGATACCGAAGCGGCGGCCTTATCCGAGGAGCAGGCTGAACTCGACGCCGATTTTCCACGCGAGCAGCAAGAACTGACCGCAATCTATATGCATCGTGGCCTGGATCTTTCGCTTGYCAAGCAGGTTGCCGAAAAGCTGATGGCGCACGACGCGCTTGGCACGCATGCACGCGATGAACTGGGGCTTTCGATTGCGACCTCTGCACGGCCTTTGCAAGCCGCGCTGGCTTCCGCCTGCAGTTTCTCGGTCGGCGCTGCCCTGCCGGCTACCGTCGCAGCGCTTGCCCCCGAATCAGCAGTGATCCCGTGCATAGTCATCTCGGCGTTGATATCGCTGGCTGCCCTGGGCGGCCTGGCCGCAAAAACCGGCGGTGCCAAAGTCGGCCCGGGTGTTATCCGCGTGGTCTCCTGGAGTGCCTTGGCCATGGCTGTGTCATCAGGCATCGGCCTGTTGTTTGGCAACATAGGCTGAGACGCCGTAGCCCGCTGGCGCGCAGCTCGAGGCGCCGCTTGAAAGGCTCCCGCTCAAGCTGGCGCAAGCCGACTGCGCAGCGTCGTGACGATGTGGGTCGACGAACGCGTACTCAAAGCGGCTACCACCGGGCCTCGCGCGTTGATCACCGCATGTACCGACTCGAGACGTTTACCGTCGATCGCCTCCGGGCTCGCCACTTCAGTTCCCAGGCAACCGAAGGCCGGTCCGTGCGGGAGTGCTCAACCGCGCATCCGCTGCCTGTCCGCCGTGCGTCCGCATCACTTGGTGCTTACTACTGATCGCACACCGGGCGCCGCAATGAGGAATGTACATTGCACAGTTTCGTTCTTTACACTAGGCTCAATCGAATTGAGGAGCTTACACTCTTCGCTTGGAAGCGAGATCGATCAGCGTGCACTCAACCCGATGGATGCCTCGCTTTATCCTTGCCCTGAGTTACGTGATGGCTTCGCTCTCAGGTTTCTATGCATCGCAAAGCGAGGCACAGGACACCGTCGATGCCGATCAGGTCAAACGAGGCCAATACCTGGCAACGGCAGGCGACTGTGTGGCCTGCCACAGTGCGCCAACCGGGAAGCCTTATGCAGGTGGGCTGTCACTTCCAACGCCCCTGGGTGCCATTGTTTCGACGAATATCACTCCGTCGAAAACCCACGGCATCGGCAACTATACGCTTGCACAGTTTACCGACGCGTTGCGCAAGGGCGTGCGTGCAGACGGGCAACGTCTGTATCCGGCCATGCCATACACGTCCTATGCGCTGGTGACCGATGAAGATGCGGCAGCGCTCTATGCCTATTTCATGCATGGCGTAGCGCCTGTAGATGCCGCGCCCGACGCCACTGCCCTGCCCTTCCCCTTCAATATCCGTATGTCGATGGCGGCCTGGAATCTGCTATTCCTCGACGGCAAGCCATTCCGCGCCGACCCGAGCAAGAGCGCTGAGTGGAACCGCGGCGCCTACCTGAGCCGCGGGCTGGCGCACTGCAGCGCCTGCCATACCCCACGTAATGTCATGATGGCCGAAGAAAGCGCTCGCGAGTTTGGTGGCGGGGATGTGGGGACATGGTATGCGCCGAATATCACTTCGGATGCGATCAGCGGCATCGGGAGTTGGAACGAGCAGGAGATTGCCGGCTATCTGCGCAACGGTGATGCCGTGAATAAATCACAGGCCGCCGGGCCAATGGCCGAAGCCATTGATCACAGCCTGAGACATCTGAACGACGCCGATCTGCATGCTATTGCGATCTATCTGAAGAGCGTGCCCCCGATTCACGATGTCGCGGATACCCGTGCAGCCTCTGCATGGGGTGCCAAGGCGGACGATCTGATCAGTATTCGCGGGGTTGCCTTGCCCACTGACCTGAACCGGATGAGCGGCCCCCAACTCTATGACGCCCATTGCGCGACTTGCCACCAGGCACACGCGGAGGGCAGTTTTGACGGAGGGTTGCCCTCTTTGTTTCACAATGCGGCGCTTGGCAGGTCCAAGGCCAACAACCTGGTCATGGTGATACTGGACGGCGTTCAACGCCAGGTCGATCCGCCTGAACTACGGATGCCCGGATTTGCCCATTCACTCACCGACCAGCAAATCGCGACGCTGGCGTCCTACCTGACGCAACGCTACGGTAATCCCAAGGTGATCGTCACGGCCGATGAAGTCAAATCGCTGCGGCAGGGCGGAGCGCCGTCGAATCTTGTAGCCCTCGCCCGTGCCGGCATGGCGGCAGGTCTGGCTGTGGTCATTGGCCTGATATTTTTCGTCGTCCGACGCAAGCGCAGAAGGTCAACCTAAGCGGATGCAGGGCCGGCATGTCGGCAGTGGGACGAACCGTCGACCTGAAACTGGCGTATTTGCGGAGCCACCTGGAGAGATGATGAAGCCATCCCATTTTCTCAAGGCCACAGCTATCCCGTTGTTCTGGCTTGCTGGCGCGTCGGCCAGCGCGCAAAGCAGCGTCACGCTGTACGGCATCGTGGACGATGCGCTTGTCTATGCGAACAATCAGCAAGGCCACTCCAATTTCTATACCCGAAGCGGCAATGTCTCGGCTTCGCGTTTCGGCCTGCGCGGTAGCGAACCCCTCGGCGGAACAACCTCGGCCATCTTCGATCTGCAGGAGGGTTTTGATATCGACTCGGGCAAGGAATCCAGTTCCGGCCTGATATTTAACCGGCAGGCCTTTGTCGGCCTGCAGGACACACGTGCCGGGACGCTGACGTTGGGTCGCCAGTACTCAGCCTATTACCAAATACTCGGCGGGATCGGGCCCGTTGGGTATCTGACCGGCGCGACGGGCGCACACCCTGGCGATCTCGACGCCCTGGATACCACGGTCCGCCTCAACAACTCTGTCCAGTACGTCACCCCGCTGCTTTCCGGTTTTAGCGCAGCCGTGCAATACGCCTTTGGGGAGATGCCTGGAACCTTGCAGCGCGGCAGTTCCTTCAGCTCGGGTATCAAATACGCAAATGGGCCGTTTACCATCGGCGCAGCCTATCTGCGTTTGTACAACACCGGAAACGTGCGGGCGCTCGATCCCAATGCGAGTGGTAGCTATGGTTCCTCATCGGTCACTACCGGCTTTGTGTCCGCGCATGATGTCCAGCACGTTGGCGCGGCGGCTACGTACAAGCTGGGGCTGGCGCTCCTTGGACTCAATTACACGAACGTGCGGTTCAAGCCTGGCAATAGTTCGCTATTTACCGACACCGCTGTATTCAACACTTACGGCGCCATCGCCCACTTCGATATCGCCCCGCAGTTCGACGCCGCCGTCGGCTATAGCTACACGCGCGCCAGTGCCTCAAACGGCATTTCCGATAGCGCCCGCTATCACCAGGTGTCGCTCAAGGAGTCCTATCACTTCTCGAAGCGCACTGCGCTATACGCGCTGCAGGCCTACCAGCACGCAAGCGGGCAGACGCTCGGTGCTGCCGGCGGTGCGCAAATCGTCAACGCGACGGCGACCGTGGGCGATTCGCAAAATAGTACGCCGGCTTCTGGCAGCAATCAGTTTGTTGGCATGTTTGGCATCGTGCATAATTTTTGAGCAAACCGGGCGTCAATCGCTTCCGCAGGAGGCGACGGCATTTCTTTCCTGGACGGGTATCGCTATGGAATCTCGCGAACAAATAACGACCAAGGACGCTGAGCCAAATTGCGCGCGCCGGGCGTTGCTGGCCGGCTTGCTCTCCACCTATACAGCCTCGCTGATTCCCTGGGCGCTGGCCCAGCCCGTAGCCAATGGCGATCAGGGTGCGTTTCTCGCGCTCTCCGCCATCATAGCGGGGCGACAGACACTTGACGGCGCACTGGCCAAGCGCCTGTATCAGGCGCTGACCGACGACGATGCCAAATTCCCCGCGGAGGCCCGCCAGTTGCTGGCCCTCATCGACGAGCGCAAGATCGACCCACTTCAATTACAGCAGGTGCTCGACAGTGAGCAGTCGCCGCTGGCCACCTTACCGCGCAAGATTGCGACGGCGTGGTTCATGGGCATGGTTGGCAGTGGCGACAACGTGCGGACTATCGCTTATGAAAACGCACTCAATGCCGTCATCGTCTCGGATGTCTTGAAACCCCCGACCTACTGTTATGGCGTCTATGGCAGCTGGGCAGCGAAGCCGAACGCAGGAGCGAAGAATGGCTGACCAGTCATCTGCTGATTTTGTCGTCATTGGATCGGGAATCATCGGTTCGCTGACCGCGCGAAAACTGGTCAAGAGTGGCGCCTCCGTACTGATCCTGGAGGCGGGGCCGCGTATCACTCGCGCCGAAATCGTTGCACGATTTCGGAACTCCACGCGCAGGAGCGACTGGCTGTCGCCCTATCCGCCCGCCCCATGGGCACCACACCCGATCTACCAGCCTAAGGACAATGGGCATCTGATTCAAGCCGGACCCTACCCGTATCCCGCTGAATACATGCGGATCTACGGTGGCAGCACCTGGCACTGGGCGGCACAAGCCTGGCGCAACGTACCGAACGACTTCCGGATACAGAGCTTGTATGGCGTCGGAGTCGACTGGCCTATCACCTATGAAGAGCTCGAGCCGTTCTACCAGGAAGCAGAGGAAATCATGGGCGTCTCGGGAGCGCCCAATACCGGCTCGCCACGCTCCAAACCGTTTCCGATGGAGCCAGTAGCGGAAGCATGGGCCATGCGCCGGATTCGGGAGCGGCTCGCCCCCGCCTATGAAGTGGTCAGCAACACCACAGCGCGCAACAGCCGAACCTACGACGGCAGACCGCCGTGTTGCGGCAATAACAGTTGCCAGCCGATCTGCCCGATCGACGCGCAATACAATGGCGGCGTCGCCGCAGCCTCGGCGGAGGCTGCTGGCGTCACCATCCTGACAAGTGCAAACGTCTACAAGCTGGAGCACGACGACAAAGGGAGAATCACCGCGGCCCTGTACTATGATCCGGACAAGCGATCTCATCGTGTCACCGGCAAGATCTTTGTCGTCGCGGCCAACGGGATCGAAAGCCCAAGGCTGCTATTGCTCTCGGCGAGCGACAAGTTCCCCAAGGGCCTGGCGAACAGCAGCGACATGGTCGGCAGGAACCTGATGGATCACCCGAGCACCTCGCTCACATTCGACGCCGATGAAGACCTGTGGCTGGGACGGGGACCACAGAGCCCCACCTCCATCAACACCCTGCGCGATGGCGCCTTCCGTTCCGAGCACGCCCCATACCGGCTGGACTTCACGAATATCTCCCGCGTCGATGGCACCACGAGAGCATTGATCAGTGCGGGAGTCTATGGCGTGGAATTCGAACAGCGCTTGCGCTACAGCGCGGCACGGGAGATGAGCCTGAAGAACGTCCTGGAAGTGCTTCCGCACCCGGAAAACCGGATTACCCTGAGCGACCAGAAAGATGCCATGGGTATCCCGAAACCCCAGGCTCACTATTCCATCGACGACTACACACGCCGGGGAGCCGAACGTTCAAAAGATGATTTCAAGCGGGTTGCCGAACTGATGGGGGGCACAAATCTGCGCCAAAGCAAGGACGGTGATTTCGCCAATAACCAGCACATCTGCGGCACGCTGAGCATGGGTAACGACCCCGCAAAGTTCGTTTGCGACCAATGGGGGCGCACGTACGACCATGAGAACCTGTTCCTCGCGAGCACCGGGGTGTTACCGACCGCAGGCACCTGTAACTCGACGGAGAACGGCCTCGCCGTGGCCTTGCGGACAGCCCAACACATTCTGTCGGAACAGGCAGGCCGGCCAACACCAAATGGAGATCAATCAAAGCCCTCTGGGTGAAATGACTGTTGCACACGACAGTGAGCCGCGCCCTGGTCATGGCGTACCAGTTCGGCACCAACGTGCGCTTCTTCTCTGAATTGATTCAAAAATCACTCACGCTGATTCTCCTACCGCCATGACGCGTAGCAAGCCGCTGCTGAGCATGCATCCGGAGCTCTCCTCGGTGCGTGTCTATCTGATCGGGCTGGCGCTCGGCTGCGCGACCGGCGTCGACTTTTGGGCGTCGGCGATGATGGGGGTCGCGGGCACCCACATTCGCGGTGGGGTACATGCCTCGCCAGAAGATTTCCTCTGGAGCATGACTTCCTATGCCGCGGCTGCGGTAGTCGCCAATCTGATGCTGCGCCGCCTGGCCCGCGACATTAGCTATCGCGGTTTCACGCTCGCAGGCCTGGCAATAGCCAGCTTCGGCGCGGTGTTGTGCGCACTCTCTCGAAATTCGCTGGAATTGAGCCTTGCGCGTGCCGTCCAGGGGTTCGGGGCGGGGGGCCTGTTTGCCGCTTCGCGCATCATCATTCAGATCGCTGCGGCGCGCGAGGAGCGGCGCCCGCTCTTTATCGGCTTCAGTATTGGCTCCATGGGCCTGGTCGCTCTGGCTCCATGGATTACGGCAAAACTCGTAGAAAGTGCGGACTGGCAGATGGTCTTTGTTCTGCAGGGGGGGATCGCGTTGCTGACGCTGATCTTTGTGCTGGCGACCTATCCGAAACGGCTTACCGCCACACGTGCGCCATGGGAGGTCGATGTCCAGGACATGGACTGGGTGACGGTCGTCCTGCTCGGCGCCGGTGCGCTAGTTTTGCTGCACGGACTGGGCGACCTGCGCTTCTATGAACTGACCAGTTCGCCCTCGGTTGTCCTGACCCCGATTGTCGGCCTGATCTTCTTCGCAGCTGCCTTCGCTCACTTGCACGGGCATCCCGACCCCTGGCTTGACCCCAAGCTGCTGCTAGGTCGCCGCTTTCTGGTCGGGCTGACCTTTTACGCGATTTATTACTTCCTGAACGGGCTGTGGACCTATGTGGTGTCCACAATGCTACAGGGCGGGCTAGGTTTCACATTCCAGACCACCGGCACGGTACTGACAACAACTGGCCTGATCGGCTTTGCCGCAGCCATGGCCTTCACTTTCGGCAGCACGCTACTGGTCGGGACAAGGCGCTATATTGCGATTGGCTATCTGTTGTTCGCGGGTTCCGCCTGGCTGCTCTCTCAGCGCATGATGCCTGGCGCATCCATTGCAGTGCTTCTGCCCGCGCTCGCCATGCAGAGCCTGACGGTCCCGTTCATCCTGATGCTGGTAGCAGGCCTGACGTGGGCGGACTTTAACGTGGACGATTTCGCCCATGGCTACCAGTTCAAGAACATCGTGCGACAGATCGCCTCGGCAGGAGGAACAGGACTCGCAAGCCTCTGGCTGCAATTTGGCGAGGTCCTGGCCCGCACGCAACTGATTGCCAAGGTGACGCCGTTTGACTTCCCACAGGGGATCGACCAGACCGAGCTTGCACGGTTGTCGCAACTGATCGACCAGCAGGCGACGCTAGTTTCCACCAGCAATCTGTTTGCGCTGCTGGCATTCACCTGCGTTGTCATTGCCGCAATAGCCGTTGTCCAGCATGCACTGCGATGAAGCGATCACACGCCCCTGCTAGTCGCTAGCGCGATGGCATGAGGCATCCTACATATTCACGATCTGGAGGTTGCCATGAATCCGCTCATCCAAGCCCTGACTATCTGTAGCGCGAAACTGCTGGGCGAACTCGAAACGATCTACAAGGATATCCACCAGCACCCAGAACTGTCGATGCAAGAGGTTCGCACCGCCAAGCTCGCGGCCGACTACATCGAAACGCTGGGCTACGAGGTGACGCGCGCGGTTGGCGTCACGGGCGTCGTCGGCGTATTGCGCAATGGCGAAGGCCCCACCGTGATGCTGCGCGCCGACATGGATGCGCTACCCATGGCGGAGAATACGGGCCTGCCCTATGCCAGCACCGTTAAGGCGAAAGATGAGGACGGTGTGGAGGTGGGCGTCGCGCACTCCTGTGGACACGACCTGCACGTGACCTGGCTGATGGGGGTGTCGCGAATTTTTGCAGAACATCGCGACGCCTGGAAAGGCACTGTCATGCTCGTGTTCCAGCCCGGCGAGGAAGTGGGCCGGGGTGCAGCGAGCATGGTTCAGGATTGGGGGGAGGGGCGCTTCCCCAAGCCAGACATTATCTTGGGGCAGCACGTGATGGTAGGACTGAGTGGAACGGTCTGCTACCGCCCGGGTGTCATCCTGTCAGCCGGTGACAGCTTGAAGATCAAACTATTCGGTCGCGGGTCACATGGCTCACAACCGCAGACCGCCATCGATCCGGTGATCATGGCTGCCGCCACCACATTGCGCCTGCAAACCATCGTTTCGCGTGAAATCTCGCCGCTGGACAATGCAGTGTTGACCATTGGCTCGCTGCAGGCCGGCACCAAGGAGAACATCATTCCCGACGATGCCACGATCAAGCTCAATATGCGCACCTTCGACGAAGATGTGCGCGAGTACATGCTGTCATCCGTCAAGCGAATTTGCTGCGCCGAGTGCGATGCCTCCAATGCCGAGCGGCCGCCCGAGTTCACCACGCTCAGCAGTTACCCGCTAACCGAAAACGACGATGCATCGACCCAGAAGATCGCGGCAGCCTTCAAAGCACAGTTTGGCGACAAGGCCTTCGAGACGTCTCCGGCGTCGGCAAGCGAGGACTTCAGCATCTTCGGGCGTACGTGGAATGTGCCGTACGTTTTCTGGTTCGTCGGCGGTACCGACCCCAGTGTGTATGCGCAGGCCAAGAAGGACAAGCAAATCAATAAGATACCTAGTAATCACTCGCCCAAGTTTGCACCGATCATCCACCCAACGCTGGAGACGGGGCTGCAGGCCATGTTGACAGCGGCGTCTGCCTGGCTTTGCGGTCATCAAGCGCCATGATGGAACACAGTCTCTTTGTCGTGGTCGACCTGTTTGGTACCTTCGCCTTTGCGGTCAGCGGTGCTCTTGCCGCTGAACAGAAGCGCCTCGATCTGTTCGGTGTCGTCGCGATCAGCTACATGACAGCCTGTGGCGGAGGAATCGTTCGGGATCTCTGCCTGGGCTCGTTACCGCCGGTAGGCATCTCAGATTGGCGGTATCTCGCGACTTCGGCGTTGGCCGCAGCGATGGCAATCTGGGCGCGTCCAATCGTTGACCACCTCAAGCATCCTGTCGTTTTTTTTGACTCGCTTGGACTGGGCTTCTTTGCGGTCGTTGGCGCACACAAGGCGCTGCTGCTTGGCCACAACATCGAGGTTGCCATCGTGCTCGGCATGGTGACCGCTGTCGGCGGCGGCATGGCGAGAGATGTGGTGCTCAATCGCGTGCCGATCATCCTGCAGAAAGAGATCTATGCACTCGCCGCACTGGTTGGCGCAGCCTTACAAGTTCTTGGACAATTCATGGAATGGAGGGTGGCAGTTACGCCTTGGTTTGCGGCTTCGATCTGCTTCGCAATCCGCCTGCTTGCCCTGCGCTATTCCTGGAGCCTTCCAGTTTTTCATAAGACGGACGCCGCGTAGTCAGCGAAAGCGTCCGATGCCAACCGTGTAGACGCAAGCGCCGCACTTGACCGACCATTCGCGTGATGGGCTGTTCGCTGGGCACTGACAAACAAGGAGTGTGTCTTGCGTAGATCTGCGGGAACGTGCGCAAGGGATGGTTTGACAAAGAGGCCGTGCTTCTGACGATTCGCGAGCCGATTGCTGATCGCGCGTGCACGACTTGAGTACTGAATTTCCTTGGCGCGCTCTGATACGTCAAGAAATGACGACAGTATCGTCATCCCTGGGCAACGTGACTGCGCGAAAAAAGGCCGGCAGATCTGCCGGCCAAGCGTCCTTGCACCCAGTGAACAAAGGCAAGGTCGATATGACTTGTCTCCAGCGCACCCCGACAGCACGCTGGCTGATATCACGAGCGGTATTAGAAGCGGTGACGCACGCCAACCATGGCGCCGGTCTGGTTCTGGCCGGGCAGGGTGTTCATTGCGTTGGTCACGCCGTAGGTTGCCTGCCCCTTGTTCTTCACGTAGCCAAGCAGCACGTAGGCATCGGTGCGCTTGGACAGGGCATAGTCGGCATTCAAGACGTACATCCACGAACTGTTGCTGTCCTTGCGGGCGTCGGTGTAGTAAGCCGCGCCGGTCAGGCTGAAGGCAGGGGTGAACTTATACAGCGCGCCCAGCCAGTACAGGTTGTCTTGGCGGACTACGGTCGCACTGGAGACCTCATCGCGCATCCAGCGATAGCCGGCGAACACCTTGGCATCGCCGAACGCATACGCGCCACCGATTGCGGCGCGCTTGGCCGCAGCGCCGGACGTGGCAATGGTGCTGCCCTGGTACTGGTCATAGGCGACACCCACCGAGACCGGGCCGTTCGCGTACGCCAAGCCGCCACCGAAGTT
Organism: Cupriavidus sp. 05L411; assembly: GCF_056398045.1. Classification (NCBI taxonomy): domain Bacteria; kingdom Pseudomonadati; phylum Pseudomonadota; class Betaproteobacteria; order Burkholderiales; family Burkholderiaceae; genus Cupriavidus; species Cupriavidus sp. 05L411. The sequence continues at coordinate 58,599 of NZ_JBFTOQ010000034.1, read as the reverse complement.
CTTGCCAACCCGGAAGCTACCCGGCACTTCCCCACCGTTGGTGATGTTGCTATCGCGGCCGAAGCTGTAGAAACCGGTGGCGGTCAGGCCGCCGAACTTGCCGGTGTACTTGACGGCGTTGTCGGCGCGGCCGTTGAAGCCCTGGGTATCGACCGAGTTGAGCGAGTAGCTGCTGCCGACCGCCATCGGGTCGTAGGCGCCGAACAGGTCATACAGGGCGTTTTGCTGGCGGCCCAGCGTGACTGCGCCGAAGTTGCTCTGCAGGCCAACATAGGCCTGACGGCCGAACAAGCGGTTGCCTTGGGCGGACTTTCCCATGTCGAGGTCAAAACCGCTTTCCAGCACGAAGATGCCCTTCAGGTTATTGCCCAGGTCCTCCACACCGCGAATGCCCCAGCGCGAACCGGAGAGGCCACCGGACGTCAAGCCTGTGACCGAGCCGCCACCGTTAGGGCCTTGCACGTGACTCTGGAAGCTAACGCCGGCATCGGCAATGCCGTAAAGCGTCACGCCAGACGATTGCGCTGAAGCAGCGGTGGACACGGCGCACGCAGCAGCTGCTGCCAAAACGAAGAGAGGTTTTTTCATGATCATTTTCGGTTTCTGATTGATCCGGTAGGGTCACGCTACCGGGGAAGCCTGCCTTGGCGAGAAAGCGCGACAGCCAAGGCCAACTCCATGCGAGTGACGCATCGTAAGGCACTTATGTGACAGCAATAAGTAAATAGTTATCCAATCGGAACATCTATTGTTCCGGATACGGGAATAACTGTTCGAGCAGGCAGCCAAGTGAAGCGTCGCCCTGGGGGCGTGCGTGGGGCTGAGCGGGGGACGAGACTCACGCGGTTGAGTCGCAGTAAGGCAGTGAGTTTGGCAATAGCCCCGAAGGACCTGCCAGGCTATGCCATCAGGGTGTGGAATTGCCGCACCGCAGCGGTAGTGCTCCCTCCGGGCCGGTGGATTTGCCCCTTGGCAAAACAGCGATCCACGCAGCGATCGCTGCGTGGCCTGAGCAGCACCAGGGTGAACTGCGCGTGCATCAGGCCTGGGGCCCGCCCTGCCGCTTCAGCGCCATCGCCAGCACACGCGCCACGTGCATGGCCTCGGTATCGGCGCCGTCCAGGATCTGGTGGCGGCAGCTGGTGCCGTCGGCCACCACGATGGCATTGGCGGCGCGCTTGCGCACCGCTGGCAGCAGCGACAGCTCGGCCATGGCCTTGGACGCCTCGTAGTGCTCGGCCTCGTAGCCAAAGCTGCCCGCCATGCCGCAGCAGGACGATTCCACCGGGGAGACCTTCAGGCCGGGGATCCAGCCCAGCACGGTCTGCACCGGGGTGAAGGCGTCGAATGCCTTCTGGTGGCAGTGGCCGTGCACCACGGCCTCGCTCGTGTGCAGCGCATCAAGATCGAGCCAGAGGCGGCCGGCTGCCTTCTCACGCACCAGGAACTCCTCGAACAGGAAGGCCTGCGCGGCCAGCTTCCTGGCCTCGTCGCCATAGCCGTAATTCAGGAACTCATCGCGCAAGGACAGCAGGCACGAAGGCTCCAGGCCGACAATGGGAATGCCGCGATCGACATAGGGCTTGACCGCATCCAGCAGGCGCCGCGCCTCCTCCTTGGCCTGGTCCACCAGCCCCGCCGCAAGAAAGGTGCGGCCGCAGCACAAGGGGCGCTCGCCTTCGCGGCGGTTGAAATGCACCGTGTAGCCCGCCGCCTCCAGCACCTGCTGGGCTGCCAGTGCGTTCTCCGGCTCCATGTAGTTGCTGAAGGTGTCGACGAAGAGCATGACTTCGCGGCCCGCCCCGCCTTGGCGCGTTACCTTGGCTTTTGACAGGAACGCGGCCTTGAAGCGCGGCAGCGAGCGTTGCGGCGCAAATCCCATGGCCCGCTTCACCACACCGGAGATGCCGGGAATGCCATCGGCCAGCGCCAGCAGCGCGGCAAGGCGGCTCGCCACGGGCGCATAGCGCGGCATGAACGCCACCATGCGCTCGCGCAGGGTGATGCCGTGCCGCTGGGCCCAGGCATGGCGCGCTTCGATCTTGAACCTGGCCATGTCCACGCCGGTCGGGCAATCACGCTTGCAGCCTTTGCAGGAGACGCACAGGTCGAGCGCTTCCTTGACTTCGGGGCTGGCAAGGCCGTCATCGCCCAGCTGCCCCGACACTGCCAGCCGCAGCGTATTGGCACGGCCGCGCGTGACGTGCTGCTCGTCCTTGGTCACGCGATAGCTCGGGCACATGGTGCCCGCGTCGAACTTGCGGCAGTGGCCATTGTTGTTGCACATCTCCACCGCCGCAGCCAGCCCGCCGGCGCGGTCGGTGCCCGTGCCGGGCGCCGTTTCCTCGCCGGTCAGCGGGTTGCGGCTGACGTTCCATGCGGACCAGTCGAGCGCCGGCGTGAGTGGCAAGGCGGCATAGCCCGGCGCAAAGCGGAAGTTCTCGCGCGCGTCCATCTTGGGCGGGCGCACGATCTTGTCCGGGTTGAAGCGGTTGTCCGGATCGAACAGCGCCTTGATCTCGCCGAAGGCGGCGTTGACGCGCGGGCCATACTGCCAGGCCACCCATTCGCCCCGGCACAGGCCGTCGCCATGTTCTCCGGAGTACGCGCCCTTGTACTCGCGCACCAGCTCCGCGGCTTCCTCGGCGATCTCGCGCATGCGCACCGCGCCGTCGCGCCGCATGTCCAGGATCGGGCGCACATGCAGCGTGCCCACGCTGGCATGGGCATACCAGGTGCCTTCGGTCTCGTGCTTGTGGAACACGGCGGTAAGCCGGCGGGTGTACTCGGCCAGGTGCTCCAGCGGCACGGCGCAATCCTCGATGAAGGAGACCGGCTTGCCGTCGCCCTTCATGCTCATCATGATATTGAGCCCGGCCTTGCGCACATCCCACAACGCCTTCTGCGACCTGGCGTCGGCCATCTTGACCACCGAGCCGGGCAGACCCAGGTCGCTCATCAGCGCCGCCAGGTCGTCGAGCTGCGCCAGCAGCGCGCTGTGTTCCTCCCCTGCGAACTCGACCAGCAGGATGGCCTGCGGCTCGCCGGACAAGGCGCTCTCGATGACGGGGCGGAACGCCGGGTTCTCCATCGACAGGTCGATCATGGTGCGATCCACCAGTTCCACCGCAACCGGCTTGAGCCTGACGATATGCTGCGTCATGTCCATGGCCTGGTAGAACGTGGGGAAATTCACCACGCCCAGCACCTTGTGCCGCGGCAGCGCGGATAGCTTCAGCGTGACCTGCCGGCTATACGCCAGCGTGCCCTCCGAACCCACGAGGATATGCGAGAGATTGGCGTAGCCATCGTCGGTATAGGCGCGCGGATTCTGGCATGCGAACAGGTCGATGTTGTAGCCGGCCACACGGCGCAGCACCTTGGGCATACGCTCGGCAATCTCGTCGCGCTCGCGCGTGGCGATGCGTTGCAAGCCCTTCAGGATGCCCGCTGCGCGCGGATCGGAAACGGGTGCCTTCAGCGAGCCGAAATGGCATTGGCTGCCATCTGCCAGCACGGTATCGATGCCCAGCACGTTGTGCACCATGTTGCCGTACTCGATGGAGCGCGAGCCGCAAGAGTTGTTGCCGGCCATGCCGCCGATGGTGCATTGCGCCCCCGTCGACACATCTACCGGGAACCACAGGCCGTGCGGTTTCAGCCAGGCATTGAGGTGGTCCAGCACAATGCCGGGCTCAACCGTAACGGTGGCGGCCACGGGATCGAAATCCACCACGTTGTTCAGCCACTTGCTGTTGTCAATCACCAGCGCCTCGCCAACCGTCTGGCCGCACTGGCTGGTGCCTGCGCCGCGCGCCAGTACCGGGGCTTTTTCGTCGCGGGCGATCTCCAGCGCCAGCAACAGGTCCGCCTGGTCCCGCGGCACCACCACGCCGATGGGCGTGATCTGGTAGATCGAGGCATCGGTGGCGTAGCGGCCCCGGCTGGCGCGGTCGAAGAACACGTCGCCGCGCAGTTCCTTGCGCAAACGGGCCGAGAGCGGCGACAGCGCCGGGCCGGCGCGGCCCGGCGACGGCACGAGATGGATCGGCTTGACGAGCATCGGGGAGGAGGATGGGTTCATGGCTTTCTACCAGGGCTTGTGTGGGAGCGGCGCCGTACCGGCGCGCCGTGTCATGCGAGGATCAGTTCAGCCGGCGGCAGGCCGGCGATCCGGCCCAGCGCCACGCCCGCCCGGGCGGGAAAATGCATGCCCGTGCACGACCCGGCGATGGATAGAGATGGGCATAGGGCTGGCGCATGGTTTGCGGGTCGGTTGGCATGTCTGCGTGGCTCAGGCGCGCAACGGCTTCGTGGCATCCGCGGGCTCGGCTTCGAACTTGCTCTCAGGCTGCATGCGCAAGGCCAGGATCACGCCGATACCCATCAGCACCATGCTGCCGATAAAGGGCAGCTCCCAGCTGCCGAAGCGGTCGATCAGGTAGCCCGAGAGCACTGGCGAGATGATCGCGGCCAGCGCCGAGCCGGAATTCATCATCCCGCTCGCGGTGCCGGAATGCTCCGGCGCGATATCCATGGGAATCGCCCACATTGGCCCGATCGTCATCTCGGCAAAGAAGAAGCCGGCGGCCAGGCAAGCCATCGAGACATAGAGGTTGTGCGTAAACAGCAGGGGGAGCAGCGACAACATGGTCAGCAGCATGCAGACCGCCACCATCCCGCTGCGCGCGCGCTTCAGGCTGCCGGTGCGGTCGTAGAGCTTGTCGGTGACGATGCCGCCCAGGGTGTCGCCGATCACACCGGCAAAGAATACGGCGGAGGCAAAGATGGCGGACTTCTTCAGGTCCAGGTCGTAGCTATGCAGGAAGTACTGCGGAATCCAGCTCAGGAACAACCACAGGGTCCAGCCGTAGCAGAAGTAGACGATGGTCACGGGGGCCATGCGCTTGAACAGGCGGCGCCAGGGCACGTTGGCAGCCTTTTTCCTGGGGGCGGGCAGCGTCTCGAGTTCTGCCGGAGTCATGCGGGGATGGTCCTTCGGATGCTCGGTGAAGGTCACCGCCCACAGCGCCACCCAGACCAGGCTGATCGCGCCGCAGATGTAAAACGACTCGCGCCAGCCGTAGACCGCCATGATGGCGACGACCGCGGCCGGGGCCACGGCGTTGCCGACCCGGGCGCAGGCATGGGTGATGCCCTGCGCGAAGCCGCGCTTTTCCTTGGGCACCCAGCGTGCCATGGCGGCGGTGGCCGCCGGAAAGGTAGCGCCCTCGCCCAGGCCCAGCAGCAAGCGCGCGGCGAGCAGGGAAACCAGACCGCCGGCAAAGCCCGTGAGCAACGTGGCAACGGCCCACAGCACGCCGCAGACCATCAGGGTGCGCTTGGCGCCGAACCGGTCGCTCACCCAGCCGCCGATGATCTGGAACACCAGGTAGGGATAGGCAAAGGCCGAGAACACCAGGCCGATCTCGGTCTTGCTGAGGTTGAACTCCTGGCCAAAGCCGGCCGCGGCCGTGCTCACATTGACGCGGTCCAGGTAGGTGATGAAATACATGATGCATAACATCCCCAGCACGACGCTGGTTGCACGCAGGCGCTTCATGGTTTGTCTCCGTTGTGTTGTTCCTGCCCGCCCGGCGGGACGCCGGGGCCAGGGCGAATTCATCGCGGCCGGCTCTATGGCCGGTTCCCGCTACTGCGCACAGGCGGTGCCACGGCTGCCGAACAGCAAAAATGGGCAACACCTGTCCCTGGCCTCACCCCAGGGGTGAAGCCATGCCTGCTTGCACTCGCTCGCTTGTTATTGCGTTGCGCGGTTCAGGAAGGCCGCCCGGCCCTCCCGTGCTGGCTTATGCCGCGGCCTTCAGCACCGGGCTATCCGCATGTGATGCCAGGTACTCCATCGCCGCCACGACGCCGCTGGCCGCCACCGGCACGCCGGTGAGCTTCAGCCCCATCTCGCAGCCGGACAGCGTGGCCATCAGCGTGAGGTCGTTGCAGTCGCCGAGATGCCCGATGCGGAACATCTTGCCGCGTATCTTGCCCAGTGCCTGTCCCAGCGACATGTCGAAGCGTTCATAGATGCGCTTGCGCACGTCGTCGGCATCCACGCCGTCGGGCATCATCACGCCCGTCAGCACGGGGCTGTACACGGAGGCGTCCGCGCACTGGATCTCCAGGCCCCAGGCCCGCACCGCGCGGCGCGTGGCTTCGGCCAGCCGCTGGTGCCGCGCGAAGACGTTGTCCAGGCCCTCCTCCAGGATCATGTCCAGCGCCTCGGACAGGCCATAGAGCAGATTGGTGTTCGGCGTGTACGGCCAGTAGCCGTTCTTGTTGGCTTCGATGATCTCGTCCCAGGCCCAGAACGCGCGCGGCAGCTTTGCCGCCTTGCTGGCCGCGATGGCCTTGGGCGACAGCGCATTGAAGCTGATCCCCGGCGGCAGCATCAGCCCCTTCTGCGAGCCCGATACCGTCACATCCACGCCCCACTCGTCGTGGCGATAGTCCGCCGAGGCCAGGCCGGAGATGGTGTCCACCAGCAGCAGCGCCGGGTGGCCGGCCGCGTCGATGGCGCGGCGCACCGCGGCGATGTCGGAGGTCACGCCGGTCGAGGTCTCGTTGTGCACCACGCACACCGCCTGGATGACGTGCGCGCTGTCGGCGCGCAGGCGGGCTTCGATCATGTCGGCCTGCACGCCACGGCGCCAGCCCTCGATGCCGGGCAGCCCGAGGAATTCCGGCTTCAACCCGAGCGCTTGCGCCATCTTTTTCCACAGCGTGGCGAAGTGACCCGTCTCGAACATCAGCACCGTGTCGCCGGGGCTCAGCGTATTGGTCAGCGCGGCCTCCCAGGCGCCGGTGCCAGAGGCCGGATAGATGATGACCGGCTGCTCGGTCTTGAAGATCTTCTTGATGTCCGCCAGCACCTTGCGGCCCAGCGCGCCGAACTCCGGGCCACGGTGGTCGATGGTCGGGTAGCTCATGGCACGCAGGATCCGGTCGGGCACGGGGCTCGGGCCGGGGATCTGCAGGAAGTGGCGGCCGGCGGGGTGGAAGTCGAGTTTGATCATGGGTTGTCCCTCCTTTGTGAATTATGCATTTTGCATTCAAAATACTTTAGCAGACGAACCGCGCCACATCCAAGCGCTGTTTTGGCCTGAACACTGGGTGTTTACCCCGAATTTGGGTGCCTGCCAGGAGATGCAGTAGAATGCGAAAAACGCAAAGATAAGGACTTTGAATGCAGAATCCATCTGGCAGCGACCTCACGCGCCCTGCCGCGGTCCTCCCCAAGGTCGAGCGCCAGCGGCTGCACGACACGGTAGTCGACCACCTGCGCAAGTTCATCGTGGAAGGCGTGCTGTCCCCGGGCATGAAGCTCAACGAACGTGAGCTATGTGAAACGCTGGGCATCTCCCGCACGCCGCTGCGCGAGGCGTTCAAGGTGCTGGCGGCGGAGGGCCTGATCGAGATCTCGCCCAACCGGGGCGCCAGCGTCTCGCGCATGACGGAGGCGGAAGTCTGGGAGACGTTCGAGCTGATGAGCGGTCTGGAAGCCTTCTCGGGCGAGCTGGCTTGCGAGCGCATCACGCCGGCCGAGCTGGCCGAGATCAAGGCGCTGCATTATTCGATGCTGGCCTGCCGCGTGCAGAACGACCTGCCGGGCTACTACAGCCGCAACCAGGAAATCCACGACCGCATCAACGAGGCGGCGCGCAACACCGCGCTGCGCCAGACCTACCAGGGCATCAACCGCCGCCTGAAGGCGCTGCGCTTTCGCTCCAACCACCAGACTGACAAGTGGGACCGCGCCGTGCATGATCACGAAGACATGATCAAGGCACTGGAGGCGCGTGACGGCAAGCTGCTGGGCGCCATCCTCAAGCGCCACTTGCTGGAAAAGCGCGACGCCATCATGCAGATCCATCCGGACCCGGTCGGCGACCCGCCTGCCCACAACGATTAAAGTCAGACGGTCTCCGATAGCCATGTGCTGGCACTGGACCAGAATGGAGTCAGCTGCTATCTGCTAGAAGCCCACAGGAGATTGTCATGACAGCCCAAAACATCCACGTTTTGCCGCATGGTTCCGGATGGGATGTGATCCAGGAAGGCGCGCGCTATGCCAACTCGCATCACGCGTCGCAGGAAGACGCCGTGGAGGCCGGCACGCGCGACGCCCAGCGCGAGCAGGTCGAGTTATTGATTCACGGATTGGACGGACAGATCCGTACCCGCAGCAGCTTTGGGCATGAGCCTCGCTCGATATAGCGCTGAAGATGGGCAAGCCGGGGCATAAGTCCCGGTCCTGGCGCCATGCCCCCCGCGTGGGCCGGCACCTACGTGCCGTTCTTGTCCCCCGTGCTGGCCACCGTTGCCGCCGCCCCTTGTGCCGGCGCAGGCGGCGCACCACTGATCTTGGGCACGCACTCGGAGCGGAACCACGCAACGGTGATCGGCTCGCCGGCCATCAAGCGCTTCGCGGTAGGCACCACCTGCTCGCCAATCAGCATCCCAAGCAGCCCGATCAAGGCAATGGCGGGCGGGGCCGGCGAGCGGACCTGCAACAGCGCATAGATGATGCCAACCAGAATCCCCGCGCCGAACGAAACAAGAAACAGTTTCATGGTGCTTCTCCCTGGAAGTAGCCGCCGGTAGTAGCCGCCGGTAGTAGCCGCCGGTCAGGATGGTGGTGCGGACCAAAGCGTCTTCCCTGCCATCAGAACGCCCAGCAGGAGCAACCCAACGCGCCCCAGAACCCGCGGTGATCCGACACCGGCGCGCTGGACTGCCACGCACCCGCGTGTGCATGGCCGTGCACGCCGCAGGCGCTCGCGCAGCCGCAGCCAGCCGTCACGGCCAGCGCCTGTGCGCCTGGCGCCCGCCGTGGCTGGTAGCCGCCAAAAGCGCGCACCGGCGCCCAGTCCGGCATGGCGGGCGGCAGCGGCGGCGCCAGCTTGCCGAAGTCGCCATCGCCATACACGACTTTGCCGCCCAGCATGGTCAGCACGGAGGTGATGTCCTGGATCTCGTCGCCCGGCACGGAGAAATAGTCGCTCGACAGCACCGCCAGGTCGGCCAGCTGCCCGGCCTGGATCTGGCCCTTCTTGCCTTGCTCGGAGGAGAACCAGGTATTGGCCTCGGTCCACAGGCGCAACGCAGCCTCGCGGTCGAGCAGGTTGGCCTGCGGATACAGCGAGAGTCCGCCCAGGGTCTTGCCCGTGACCATCCAGGACAGCGACACCCAGGGGTTGTACGACGCCACGCGCGTAGCATCGGTGCCGCCGCCCACCTTGACTCCGCGCTCCAGCATGCGCTTGATGGGCGGCGTGCTCTCGGCGGCCTTGGCGCCGTAGCGCTCGACGAAATACTCGCCCTGGTAGGCCATGCGGTGCTGCACGGCAATGCCGCCGCCAAGCGCGGCAATGCGGTCGATGTTGCGGTCGGTGATGGTCTCCGCGTGGTCGAAGAACCAGTGCAGGCCATCGAACGGCACGTCCCGCGCCACCTTTTCGTAGACGTCCAGCGCGCGGGAGATGGTCTCGTCATAGGTGGCGTGCAGCCGCCATGGCCAGCGGTTTTCCGCCAGCAGCCGGATCACCGGCTCCAGGTCGCCCTCCATCGATGGCGGCATCTCGGGACGCTCGACACGAAAGTCCTCGAAGTCCGCGGCGCTATAGACCAGCATTTCGCCGGCGCCGTTGTGCCGGTAGACGTCGTCGCCCTGCCCCGGCCTGACCTTGCCGGCCCAGGTCTTGAAATCACTGAGCTCGTCCTTGGGCTTTTGCGTGAAGAGGTTGTAGGCCAGCCGGATGGTCAGCAGCCCTTCGGCATGCAGGGACTCGATGATGCTGTAGTCCTGCGGATAATTCTGGAAGCCGCCGCCGGCATCGATCACGCCGGTGACGCCAAGCCGGTTGACCTCGCGCATGAAATGCCGCGTGGAATTCTTCTGGTACTCGGGCGGCAGCTTGGGGCCCTTGGCCAGCGTCGCATAGAGAATGGTCGCATTCGGCTTGGCCAGCAGCAGCCCGGTGGGATTGCCCAGGGCATCATGCACGATCTCGCCGCCCGGCGGATTTGGCGTGTCCCTCGTGTAGCCCACGGTACGCAGGGCGGCGCCGTTGAGGATGGCACGGTCGTAAAGGTGCAGGATGAATACCGGAGTATCCGGCGCGGCCGCGTTCAGCTCGTCGATGGTAGGCAGGCGCCTCTCCGCGAACTGCTGGTCGGTAAAGCCGCCCACCACGCGCACCCATTGCGGTGCCGGTGTGCGCGCCACTTGCTCCTTGAGCATGCGCATGGCATCGGCCAGCGAGCGCACGCCATCCCAGCGCAACTCCATGTTGTAGTTCAGCCCGCCGCGGATGATGTGCATATGGCTGTCGATCAGCCCCGGCACGACGCAACGGCCATGCAGGTCGATCACCTGGGTGCCGCTGTCCGCCAGGGCCATCACATCCTGCCGCGTGCCCACGGCAACGAACTTGCCATCCCGGATGGCAACGGCATCGGCCTGCGGGTTGGCGCGGTCAAGCGTGGCAAAGCGCCCGTTCATCAGGATCAGTTCGGGCTTGGCGGTGGCATCCATGGCGAGGCTCCGGTCGATGGCAACGACATGCAGCGGGGCCGCGGCAAAGCGGCACCCGCTGGTTCAGCAAAGCGCAGTCTGAGCGCTAGCGGGCGGGCACGGCCGGCAGGGCCTCGTGCTTGTCGCTGGTCCGTTGCTCGGCCTTGTGCACCATCGTGTAGGCATAATCCACGCCCATGCCGTAAGCGCCGGAGTGCTCCTTGACCAGTTTCATCACGGCGTCATAGGTGTCGCGGTGCGCCCAGTCACGCTGCCATTCGAGCAGCACCTGCTGCCAGGTCACGGGGACGACGCCGGCCTGGATCATGCGTTGCATGGCGTAGTCGTGCGCTTCCTTGGAAGTGCCGCCCGAGGCGTCGGCCACCATGTAGATTTCGTAGTTGCCCTCGGCCATCGCGCACAGCGCAAAACTGTTGTTGCACACCTCGGTCCACAACCCGGAGACGACGACTTTCTTGCGCCCGTTCGCCGCGAGCGCGTCACGCACCTTCTGGTCATCCCAGGAGTTCATCGACGTGCGTTCAAGCAGCGTCTTGCCAGGAAACACATCGAGCAATTCCGGATAGGTGAAGCCCGAAAAACTTTCGGACTCCACGGTAGTGATCGTGGTGGGAATATTGAAGATCTTCGCGGCCTTGGCCAATCCGACCGTATTGTTCTTCAGGGCCTGCCGGTCCATGGATTGCACGCCGAAGGCCATCTGCGGCTGGTGATCGATGAAAATCAACTGACTGTTCTGCGGCGTCAATACCTCGAGCTTCGGGTTAGTCATGGTGTTTCTCCGATGCGGACGTACGGATCGATCAAGGACGCGTGGCGCCCTCGCCTTGGATTCGCGTCGCGGGTGCAGCGCCCGCGTGCGCGCATGAAGCGATGCGAAGCAGGCCCCATGCTTTGAGCCTTACTAATATAGGAACTCTTTTCAAACGGGCCAGGCTTTTCTTGCGCGGCGGCGTGCACGCTTCATCAGCCCCTGCATGGCGTCATGCGCTTAAGTGAAATTTGTGATCCGGGCCTGTTGAAAATCGCTTTTGGCAACCATACTCGCTTAACCAGGCGCCATCAGGCGGAGCCATCCGCATGCGCCGAACGGAAAAAGGGAGAAACGCCATGGAACGCTTGGCCGGAAAGGTCGCCATCGTCACCGGTGCCAGCGGCGGCATCGGATTCGCTACGGCAAAGCTGTTTGCCGCCCAGGGCGCCAAGGTTGTCATCGGGGCGCGGCGCCAGGCAGAACTGGACGAACTGGCCGCGCAGATCCGCGCGGCCGGTGGCGACGCCATCGCGTTGGCTGGCGATGTGCGCGTGGAGGACTATGCCAAGGCACTGGTCGCGCTGGCGGTCGAGCGCTACGGCAGGCTGGATGTCGCGTTCAACAACGCGGGCACGCTGGGCGAATCCGGCCCCAGCACCAGTGTTTCCGAAGCGGGCTGGAATGACGCCATCGCGATCAACCTGACGGGCTCCTTCCTCGGCGCCAAGCATCAGATCGCGCAAATGCTCAAGAACGGCGGCGGCTCGGTCATCTTCACCTCGACGTTCGTCGGCTACAGCTTTGCGTTCCCCGGTGTGGCAGCCTATGCGGCGAGCAAATCGGGGCTGATCGGCCTAACCCAGGCGCTGGCCGCCGAATTCGGGCCGCAAGGGGTGCGTGTCAATGCGATATTGCCCGGGGCGGTGGACACCGACATGTACCGCAGCATGAACAGCACCGCGGAGTCCCAGTCCTTTATCACCAACCTCCACGCCCTGAAGCGCGTGGCCAGCGCGGACGAACTGGCCCGGTCGGTGCTGTACCTGGCATCCGACGATTCAGCCTTCGTGACCGGCACCGCGTCCCTGGTGGATGGTGGCGCATCGATCACGCGCACCTGAGCGAAAGCCACCAATAGGAGGCCACCTGGTGGCGCAGCACGTGGTGGACCGGCCCCGCTGCCTGCCAGGCAAGCTGGAGGCCAGCAGCCGGAATGTTGGCCGACGCCGATTAGCTCGCCGAACTGGCGGGAAGCACCGAAACACGGACGCTGGTAATGCCCAGCGGCTCGCGCCCGGCAGCATCCGGCGCGACCGTCCACGCCTTCAGCGTCTCGGCGACCGACTGCAACAGCGCCGCCCCCGTGGTGGACGCTTGGTCCAGCCCCAGCAGGACCTCGAACGACGCGCTGCGCTCGCCCGCCACCTGCAGCCGCGCATCCAGGTCGCCCAGCAAGGCGTAGACGGCATTGGCCAGCAGTTGCACAAAGCCGCGCTGCAGGCCAAGCGGCTGGTACTGCGGGCGAATCCACGACTCGACCAGCGTGACGAAGATCACGCCGGTTTCGTCGGCATTGATCTCGAACGCGCAGTACCCGACCGGATCCAGGTCTCGCGCGAGGATCAGGCGGTAGAACAGCACCTGGCCGCAAACCTCATCGGTATCCATGTCCATCTCGAATGCCTGGCCCGGCTCCCAGTCCTCGCTGTCGAGGACCTCGCCAACGGCCGGCTCGTCGCCGGCGTGCACTTCGAGATGGCTGCGCAGCGCAGCGAGCACCTCATCGCGCCCGGGCGCTTCCGGCGGTTCCGTATAGATGGCAAACCGCTCTGCCTCGCCCGCCTCGGCAAAGGCGGTGCCCATCAAGGGCGCGAGCTGCAAAGGCAGCGGCTCCTGCAGGGCTTGGCGGAGAGTGTCGGTATTGGTGGACGCGGTCATGAGCTTGATTGGACTTGATGAGGGCTTGGGATTGAATGCGCACCAGCGGCGCAGGCACAAAAAAAGTTAGCGCCGAGTTTGCCACAGATATGGCGCGGCGAAGCGCTCGGATGGGTTGGCGCCGCATCAACCCGCAACCAGCGCCTGTGCCACAATCGCCCCGCCGGATGCCGAAACACCCCGCAAAATATCCGCCGGCCCACAGAAAGAAGGAAGCCCCATGTCCTCTCGCCGTCAATTCATGAAAACAATGCCGGTGGCGGTTGTCGCAAGCCTCGCCGCCGTCCCGGCCTGGCGTGGCGCTTACGCCGCCGCGCCCACGCTCGACGAGGCCGATCCGCAGGCGGTCAAGCTGGGCTACAAGGCGGATACCCGCAAGGTGGACCAGGCCAAATATCCCAGGCATGCCGCCAGCCAGACCTGCGCCAACTGCCAGCTGTTCCAGGAAGGCGCCAACCCGGCAACGGGCGGCTGCGTGCTGTTTGGCGACAAGCAGGTAGCTGCCGCCGGATGGTGCAGTTCGTGGGAACAGGGATAAAGACCGAAGGTTGCACGCTCAGTTGCCCCGAGCGTCCCGGGGCGAAGCCGGCTCCGCGCCCTGCGCCGGCGCTTCGCTGCGCTCCCGGTCCTGCGCATCCCACAATCGCCCGCGCGTGCGCGGGTCCACCGGCAGCCGCTGCTGCATGGCCGCCTTGGCCAGCATATGGGCGCTGATCGGCGCGGTAAGAAACAGGAACGCAGTCACCAGCAACGCATGCAGGCTCAGGCCGTCGCCTTGGTTGCTGAAGAACACCACCGACGCCAACACCACGCCGCCAACGCCAAGCGTGGTCGACTTGGTCGGGCCGTGCAGGCGCATGAAGAAATCCGGCAGCCGGACGAGGCCGATGGCACCGACTAGGGTGAAGACGCTGCCGATCAGCAGCAGCGCGCAGGTGGCGATTTCCGCGACGGGGCTCATCAAGTCCATGGGGTCTCCCGGTGCCGTTTACTTGAGTTCGATGATGTCGCCGCGCTGCAGGTACTTGGTCAGCGCGACGGTGCCAATGAAGCCCATCACCGCGATCAGCAGCGCGATCTCGAAGAACAGCGCCGAGCGCAGCCAGATGCCGAACACCATGATCAGCGCGATGGCATTGATATTGAGCGTATCGAGCGCCACGATGCGGTCGGGCAGGCCCGGGCCGCGCACCAGGCGGATAAAGGTCAGCAGGCAGGCGATCCCGAGGATCGCCAGCGAGATCGGCATTACGACGGCAAGCATTCGAATATCTCCCTTAACGGTGTCTCGTAGCGCGTCTTGATCAGCGCGATCAGGCTGGCCTCATCGTCAAGATCCAGCACATGCACCAGCAGGCGGCGGCGGTCGTCGCTGAGTTCGGCGCACAAGGTGCCAGGGCTGAGCGACACAATGCCGATCAGCGCGGACAGCGCCAGCTCGTGCTCGACATCGATCGGCACCTGGATAAAGGCCGGGCGCATCCGGGACACCGGCCCCAGCACCAGGATGGCCACTTCCACATTGGCCACCACGATGTCGATAAGCACATGCACGAACAAGCGCAGCATCAGGTCGGGACGAGACACCCGCACCGGCCGCAGCCAGAGCCGTGCCCCGATCCGCAGCGAAAATGCCCAGCCGAGGAAGGCACCCAGCACCAAGTTGCCTGGCGATGCGCTATTAGTCAGCAGCAACCAGATCGCTAGCAGCGCCAGGCTGAGCCAAGGATGCGGGAACAAGCGTTTCCACATGGTGTCAGCCTCCCCCGGGCGGCAGCACCGCGCGCAGGTACGCGCCACGGTCGAACAACTGGGCGGTCGTGTCGGCAAGATACTGGCTCAGCGGACGGGCACACACGACCAGGGCCAAGCTGCAGACCAGCAGGAACGCGCAGCAGCCCAGCTTCCAGCCATCGGGCGCAATGCGCTGGCAAGCGCCATGGCGCTCCGGATCGTGATCCTGAGGCAGGCGCCACAACAGGCGCGTGCCCGTGCGGCTGACCGCAATCAACAGCGCCAGGCTGGACAGCAGGATGCAAGGCCACAACACCGCCGCCGCCGGCAGCGAGGCACTGCGCATGACCATGACCTTGCCGATGAAGCCGGATAACGGCGGCAGGCCGATCGCCGCCACCGCCGCGACCAGGAACAGCAAGCCGGCCAGCCGCGAGCCACGGACCACCGCCGCCGGCTCGCGCGCCGGGGCGGCAGGCGGCGCCGGCTCCAGCGCGTCCGCCAGCAGGAACAGCGCCGCCGTGCACAACGTGGTGCTGAGCAGGTAATACAGCGCGCCCGCCCAGCTCTGCGCTGTCTGCATCGACACGCTGGCCGCCAGCAGCCCTACCGATGCCAGCACAAGGTAGCAGGTCAGCGATTTGAGGTTCGGAGCAGCCAGCGCGCCGAGGGCGCCGAACGCCATGGTGGCAAGGGCCAGCCACCACACCCAGTCATGCAGGAACACGCCCAGCATGCCATCCGGGGCATCGAAAACCAGCGCGGCGCAGCGCAGGATGGCATAGATGCCCACCTTGGTCATGATGGCGAACAGCGCCGCGGCCGAGCCCGTGGCGCTGGCGTAGGCCTTGGGCAACCAGAAAACCATGGGAAACAGCGCGGCCTTGAGCGCGAAGACCAGCATCAGCATGACGCCCGCCGCCGTGGCCAGCGGCACATCGGCCGGCGCCAGCCCGGCCAGCCGCACGCCCATATGCGCCATGTTGAGCGTGCCGCTCAGCCCGTACAGCACGCCGATCGCGATCAGGAAGAAAGCGGATCCGGCCAGGTTCAGCACGACGTAGTGCAGCCCGGCGCCGATGCGTGCCCGCCCGCCGCCATGCAGCAGCAAGGCATAGGAGGCGATCAGCAGGATCTCGAAGAAGACGAAGAGATTGAACAGGTCGCCGGCCAGGAAGGCGCCGTTCAGCCCCATCAGCTGGAACTGGAACAGCGCATGGAAATGCCGCCCGAGGCGCGCATCGCCCCGGCCCGCCGCCACCACGGCGGCCGCGCCCAGCACCGCGGTCAGCAACAGCATCAGGGCGCCCAGCCGGTCGAGCTGGAGCACGATGCCAAACGGCGCAGGCCAGTTCCCGATGTGATCGACCATGATGGCGCCCGTGGCCGCCACGCCGACCATGCACGCCGCGACCGGCAGCAACAGCAGCGTGACCGCGGTGCTCAGCACGCGCTGGGCCCGTGCCCAGCGCGCCGGCGCGGCCACCAGCAGGCCGCCGGCAAACATCGGTAGCAGGATGGGCAGGAGAATCGACAGTTGGAGGCTGTGGGTCATTGGCCGCTCGCCGTGTCTGTGCCGGGGGTGCCGGCGGCCGGCGGCTCGCCCTGCGCCGGGCCCGCTTCCCTGCCGTCCACATGATCGCTGCCCGTGATGCCGAGGGAGCGCAAGGCCAGCACCACCGCGAGTGCCGTCATGGCGAAGCCGATGACGATGGCCGTCAGCACGAGGCCCTGCGGCAGCGGATCGGCATACTGCGCGCCCGTGGCAATGATCGGCGGGCGGCCGGTGGAGAGCCGCCCCATCCCCAGCAGGAACAGGCTCACGGCGTACGAGATCAGCGCCAGCCCCACCACCACGGAAAACGTGCGGGCACGCAGCAGCAGGTAGATGCCGCAGGCCATCAGGATGCCGACCGTGCCGGCGTAGACGGCTTCCATCAGTCCCCCTCCTTCGCATTGACGTTGCCATTGCCGTTGACACTGACGCGCTTGTCGCGCACACCGAGGTGGGACACGATCAGCAAGGTCGTGCCCACCACCGTGAAATAAACGCCAAGGTCAAACACCATGGCGGTCGCCAGTTCGATTTCTCCCAGCACCGGTATGTGGAAATGGCCAAAGGCCGTGGTCAGGAACGGAAAACCAAACGCCCAGCTGCCCAGGCCGGTCAGCCCCGCCACCAGGATGCCGCCACCGGCCAGCGCGCGATAGTTCAGCGCGATGCGCGCCTGCGTCCACAGCACGCCGCTGGCCACGTACTGCAGCAGCAAGGCTACCGCCGTGATCAGCGCGGCGATAAAGCCGCCGCCCGGCAGGTTGTGCCCGCGCAGCAGCACGAAGACCGCGACCAGCATGGTCAGCGGCAACATCAGCCGGGCCAGGATGGCGAGCAGCAAGGGATGGCTCTGGCTTGACCATGGCAGCCCGTTGGGCCCCGCTGGCGGCGCTGTCAGGCGCATGCCCTTGAGCAGCGCCTGCACCGCCAGGCCGGCGACCAGCAGCACGCAGATCTCGCCCATCGTATCGAAGCCGCGGAAGTCCACCAGGATCACGTTGACCGCATTATGGCCACCGCCGCCTTCCACGCTGTTGGCCAGGAAGAACGAGGAGATCGCGTCGTAAGGCCGGGTCATCACCGCGTAGGCCAGGATGGCCAGCAACGTGCCGCCGCCCAGCGCCAGGCAGCCGTCGCGCACATGCCGGCCCACCGAGGACGAATCCGGCCGGTCGACGGGCAGGAAGTACAAGGCCAGCACCAGCAGCAGGATCGTGACGACCTCGACCGAGACCTGCGTCAGCGCCAGGTCCGGCGCCGAGAAGCGCGTGAACAGCAGTGCCACCAGCAAGCCGCACGCGCTCAGCAGCACAAGCGCGTTCAGCCGTTGCCGGTGGGCAATCACCACGCCGATCGCCGACAGCCCCAGCAAACCCATCCCCGCCACCGTCATGAGGTCGAGCGGGATCGCTGGCACCGGGCCAGCCAGCGTGTCCAGCTCCGACAGGAAGACGGCGGGAATCAGCAGCATGGCGGCCAGCATCCACGCCAGGTAGCCTTGCAGCGAGCCGGTCTCGAATGCGCCGGTGATGCGCCCGGCCATCCGCGCCAGGCTGTCGATGCCGGCCTCGAATGCATCGCGCGCGTTCAGATGGGCAAAACGCGCGTGCGTCCGATGAAAAGCGTTGCGCCGCAAGAAGAACAGCACGCCGCCGCCGCCCATCGAGACCAGGCTCATCACCAGGGGCAGATTGACGCCATGCCACAGGCTGAGGCTGTATTCCGGCAGCGGCCCGCCCAGCGTGGCCAGGGCGGCCGTCGCCAGCAAGGGCCCCACCGTATACGCCGGGAACAGCCCGACCACAAGGCAGATGGCAACCAGCACCTCCACCGGAATCTTCATGGAGCGCGGCGGCTCATGCGGCGGATAGTTCGGCAGGTCGTCCGGCTCGCCGCCAAAGAACACGCCGTAGATAAAGCGCAGCGAGTACGCCACCGTCAACGCCCCGGCAAGGGTCGCCGCCGCCGGGATGATCCAGTTGAAATCCCCCAGCAGGCCCTGTGCGAGCGTCTCGCCGAAGAACATCTCCTTGCTCAGGAAGCCGTTGAACAGTGGCACGCCCGCCATCGAGAGCGACGCCACGATGGCCAGCAACGCGGTGTGCGGCATATAGCGGCGCAGGCCCCGCAGCCTTTGCAGGTCGCGCGTGCCGGTCTCATGGTCGATGATGCCCGCCGCCATGAACAGCGACGCCTTGAACACCGCATGGTTGAGGATGTGGAACAGCGCGGCCACCGTGCTCAGCTGCGTGTCCAGGCCGAACAGCAGCGTGATCAGGCCAAGATGGCTGATGGTGGAATACGCCAGCAGGCCTTTGAGGTCCCGTTGCAGCAAGGCCATGCCCGCGCCAAGCACCAGCGTGGCAAGGCCGGTAAGGCTGACCATGTAGAACCACCAGTTGGTGCCGTCCAGCACCGGATACAGCCGCGCCAGCAGGAAGACGCCGGCCTTGACCATCGTGGCGGAATGCAGGTAGGCGGACACCGGCGTGGGCGCCGCCATCGCGTGCGGCAGCCAGAAACTGAAGGGAAATTGCGCGGACTTGGTAAACGCTGCCAGCAAGATCAAGCTCAGCATCACCGGATACAGCGGGTGGCGCTGCACGGTGCCGGCCTGGGCCAGCACCACGGAGAGCTCCATGCTGCCGCAGATATGCCCGAGCAACAGCACGCCGGCCAGCAACGCCAGGCCGCCCCCGCCGGTCACCGTCAACGCCATGCGCGCGCCCTTGCGCGCATCGGAGCGATAGGACCAGAAGCCGATCAGCAGGAACGACACGATGCTGGTCATCTCCCAGAACACCGCCAGCAGCAGCAGGTTGCTGGACAGCACCACGCCCAGCATCGCCGCCATGAACAGCAGCAGCAGGGAGAAGAAACGTATGGTGGATTCGCTGCGCGGCAGGTAGTAGCGCGCATAAAGGATGACCAGCAACCCGATGCCCAGCACCAGCAGCGCAAACACGTAGGCCAGTCCGTCCAGCCGCAGGCTGAGGCTTAGCCCGATGTCCTCGAGCCAGGGCTGGCGCCAGGCAATGGTGCGGCCCGCGAACACCGCGCTGCGCACGCTGAGCAGCAAGCCAAGGCCAAGCAACGGCGTGCCCACCACGAAGGGCGTGGCCAAAAAGCGTACGCGGCGCCGCACCGGCAACAACAGCAACGCTGCCAGCAAGGGAAGCGCGATCAACCAGACCATCACCATCGGCGGGCTCCGCAAGCGCGCCGCGTGCTGCCGGCGACGGGGGCATCAATGAGGTTAAAAGGGTATTCGATGGCGTTCAATGTGTCGGCGTCCTGGGAAGCTCCGTGGCGTTCATGGAGATGCTTGGGGTACGTGGGATGGCGTCTGCGCCTCAGGCAGGTTGACGACAACCACCGGCACATCCGATCTCGCGACAAGGGCGGTGGCGACGGGGCCGGGCGTGCCCACGCTGCCAGGTCCCCCCCCCCCCAGCTGCCGCGGCCTATTTTGCGCCAGAACCACTCGCCTCCGGCGTGGCCCCGCCTTCCCGGATAAAGAATTCAGATCCATCTCAATAGAATTGAACACGAGGCTGGGCTTCGCGCCAAATGTCATAAATGGCAGGCTCGTCATCGATTTCTCACATGCGCTAGCGCAAAGCCGTAAACAGCAGCCCCGCGATGCCAAGCCCGACCGCCGCCAGCGCATCCCCTGCGATCAGCCCGCCCCCCACCAGCGATGTCGTGCTCATGTCCTCGGGCAACGCATCCGGCGCGTCTCCGGGCTGGCGCAAGCGGTTGAGCACACTGGCCACGACGCCGCCCAGCGCAAACCACGCCGAGGTGGGCAGGTTGACGAATCCACCAAAGGACGAGGCATAGGGCGACGGCAGCACCACCGCATCCAGCAGGAAATCGGCAACGCTGCCACCTCTTCCCGCCCGGGCAAAGCGCTGGTAGCGCGGCCACGACTTGACCAGAAGGCGCAGCACCGCCGTGGCCAACCCAAGAACGATGCCCAGCACAACCGCCGTGCGCAGGTGCGGCAAGTCGTTGGTCAGGCCGCGCAACGCGCCGACGATCTTGTAAGTCATGGCCGAAGCCCAGTGCTGGGGCTGCTCGCCGGCCGAGAGCACAGTCTGGTCGAGCGCAAGCTCCGGATAAGCCCGCATGAACAGCCTGGCGAACAACACCGCCAGCACCGCGCCGGCAACGATGCCCGCCACCTGGAAGCGAAACTGCACGGTGCGGCTGGTGCCGAGCCGCCAGCCGGTGGAGCGGTCTTGCTGCATGTCGCACGCCTCGCTGGTCGAGACCAGCAGCACCGTCGCCGCGATCAGCCCCACATTCGGGTCACGCAAACCCAGCGCGGCCATCAGGATCACGGACAGCACGAAAGCGGAAGAAATCGGGTTCTGGTCGACCATGCCCACCGAGATGCCGTTGACCATGGCGAACACGAACACCAGCAGCACCGCCAGCACCATGTAGCCCGCGGGCTGATGCAGCAGGCCCACGCCCACCGCCACCACCGCGAGCCCCCAGAACATCACCCACGCCACCATCCGCCACAGGCTGCCGCCACCTGCCGCCGCAGAGGGCTCGCGCCGTATCCGGGCGGGCAACTGCCGGCCATGCCGATACACCTTGAGCAGGATCAGCGAGATATCGAGCAGCGCGGCGCCCATGATCATGCCGAGCGCAATCAGGAAGGTGATCTTGCGAAAGGGATCGCCCGGCGCCAGCCAGCCGAGCGAGACAAAGAAGGGGATCAGCGCCTGGCCCGCCAGCCCGGCAACCAGCGCCGCCACGCCGATGCGGGCCCCGACGATCATGCCCGCGCCAAAGGTGGACGCGGACAAATCGATGGCGGCAAGCCGCTCCACGCGGGCCGCACCGATGCCGCTGACGATGCCCAGCGCCGTGCCGCCAGCCAGCCGCGACACCGACTGCCTGAGCAGCACCGGATCCGTCAGGGCGCGCAGGATATTGGCCACCGCCAGCCCGGAGGGAAAGGTGAGTTGCAGCCGGTCGACCAGGATTGGCATGTACAACATGCCCACGCCCACACCGAACATGCCCACGCAAAGCATGTACAGCATCAACTGCCAGATCGGCGGCTCGGGCAGGCCCATCCAGGTCATCGCCTGGATCACCACGGCCATGCCGCTCATGCCGGCGACCGATGCGGCAATGGTCTGGATATAGTTCGCGCCATGGCGGCCGTCCGCGCCATAGCCGTAGGTCACCGTGGAGCCGAGAATGCCCGCCAGCACCTGCCCGCCTACGAAGAAGCCGAGCGAGAAGTTCATGTACGCCGCGGCAATCCCGCCCAGCGGGCCGAGGACAAGGACCCCGATGGCGCCGAGCAGCGCATAGTATTTCCAGCCGCCCTGCTCTGGCAGCCATGCCCAGCGCCGGCCACTGGCGGCAGTGGCACCGAGCCTCCCGGCGTGTGCCGGCGAGGTAGCGTCTTGCGGTGGCCTGCCGACTGCCGTCATTGGCTTCCCCCATGCGGGCAAGCCGCATCGGTGGCGCTGGATCGAAGGAAAAGGAAAAAGCCCGCGCGGCGAGGACAACGCTGCCGGTGCTGGGCAGATGCTACCGCAAGCGGCGCACCGCGGGCACGGCGTGCGTGCGCAAGGGCACGTTAAGACGCAGGAATGCGTAAGGCGGTGGCACAAAAAAAACCGGACACAAGGCGTGTCCGGCAACCCATTTGCTGACTCAGATCGTGTCACTAACCCGAGACATAAAATGATAACGATTATCATTTGAATACTCAAGGATGAAACACACCTCCCCGCTGGAAGCCCTCAAGCCGCCACCACCATGCGCCGTGCCTGGCCCGCGCGATGGCGTCCGAACCGGAGCATGGTGGCGCCAGCGATCACCGCCGGTATCCCCACCATCAGGAACAGCGCCGGCATGGTCAGGCCCATCGACAACATCGTGCCGCCCCCGACCGAGCCAACCACCGAGCCCATCCGCCCGACGCCATTGGCCCAGCTCACGCCGGTGGCGCGGCAATCGGTGGGATAGTAAGCCGCCGACAAGGCATTGGCGCCCACTTGCGAGCCGGAGATGCAGAAGCCAGCGGCGAATACCGCCGCCCCGGCCAGCCATGGCGCCGTGGTCAGGCTGCCGATGGCGGTGATGAACACACCCGCCAGCGCGTAGCTTGCGGCCAGCACATAGTGCGGGTTGGCCCGGTCCATCAGCCAGCCCAGCACGATGGCGCCAAGGGTGCCGCCCACCTGGAACATCATGGTGACAAGGGCAGCCGTCTTGAGCGAGATCCCGGTCGCCCGCAGCAGCGTGGGCAGCCAGCTGGACAGCAGGTAGATCACCAGCAAGCTCATGAAGAAGGTCAGCCACAGCAGCAAGGTCCCGCGCACCAGTTCGGGCTTGAACAGGTGCGCAACCGGCGAGCCGGGCGCGCGCTTGTCCGCCACCACGATGCTGCCAGGTGCGACACGCTCGCGCGGCGCGATCCGCTCCAGGATGGCCGCCACCTTTTCCGGGTGCTTGCCGCTCAGTACCAGGTAGCGGACCGACTCAGGCAGCTTCCAGAGCAGGAGCGGCAGCAGCAGCAACGGCAGCACGCCACCCAGCAGCAGCACGGCGCGCCAGCCGTGCTCTTCGATCAGGTTCGCCGAGGCCAGGCCGCCGAGGGCCGAGCCTATCGTGAAGCCGCAGAACATGGTCGTGACCAGGAAGGAGCGGCGCTTGGCCGGGCAATACTCGGAAGTCAGCGTGATGGTATTGGGCATGGCGCCGCCCAGCCCCAGGCCGGTCAGGAAACGCAGCGCCACCAACCCCCACAGTGAACCGGAGAACGCGGAGGCCAGGCTCGCGATGCCAAAGAACAGCACGCAGAAGAGCAGCACGTTCTTGCGGCCAAAGCGGTCGGCCAGCGGGCCGAACAGGAACGCGCCGGCCATCAGGCCGGTGAGCCCGGCGCCAAATAACGGCGCCAGGTGCGCTGGCGTGAGCTGCCATTCGGCGCGGATCGCGGGTGCGATAAAGCCGATCGCGGCGGTATCAAACCCGTCGATGGCGACGATCAAGAAGCAAAGCGCGACGATCGTGACCTGGAAGGCCGATAGCGGCTGGCGATCGATGAACTCGGTGATGCCGATGGATGGTTGCGTGGGCACAGCGGTCTCCTGCATTGTGTTTCGAAGCGGCCGACTTGCGATCGGCTCGCCATTCTTTGGCCGCTCTTTGGCCGCTCTTTGGCTGCTCTTTGCTTCTTTTGGACACTTCGGGCCACTTCGGACCACTTCGGGCCGGCGCTCCCCCTACCGCGCCCCGCCCAGGCAGTCTTCCGCGCGCCAGCCGTGCAGCCATTGCAGCGCGTCGTAGAACTGGTCCTGCGTGCGTCCGACCCACAGCGAATTGCGCACCAGCCGCTCCACGCCCTTGGCGTGATACAGCCGGCCCATCTCGCGGGCGGAGTACAGCACGCGCGCGGTGCGCGGGATGCGCGCCTTCTCGTACAGGGCAAAGGCCGCCACGAAATCGCCGTCGGTCTCGGCCACGGCCGCACCCAGTGTCACGGCGTCTTCCAGCGCCTGGCAGGCGCCCTGCGCGAGGTACTGCGTCATGGGGTGGGCGGCATCGCCCAGGATGGTGGCGCGGCCAAAGCTCCATTGCTCCACCGGGTCGCGGTCCGCGGTGGCCCAGCGCCGCCAGGAGGTGGGCCGGTCCAGCATCTGGTGCGGGCGGGCGTGGATGCCCTCGAAGTACGACAGCACTTCTTCCTTGCTGCCATCGCGCACGCCCCAGACTTCTTTCTCGCGGCTATGGAAGGTCACCACCAGGTTGTACTGCTCGCCGCCACGCAGCGGGTAGTGCACCAGATGGCAGTTGGGGCCGGCCCACACCACCGGCGCATTGATCTGCAGGTCGGCCGGCATGTCGGCCACATCCACCACGGCGCGGTACACCACGTGGCCGGTCACACGCGGTTCGTCGCCGAGCAAGGCCTGGCGCACGGCGGATTTCACGCCGTCGCAGCCGATCACGGCATCGCCCTGGTGGCGTTCGCCGTGCTGGTCGATCACGGTCACGCCGCGCTCGTCCTGCTCCAGCGCGCACACCGTGGTGGCGGTGCGGAACTGAATCAGCGGGTGATCCCGCACGGCTTCCAGGATGGACAGGTGGATGTCAGCGCGATGGATCACCGCATAGGGGTTGCCGAAGCGCTGGCGATAGCGCTCGCCGACATCCACCTTGGCGACTTCCGTGGCGTCGATCGCATCCATCATCACCAGGTAGTCGGTGAAAACAGAGCGCTTGCGCGCGGCGTCGCCCACGCCCAAGGCATCCAGCGCGGCAAAGGCGTTGGCACCAAGCTGGATGCCGGCGCCGATTTCACCGATCTGGGCCGCCTGTTCCAGCAATTCAACGCGGATGCCCTGCCGGGCGAGCGCCAGTGCGGCGGCCAGGCCGCCGATGCCGCCGCCGACCACGATCACCTTGCGGTCCGTGCTGCGCGTGTTGTTCATGTTCGTCTCCTTGGGTGCGCACCCGGTGGCCATCCGGCCTCGGGGTGCCCTGTCGCGTTGGTTAGCGCGCCGTGTAGTCCGGCTGCCGCTGAGGTTCTGCCTGCTGGAAGGCCGGGTGCTCGCAGGCATGGCGGTAGACCGCCATGGCGCGCTCGAAATGTTCGGTACGGCAGCCCATGCGCTGCGCATTGGCGATCTGCGGCACCAGGCAGCAGTCGGCCAGCGTGGGCTGGTCGCCGAAACACCACGGGCCGCGCCCGTGCTGCGCCAGCAGCCGCTCCACCGCGCCCAGTCCTTCGTCCACCCAATGCTGGTACCAGGCGTCCTTTTGCTCCGGCGTCACGCCCAGCGTGTCCTGCAGGTAGCGCAGGATGCGCAGGTTGTTGACCGGATGGATATCGCAGGCAATCACATTGGCCAGCTCCAGCACCCGCGCGCGCAGCTCCGCCGCTTGCGGGATCAGCCGCGGCTCGGGATGGCGGGCGTCGAGGTAGTCGATGATCGCCATCGACTGGCCCAGGTGGAAGTCGCCGTCCACCAGCGCCGGCACCACCGCCGAGGGGTTGATGGCCGTCACATAGTCCGCGACGCGATGCTCGCCCACGCGGATGTTGACCGGCTGGTAGTCGTACGGCAGGCCCTTGAGCGCCAGCGCGATGCGCACGCGGTACGACGTGGAGCTGTTGAAGAAACTATAGATCTGCACGGTGAAGCCCTTTTTCTCGAAATCTCGAAATCCCGGAATCTCGACGCCGTCAGGCCACCCGCACCGACAGCTCGCCGAGGCGCTCCACGCCGGCAACCATCAGGTCACCCGGCTTGACGGCCCCGACGCCTTCCGGCGTACCGGTGTAGATCAGGTCGCCCGGTTCCAGGCGGAAGTACTTGGAGAGGTCCGCCACGGTCTCGGCCACCGACCAGATCAGGTGCGTGACGTCGCTGCGCTGCTTGTCGGCGCCGTTGACGGTCAGCCAGATCGCGGCCTGCTCGAAATGCCCCACATCGCTGGCCGGATGGATCGGGCCGATCGGCGCCGAGGCATCGAAGGCCTTGCCGATTTCCCACGGGCGGCCCATCTCGCGCATCTTCATCTGCAGGTCGCGGCGGGTCATGTCCAGGCCCACGGCATAGCCCCAGACGTGCTCCAGCGCCTGTTCCAGCGGAATATCGGAGCCGCCCTTGCCAATGGCGACAACCAGCTCGGATTCATAGTGGTAGTTGCTGGTCTGGGCCGGGTACGCCAGCGTCAGGGTTTCGCCATAGGCGACCGGGATCACGGCGTCGGCCGGCTTGCAGAAGAAGAACGGCGGCTCGCGGTCCGGATCGAAGCCCATCTCGCGGGCATGCGCGGCGTAGTTGCGGCCCACGCAGTAGACGCGGCGCACGGGAAACTGGTCGCTGGTGCCAACGACCGGCACGGCCACGGCAGCGGGAGGGGTAATGACGAAAGACATGGAAGACCTCAGGCAAGGAAACGGGAAAAAGACAAAGAAATGGGACTGCGCCGGATCAGGTGCGCTCCTCGCGCAGCAGGTTGAGCGCGGACAGCACCGGGCGGTCGGAATAGCTGAACAGCACCGTGTCCTCGACCGAAGCCAGTTGCACCGGCTGCCAGGACGGCGCCACGAAGGTGTCGCGCGGCTCGAACTGGAACTGCGCCTCGCCGATGCGCACGGTGCCGCGCCCTTCCACCACGGAATAGATGGTGGCGTCGGTACTGCGATACGTTTTGCCCTGGAAACCGGCAGGGAGGTATTGCATGAAGGTAGCCATGGTCGGCATCGGCCAGCCGCCGGTGGCCGGGTTCACATAGCGCAGCTTCACGCCATCCCAGGCATCGAGCTCGCCGTTGCGGTAGAGCTGGTCCAGCGCCTCGCGGCTGCGGGCATAGGGATAGCTGAAGATGGGCGAGGTGGGATCGGTGACGCGGTGGCGCACCGGCAGCATGTTGTGGCCGAAGCGGGCAAAACTGTCGCCTTCGGGACGCAGCACCGGCTGCGAGGCTTCGGGGTAGTTTTCCGCAAAACCGGCGTCCAGGTGCTGCAGCAGCGGGATATCCAGCCCGTCGAGCCAGACCACCGGCTCGCCGCCCTGCGCCACGGACGGGTTGCCGTGGTCATGCCAGGTCCACGATGGCGTGATGATGAAATCGCCCGGATGCATGGTGGTGCGCTCGCCGTTGACGGCGGTCCAGGCGCCGCGGCCCTCCACGATAAAGCGCAGCGCGGACTGGGTATGGCGATGGCTGGGGGCAATCTCGCCGGGCAGGATCAGCTGCAAGCCGGCGTACAGCGTGGAGGTGATGCTGGACTTGCCGGGCAGGCCAGGATTCTCCAGCACCAGCACGCGGCGCACGGCTTCTTCCGCGCTGATGACCTCGCCCGCCTGCATCACCAGCGGGCGGATCTCGGCGTATTTCCAGATCGCCGGCTGCGCTTGCGGACGAGGCTCGCGCGGGACCAGCGCGTGCAGCGATTCCCACAGGGGCGCCATCTGGTTGCGGCCGATGCGGCTGTAATAAGCTGAACGGTCGGTGCTCTTCTTTGCGTCTGGCATGGCCTTGTCTCCGATTCATCGCCCGGTCGGGGCGCTGGGCAGCCGCTATGGGCTGCGGGGTGCGATGGAAGATTTATACGCCCGGAGATATACCTTGTAAAATGACAGATTCCTCTTATCCATATGAATATGGATATACCTCAAAGGGAATACCCTGATGGATTGGACCCAGCGGCTTCGGCTGCGCAACCTGCAGATGCTGCTTAGCCTGGCGCAGACCGGAAACATGAGCCAGACAGCCGCCGCTCTCAGCACCACGCAGCCCGCCTTGTCGAAATGGCTCAAGGAACTCGAAGACGACATCGGGCTGCCGCTGTTCGAGCGCCACGCGCGCGGCCTGCGCCCCACGCCCTATGGCGAATCGATGATTGCCCATGCCAGGCGCATCGAGGCGCACCTGGATACCGCCCGCGACGACATGCAGGCCATGCGCGAAGGCGGCAGCGGCCTGGTGGTGATCGGCGCCTCCGGCGCGTCGGCTGCCGATACCGTGCCGCTAGCCGTCACCTCGCTGTTGCAGCGTCTGCCGAAAGCCCATGTCCGGCTGGTGGAAAGCACCATGAACCTGTTGATGGCGCAACTGGCCCGGGGCGAGGTCGATATCGTGGTGGGCCGCTCCGCGCCGGAACTGCAGGACGGGCAAATGCGCGCCGAGGCGCTCTACATGGAGCCGATCCATTTCGTCACGCGCCCGCGGCATCCGCTGTTTGAGCTGGCCGAACCGGGCTGGAGCGACCTGCAGGCATACCGGTGGATCGTGTGGCCACGCGGCACGCCCATCCGCAACACGCTGGAGTCGGCGCTGAACGCGGCTGGCCAGGGCATGCCGGCCGATTGCGTGGAGTCGAACTCGGTCATCCTCAACCTGACCTTGCTCAACCACAGCAATATGATCGGCGTGGCCTCGCACCGGACCGCACGGCGCCTGGAGCATCTCGGCGCCCTGCGCATCCTGCCGCTGCGGCTGGCGGGCTTTGGCTCGGTATCCATGTACTGGCGCGACGACGGCTTTGGCCGTATCGCGGTCAGTGCCGCGCTGGATGCCCTGCGGCGCGCGGCGGTGCGCTCGGTCGATGAAATCCCCGACGACACGCACGGGTGACACCAGCCCGCGCGGCTTACCTGCAAGCCGCCAGTTCCCAGTCCCCGCCTTGCCACGCCAGCATGTGGGTCAACCCCAGCGCGTCGAGGAAGCGCCGGTCGTGCGACGCCACCAGGATGGCGCCGGGATAGGCGCTCAAGGCCTGCTCCAGCGCGCGCACCGAATCCAGGTCGAGGTGATTGGTAGGCTCATCGAGCAAGAGCATTTGGGCAGGCTCCGCGGCCCATAAAGCGCAGGCAAGCGCCGCCTTCAGGCGCTCGCCCCCGCTCAATTCGCCGGAAGGCTGCCGCACCAGCGCCGCACCCAGCCCGAGCAACGACAAATGACTGCGCAGCACGCCCTCCGGCAAGGGGCTGTCCAATTCGCGCAGCCGCTCCAGCACGGACATTGCCGGCGGCAGCAGGGTCGCCGCCTGCTGATCGAGCCAGGCATTGGGAACACCTGCCGAGCAGGTCCCGGACGCCGGGTTCTCGACGCCGGCCAGCAGCTTGAGCAACGTGGTTTTACCGCAGCCGTTCGGCCCGGTCACGGCAATGCGCACCGGCCCCGCCAGCGTCAGGCTGAGCGGCTTTGCGCCGGCCGCAAACGGCAGGATCGCATCTTGCGCGTGCACCACGCGCTTGCCCGCGGCGACCACCGCACCGGGCAGCATCAGCGCCACCGGCGGGCCAGCCTCGATGCGCTGCGCGGCTTGCCGCACGGCATCGTCCAGCGTTGCGCGGGTTTCCTGCTGGCGCCGCTGCTCGCGGCCGGAATACGCCTGCGCACCGTCCTTCAGCCGGCTGAGGTAGATGCCGGGCAGGTTGGCCATCGTGCCCGCGCGGTCGTTGCGCGCGGCACGGCGCTGATGGGCATCGTGCTGGCGCCGCAAGTCGCGCAAGGCCGAGTTGCGGCTGGTCCGCGCGTGATCCAGCGCGGCCTGCGCGGCGACGGCTTCGGCATCGCGCTGCGCCGCATACAGCGTGTAGTTGCCGCCGTAGTGGCGCAAGCCATCCGGCGTCAGCGCGGCGATATGGTCCATGTCTTCCAGCAATTCGCGGTCGTGGCTGACCACCACCACGCCGCCGCGCCATTGCCGCAACTGAGCGCGCAGCCATTGCCGGGCGACGAGGTCCAGGTGATTGCTGGGCTCGTCGAGCACCAGTCCATCTGCCCTGGAAAGAAAGGCCCCCACCAGCGCCACGCGCGTGAGTTCGCCACCGCTGAGGCTGGCGGCCAGCCGCTCCGGCTCCAGATGTCCCAGGCCAGCCGCCTCGCAGGCCAGCCGCCCTTCCAGCAGGTCGAAGTCCGCGCCCTCCGGCTCGCCCCGCTCCACACGGGCGAGCGCATCGAAAGCCGGCGTCAGGCCGGCGACATCCGCCAGCGTCGCGCCTGGCGCCAGCCTGCCGTCTTGCGGCACATAGGCAACGGTGGCATGCCTGACGATGCGCCCGGCATCCGGCGTGACCAGGCCCGCCAGCACCTTTGCCAGCACGCTCTTGCCGGTGCCGTTGCGGCCAACCAGGCCGATGCGCCGGGGCGGGAAGGTGTCGCTCAGGTCGTCCAGCAGCACCCGCCCATCGGGCAGCGCCACGGTGACGTGGCGCAGGGAAATCCAGAACGCCGGCTGCGAACCTGAGTGGGAATCTATGGGGGTAGCTATGGGGGTAGCACCAGAATTGCCGCAGGACGGCGGCGCGGAGAAAACCGCGAACGGAATCGATGTGAAGTCAGCCATGCAAGCTCCAGACAAGACAGGTAGCGCGCCTGGAACCCAAGTGCTCAAGGAGGGCACAACAAGGGTTCAGCAAGCGCGAACAGGTTTGAAGTGGGCTTACAGGATCATGTTGCGTTGACTCCGGTGGATACGGATGGTGTGACCGGTCAGGCCCCTGCCGAGTTCCGTTCAGTTTGTGTAGCCCGCAGCGGGCGAGCATTGCGGCGTGTTCGCCCGGCTCACGCTCGCCCGTCCCTCGCCATATCGGGAGGACCCTGTCATCCAGCCGCCCGCCGGCTCGACAGATGCCGCCCCGCATCCGGCGCGAGCCGGACATACCCGATCAACGACACCAGCGTGAGCGCGCCCGCGAAGAGAAACGCCCAGCGAAAATCACCGAGCGTAAAGTGCGGCACGTCGCTGGCCTCGCCGCGCAGCGATGCGGCAATCCTCAGCGACAGCGAGCCAAACGCAATGCCAAGGCCGATCGACATCTGCTGGGCAGCATTCCATAGCGTATTGGCGCTGCTCATCTGGTTTTGCGGGATATCGGCGTAGGCCAGCGTGGCGAGCGTGGAGAACTGCATCGAGCGCGTCACGCCGTAGATAAACACCACGAACAGCACGATGGCGAGCGGCGTCTCGGGCGTGAGCAACCCGCACGCGACGATGAACACGCTGGCAAAAGCCACGTCGACGATCGCGGTGGCGCGAAAGCCGTAGTACTGCAGCACGCGCGTGGTCAAGGCCTTCATGCCGAGGTTGCCGAGCGCGCTGGCGAGCAGCAACAGCCCGGAGCGGAACGCGGACAGCCCGAAGCCCACCTGGAACAGCAGCGGCATCAGGTACGGCACCGCCCCGATGCCGATGCGGGTGACGGACCCGGTGATCACGGTGACCGAGAACGTCGGCACGCGCAGCGTCGTGAAATCGAGCAGCGGGTGCTCGCGCCCCGCTGCATGGCGCACGGCCAGCACGCCCAGGGCGAGGCCGGCGGCCACGAACGCGCCCGCCGTTGCCAGGCTGGAGCCTTGCTGGCTGGCCAGCTCCGTGCCATACAGCACGAAGGTGAGCGTGGCGCCGCTGAGCAAAAAGCCAACGATATCCAGCGGCTTGGGCTCGTTCGCGCGTTCGTTGCGGATCATCATGAAGGTGGCGATCAGCGCCGCAATGCCGAATGGCACGTTGAGCAGGAAGATCCAGCGCCAGGAGGCGTAGGTGGTGATGAACCCGCCGATGGGCGGTCCCACCACAGGCGCCACGATGGCCGGCCAGGTGATGGTGGAAATGGCCTTGATCAACTGGCGCTTATCCGTGTTACGCACCACGATCAGCCGCCCGACCGGCACCATCATCGCGCCGCCAATGCCCTGCAGCACGCGCGCCGCGGTGAACGCGAACAACCCGTTCGATGCGCCGCACAGCACCGAGGCCACCGTGAAAACAACGATCGCCCCGCCGAACACCGTCCTTGACCCGAAGCGATCAGCGATCCATCCGCTGATCGGGATAAACACCGCCAGCGCCAGCATATAGGCCGTCATGCCCAGGCTCAGGTCATTCGGCCCGACCCCGAACGACTGCGCCATCTGCGGCAGCGCAGTGGCGAGCACGGTGGTATCGAGGTACTCCATGAAGAAGGTAGCGGCGACGAGATACGGCAGGAATCTCATCGACGATGACTGGGTTCGCGTTTGGTCCATGGAGCGGCGGGTGCGGGGGGCTGCGTGTCTGCGTGTCTGCGCGGCGAAGCGGGCGGACCGCTTTTTGCCACCGGGAGAGCCATTTCAAGCCAGGATGGCAATCATACCGGGCATCGGCAAACGACGTTTGCCCACGCCCGGCCCACGCTTTGGTCAGTCCATCATGCCGCGCCTGCGCGCGCCGGGTCCTCCGCCTGGCGCTGCGGCACGCGCACCGGGTCGACATGGGTCATCACATTCAGCACGTCCTGAATCTGCATGGCGGCGAGGCGCGCCTCCACCGCAATACGGTGCCCTGCCTCGACCGTCATTGCGCCATCGATCTCCAGATGCACGTCGACCAGGATCGCGTCGCCCATCTTGCGGGTCTTCAGGTCATGCAGGCCCAGCACGCCTGGCGTGGCCAGCATGGCCTGACGAATCGCCTCGATGCTCTGCGCGTCCACGGCACGGTCCATCAGGTCATGCAGAGCATCCCAGGAGAATTTCCAGCCCATCCGGGTCACCATCAGCCCGACCACCAGGGCGGCCACTGGGTCGAGCATGTGGTAGCCGAGCAGGTTGCCGCCGATGCCCACGGCGACCACCAGCGACGATGCCGCATCCGAGCGCGCATGCCATGCGTTGGCAACCAGCATGCTGGAGCGCACGCGCTCGGCCACGGCGAGCATGTAGCGGAACAACGATTCCTTTGCCGCCAGCGCGCCCAATGCCACCCACAGCGCAACACCCTTGACCGGCTGGATCAACTCGGGATGCTCCAGCTTTTGCACGGCCGACCACAGCATGCCAACGCCGACCGCGAGCAGCAGCAAGCCGATTGCCAGCGAGGCGGCGGTCTCGAAACGCTGGTGGCCGTATTGGTGGTCGGCATCCGCGCCCTTGCGGCTATGGTGGCTGGCAAACAGCACCACAAAGTCCGAGACCAGGTCGGAGAGTGAGTGAATGGCATCCGCGATCAACGCCTGCGAGCCGGCCACCACGCCCGCCACCAGCTGCATGCAGGTCAGCAGGATATTCACGGCCACGCTCACCCAGGTGCTGCGCCGCGCCGCCTGAGCCCTGGCAGGCGTTTCTACCTCGGCCTCGTCGATGACCTCATCAGTTCGCATCGATGGATGACTCCTGTTGTCCGGTTAACGTCCGGTTCATGTCCAAATAGCGTCCGGCTAATGTCCGGCTAACGTCCAGTTAATGCCTTGCCGGCTAAAGCGCGGCCGCGCCCCAGCCATTCTAGCCACTCGAACAGCGCCATGCCGGCCAGCATGGCCAGCACAAAGACCGCGTCTTGCCATGCGCCCGCGCCCAGCAGTACCAGCGCGGGCCCCGGGCAGATCCCCGCCAGCCCCCAGCCCACGCCGAACAACAGGCTACCACCAAGCAAGCGCCGGTCAATCCGGCGCGACGCCGGCAGTTGCATGGGCAAGCCCAGCAGCGAGACGGCACGCCGCCGGGCGATGCCGAACGCCACCACGCCCACCGCGATCGCACCGCCCATCACCAGCGCCAGCGAGGGATCCCAGCGCCCGGCAAGGTCGAGGAATCCGAGCACCTTGTCCGGATTGGCCATGCCGGCCAGGATCAGCCCGAGGCCGAACACCAGGCCAGAGGCCAGCGAGATCAGCAAGGAAAAAAGGCGGTTCATATCGCTCCTCATGCGCCGAGCAGGTGCCGTGCGACAAAGACCGTCGCAAAACCGGCCGCCATGAAGGCCGCGGTGGCCGCCAGCGAGCGTGGCGAGAGCCGCGACAGCCCGCAGACGCCATGCCCGCTGGTGCAGCCGGCGCCGTAGCGGGTACCCAATCCCACCAGCAAGCCGGCCACGACCAGCAGGCCGGCGCCGGCATGGACGCGGATCTGCGGCAGCGCGCCGAACAGGCGCCACAGCAGCGGCGCCGCCAGCAGGCCAAGCACAAAGGCGATACGCCAGCCCGCTTCCGCGCGCGCTGGCCGCAGCAAGCCACCAACGATGCCGCTGATGCCCGCGATGCGCCCGTTGAGCAGCACGAGCGCGGCGGCGGCCAAGCCAATCAGCAGGCCCCCGCCCAGCGCGGA
Source organism: Cupriavidus sp. 05L411 (assembly GCF_056398045.1). Classification (NCBI taxonomy): domain Bacteria; kingdom Pseudomonadati; phylum Pseudomonadota; class Betaproteobacteria; order Burkholderiales; family Burkholderiaceae; genus Cupriavidus; species Cupriavidus sp. 05L411. The sequence continues at coordinate 24,480 of NZ_JBFTOQ010000034.1, read as the reverse complement.
CCAGGGCGTGAAGTGTGTCCAGTCAATGATCATGGCCAGTGGCTCCTTCATTCAGCGGGGCAATACAAGGCGTAGAGCGTTTCGAGCACGGCCAGCACCCGCGCATCGGCCACCGCGTAAAAAATCCGCTTGCCATCGCGCCGCGTGTTGACCAGCCCTTCCGCGCGCAGCACACCGAGTTGTTGCGACAAGGTGGGTTGGTGGATGCCGAGCAGCGCTTCGAGTTCGCCCACCGACATCTCGCCCTGGCTGAGCTGGCAAAGCAGCAGCAGCCTGTCTTCATTGGCGAGGGCGCGCAGCATGGCGGTGGCGTCGCCCGCGGCGGCGCGCATCGTGTCCAGGCTCAGCGAGGGAGAAGCCGCTTGCATGGGTTCGGCAAGGGCCGGGCGAGACCCCGGCCTGCTAATCAATATACGGCTGAATATTATATCAAAAAGTATATTGATGCCAGCCGAGACCGACCTTCAATGCGACATCAACACCGGAATGCCGGCGTGGCGCATCAGGGTGCGGGTGGTGCCGCCAGTGACCAGTTCACGCAACCGGGCGTGCCCATAGCCACCTGCCACCAGCAAGTCGGCCTGCAAGTGCCCCACCGCCTCCAGCAGCAACTGGCCGATCCCATGGCTGCCTTGCACGGCGTGCATGACGCTGGTGATGCCCTGGCGCGCCAGGTGATCGCGCAGGCCGGCGTGCGCACCGGGCACATCGGGCATGCCGTGGGTCGCCGAGCCGTCATGCGTGCTGGACGCCGACACCACGGTGACACGCTTGGCCAGGCGCAGCAGGGGCATCGCATCGGCCACGGCCCGGGCGGCTTCGCGCCCACCATCCCATGCGATGGCGACATGCTCGCAGGGCAGATGCCGCACGCCCGGCGGCACCAGCAGCACCGGGCGGCCGGTGTTGAGCAACACATATTCCGGGGTCTGTGCCACCAGCACGGGAATGGACTCCGGCCCGGGCAAGCGGGCCAGGACTACCACGTCCGCCACCCGCCCTTGCTGGACCAGCGCCCAGCCCACATCGTCCTCGATGACCCTGTGGGTGAAACCCACGCCGGGCGCCGCTTCGCTCATGGCCCGATGAAATGCGGCGCTGGCTTCGGCGCCCTGCGCCAGCAACTGGCGCCGGGCTAGTTCCGCGTAGTATCCCGCCTCGTCGCCCGCGCCCCGGAACGGCTCCAGCCGCATGCCGGTGGCGGTTACCCCGATCACATGGCCGGCCGAGCGCTGCGCCAGTTCCGCCGCCAGGTTGACGCGATCCGCACAGCCGGGGTCGGCGCCGAGTTCGACCAGCACGGTCTTGAAATCCATGATGTTTTCCCTCCGATCCGGAGACCCCTGCACACGGTTGCAGACGTTTTTCCGACTATCCGAAAATGGACTCTACTCCGTGCGCGGGGCAGCGCAAGCGGGCAATGCGGGCGACTTGCGGCAGATCAACGCCGAGGCCCCACCGGGCGCGGCCGGCGCGCGGGGCTACGCAAGCGGCGGCGGCTCGATCTGGCTGGCCATTGGCGCCAGCGCACGGATCAGCATGATGCTCATATCGGTGAACGCCAGTGTGCAACTGGCCAGCGTGCCACGCCAGTCCGCATCGGCCAGCGTCAGATTCTCCCAGACCTCGACCGGATGCTCGGGCGGCACGCCCTGTGCCACCAGCCAGGCGGCGATATCGCTGGGCATGAAATCCCACGGGCGCGGAATCACGATGGCGTTGCGCTGGTCCGCCAGCACGTGCACCAGATGGCGCTTGAACGGCTCCAGGTCTCCGCGCCGGTGAAAAGTCAGGAAGGTGGTCTCGTCAAAGCAAACCTTGCCGCGCGCAGCCAGCACCTGGGCCGAAGAGATGCCGGGCACGGTATCCACCGGATGGCCGCATGCCCGCTCGACCCGCTCCAGGTACTGGAAACCGCTGAAATGCATGTCGCCCATGAACAGCACCACGCAGCGCCGGCCGCCATGGTGCTCGGCGGCAACCCAGGCAAGCCGCTCCACCTGGTCCTGGTATCCCATGGTGACCACCTGGGCCGCCGGCGGCACCAGCGGGCGGATGACGTCGATGACGGTGTCGAAGCCGGCCACGATGTCGGCGCCACGGATCAGTTCCGCCACGCCGTGGGTCAGGAAGTCAAGGTGCCCGGGGCCAACGCCGGCGCAGATGATCATGAAGAATCCCGGTTCGATCGATGCACAAGGGGACGGCGCGCGCATCGCCCCGTCAAGACAGGGCGCAATTATGCCAAGCCATCGGAGCGCGAGGCCTGCGCCGAGGAACGCCTGGCGCAAAAAAAAGTACTTCAGGATCCGGCACAGGATGCCGATAGCTGCTTCAGAGCCGAGTCAATGTCCCGCGAGCCCCACCGGGCAAGGCAGGCATCCTCGGTCGTTAGCGACGTTTACCTCACTCATGCCAGATAGAGACAAAGCGCTCAGCATAGCCGACCCCCATCAGTTGTTCCGCAATTCGCTCGAGCAAGCCACCGATGCCGTCTTCATCCTGAACACGGACAACAAGGTGATCTTCTTGAACGCTGCTGCGGAGGCACTCTATGGCGCATCCCGTACGCAAGTCTTCGGCATGAACGTGGAGGCGCTGGTGCAAAAGCTGCCGGATGCCGACGCGCAGCGTGCCCAGCCCTTGCCAGCCGTCCAGATCCTGAGGCCGGATGGCGAACTTCGCTTTGGCCATGTCGCGGAATCCAGCACCCGCCTGGGAGACGTTACACTGCGCACGCTGCTGGTGAAGGTGGCCAGCCACCGGGATGCCAGCCGCGACGATCACCCGTTGCTATCCGTCATCGCCGACGAGATCGACAGTGCCGTGCTGGTGGTCGATGCCGACTGGCACATCGTGTATGCCAACGCCGGGCTCACGCGCATGCTGGGCTACAAGCCCTGCGAGCTGAGGGGCAAGACCCCGCGCGAGATACTGGCCGGCGAGTTCACCGATCCCGGCGTGATGCAGCGCTTGCATGCCCAGCGCTCATCCCCGGGCGGCGAGCGCCACGAGGCCCTGGTGTATGCGCGCGACGGCAGCGCACTCTGGGTCAGCGCCACCGTGCGCCACCTGGTCAGTGCGACCGGCGACCGGCATCACGCCATCGTCATCCTCTCCGACATCACCCAGCAGCGGACCTACGAGATGCTGCAGCGAAAGGTCCTGCAAGCCATGGTGATGGAGCAGCCGCTGCCGGCCGTGATGGAGTTGATCTGCGAAGAAGTACAACGCGTGGCACCCTCCGTGATCGCGTCCGTGCTGCGGGTGGACGCCGATGGGCGCCTGCACCCGCTGGCCGCGCCCGGCCTGCCGCCGGACTATTCGGCGGCGCTGGACAGCCTGACCATCGGGCCATCCGTGGGCTCCTGCGGCACAGCCGCCTGGCTGGGCGAGCCGGTGATGGTCAGCGATATCGCCAACGATCCGCTATGGGCGGATTTTCGCGATCTTGCCCTACCCCTCGGCCTGGCGGCATGCTGGTCCTATCCGATCAAGGCAAGCGATGGCCGCGTGCTTGCCACGCTGGCCTTCTACTGCCGCACCGTCCGCCAGCCCGACGCCTTCCACCAGCAACTGGCCGAGGTATGCGCCTCGCTGTGCAAGCTCGCGTTCGAGCGCGAAGAAGCCGCCGAGCGGATCCTGCAGCTCGACCACTACGATTCACTGACCGGCTTGCCCAACCGCAGCCTGCTGCAGATGCAGGCCGGCACCCTGCTGCTCGCGGCGCGCTCGGCCGGCACCACGCTCAGCGTGCTGTTCGTCGACCTGGACCGCTTCAAGCATATCAACGACTCGCTCGGCCACGTCGGCGGCGACAAGCTGCTGCGCGAGGTTGCGCAACGCCTTAGCGCGCACGCCGGGGATACCGCGCTGGTGGCGCGGCTGTCGGGCGACGAATTCGCGCTGGTGCTGCCCGACAGCGACCGCACCCAGACCATTGCGGCGGGCAAGCGCATCCTGGCCGCGCTGCGCCAGCCGCTGCGCATCGACCACGCCAGCATTGCGCCCTCGGCCAGCATCGGCATCAGCATGTTCCCGGCCGACGGCGATGCGCTGGACTACCTGCTGCACTGCGCCGAGATGGCCATGTACGACGCCAAGGCCGCGGGGCGCAACCTGTTCCGCTTCTTCAGCATCGAGATGAACTGGGCCGCCCAGGAGCGCCTGGCGCTGGAGTCCGCGCTGCGCGACGCCCTGCTGGCCGAGGAGCTTCATCTCAACTTCCAGCCCCAGGTGTTCCTGCGCGATGGGCGCCTCTACGGCCTGGAGGTGCTGGTGCGCTGGCACCACCCGCACTTTGGGATGGTGTCGCCGGACCGCTTCGTGCCACTGGCCGAAGACAGCGGCCTGATCGGCACGCTAGATCGCTGGGTGCTGGAGCAATCGTGCGCACAGCTAGCCGCCTGGCGCGAGGAAGGGCTTTCCGTACCCACGATCTCCGTCAATATTTCTCCCGCCAGCTTCCGCGACCCGGGGCTGCCGGCGCAAGTGGCCGAGACCCTGGCCCGCCATGGGCTGCCCGCCCAGGCGCTGGTGCTGGAAATGACCGAAGGGCTGCTGATGGAAGATGACGCGGGACTCGCCGCCACCGTTGCCGCCATCCACGCGCAGGGCGTGCGCTTGTCCATGGACGACTTCGGCACCGGATATTCCAGCCTGGGCTACCTCAGGCAGTTGCCCGTGCATCAGCTCAAGCTGGACAAGAGCTTTGTGATCGATCTGGAAAGCGATGCCGCCGCCCGCGAGCTGGCCAGCGCCGTCATCCGCATCGGCGACAGCCTGAAGCTCGCGGTGATCGCCGAAGGCGTGGAAAACGAAGCCCAGCGGCGCTTCCTGCTATCGCAGGGATGCCATATGGGGCAAGGCTACCTGTTCTCGCGCCCGCTGGATGCCCTGGCGGTGGCGAAATGGATCGCCGCGCCGCGGGCGGTTGAGCGGCAGCCGGCGGAACATGGAGAGCTGCATTCGCGGCGTTGAAAGAAGAGGCGGTGGCAACTTGGCCGGCACCGCCCGCTGGCTACTTGGCGGCGCGCTTTTCCAGCAACGGCTGGCTCACGCCCTGCACGCCCACCAGCCCGAGCACGGTGGTTAGCCCGACCTGGGCGCCTTCCCAGGCGTTGGTCGGGTCGTACCACTCATCGCGGGCATGGAAGCCGCCGGTCTTGCCGCCGCTGCCGATGATGATGGCGGGAATGCCGAGCGACATCGGCACGTTGGCGTCGGTGCTGCCGCCGCGCAGGCTGGGCGTGCCCTTGCCGTAACCCTTGATGGCGCGCACCGCCGCCTGCACGATCGTGGCGTCAGGTGGCGTGCGGCCCGCCGGACGGTCGCCGATCTGCTTGACCTGGTAAGTGATCTGGCTGGCGGCGTCGGCCGGATGCCAGCGGCGGTTTTCCTCCGCAACCCCGGCCTCGATGGCAGCCATGATCTGCTTCTCGGTTTCCAGCAGCGACGGCGTAGCGTTGGAGCGGATATCCACCGCCATGCGCGCATCGCCCGCAATCGCGTTSACCGACGTGCCGCCACCCACCGTGCCCACCGTGAACGTGGTCTTGGGATCCTCCGGCGGGCGCACGTCGCTCACCTTGGCAATGGCCCGTCCCATCGCGTGGATGGCGCTGGGCAGGCCGAAGGCGCCGAAGCTGTGGCCCCCCGGGCCACGGAACGTCACCTCGTAACGATGGCTGCCGGTGCCGAGCGACAGCACCCGGTCGCCCACGCCCGGCTCCAGCCCGACCATGCCGTCGATATCCGGGTGGTCGCGGAACACGGCCTTCATGCCGCGCAGGTTGCCCAGTTCTTCCTCGCCCACGTTGCCAACGAACACCAGGTCGCCCACGGTGCGCACCTGGTTGTCGTTGAGCACCTTGAGCCATGACAACAGGACCGTCAGCCCGCGCGTGTCATCCGAGATGCCTGGCGCATAGAGACGGCCATCGCGCGGCTTGACCGTGACATCGGTGCCTTCGGGAAAGACCGTGTCCAGATGCGCCGAGATCAGCAGCTTGGGGCCGTTCCCGCTGCCCTTGCGGATGCCGATGGCATTGCCCTCGGCATCGATATGCGCATCGGCAAGGCCAAGCGCCTTGAGCCGGGAGAGGAAATGCTCGGCCCGTGCCTTCTCCTTGAACGGCGGCGCGGGGATCTCGGTCAGCGCCTTGAGATCGCCCAGCGAGCGCGCGTCATCTGCCTTCACGTCGGCCAGCACCTTCTTGACCAGCGGGGCGGCTTCGAGCGTGGCGTAGGTGCGCTCCACCGCAGGCGAGACCGCTGGCACGGGGATGGTCTGCGCAACGGCGTGGGTGCCTGCCAGGGCGAGCGCCAGGGAAAGCGGACGGAACGGGATGGCAACAGATTGGGGGCGTGCTTGCATGGTGGGGCGATGGCTCCGGAAAGGACATGGCGGCAAGACAAACGGCACAGGCATCGGGCCTGGCCGGGCGAAGCCATATTCTGCCAGCGAGGCGGGAGATAGTGGGCGGCAAGCAGTGGGCGGCATGAGGCATCCATGTGCCGGGCAAGGTAATTGGATTACCATTCAATACTTGGCGGCAGGCGATGCCGTGCCTGTTGCCCGCCTTCCGGCTTGCCCGGTGTCCACGCTGCATAGCGGTTTTACCGAGGGTGATGTGGTAGAAGCAACGATTGAGATGTCCAGCCCTCACGGCCTGCAGGGCCGCAGGGCCACACGGCTGACCACCACGGCCAGCCAGTTCGAGTGCAACATCCAGCTGAGCAGCAACGACTGCACGGCGGACGCCAAGAATGTGTCCGAAGTCATGCGCTTGTCGGCGCGCGCCGGCCTGCGCTTGCGCATCCAGGCCAGCGGCGCGGACGAGTCGGTGGCGCTGCGCGTCATCTGCGCCTTGCTGACCGATTAAGCGGCCGGCCCGGCAGTCAGCGACCATGCCCATCACCTACCTGCGCAACCTCACCGGACGGGTACGCAGCCCGCGCGCCAACCGGCAGCTTGCCGGCTATCTGAGCTTTGTGGCCGGCGCCACCAACGCCGGGGGCTTCCTTGCCGTGCAGCAGTACACCTCTCACATGACGGGCATCGTCTCGGCCATGGYGGACCACCTGGCGCTGGGGCAGGTCGGGCTGATCCTGGAGGGACTTGGCGCGCTGCTGTCCTTCCTGGCTGGCGCGGCCACTTCCGCCGTGCTCATCAACTGGGCACGGCGCGAGCACCTGAACAGCGAATATGCCCTGCCCCTGATGCTGGAGGCCTTCTTGTTGCTGTGCTTTGGCTTGCTCGGCGGCAACCTTGGCAATCACCAATGGCTGTTCATACCCGCCACGGTGATGGTGCTGTGCTTCATCATGGGCCTGCAAAACGCCATGATCACCAAGATTTCCCACGCCGAGATCCGCACTACCCATATCACCGGGATGGTGACCGATATCGGCATCGAACTCGGCAAGCTGTTCTACTGGAACCTCGCCAAATCCGACGAGGCCAGGCCGCCGGTGCTGGCCAACCGGTCCCGGCTGCGCATGCTGGCCATGCTGGTGGCGCTGTTCTTCTTCGGCGGCGTCGTTGGCGCGCTGGGCTTCAAGCATCTGGGATTCAGCGCCACGCTGGCGCTGGCGGCGTTGCTGCTGGTGCTGGCATTCGTGCCGGTGGTGGACGACGTGCGGGCCCACGGCGCGCGGTTGGCCGCCTACGGGCGCACATGGGCGCGCGAGGTCTTGCGCGATGTCCATGCCCTGTGGCTGGCCGCGCGCGATCCGCGCACGCCGTGGTACGCAAAAGCCATGGCCCTGCTGGTGGCGGGCTACGCGCTGTCGCCGATCGACCTGATCCCCGACTTCATCCCGGTGCTCGGCTACCTGGACGACGTCGTGCTGGTGCCGCTCGGGGTCATGCTAGCCATCCGGATGATCCCGCCGGACCTCATGCGCGAGTATCGGGCCGCCGCCGTTGCGGCCGGGCAACGCCCAAGCAGCCGCGTGGCGGCCGCGGTCATCATCGCGCTGTGGATTGGAAGCGCGCTTGTGATGGCGGCGCTGCTCGCGCGCTATGTTCCGTGGCTCCGAAGCAACTGATTTGCGATTCCAGGCCCTGAAGGTACGCGCGGACACATTGGTTTGCATTTGGCACGGCCGGCGCTACCTACAATCGAATTGTCGGGAGGCACATCCCGCCCATCACCGAGCCAGCAACGCATCATGCAGGACCAAGCCTTACCCCCCACCGTGACCTGCCTGCAGGGCCTGCGCGATCTCGCGGCCCTGCTCACCGCAGGCTCCCTGCTCCAGTCCGCCACCTTGCAGGTCATTGCCGAGTACGAACGGCACGCCCGCACCTCCGAAGACAATTACTGCGCCCGACGACATAGCTGGGACTAGACTCGCCCCGGCAGCGCTGCCGCTCAGTGCTTGCATGCCAGCGGTGAACGCACGCCGCCGTCGCGCACCAGCGGCAGGATGGTCGGCGCCAGCGATTTCAGCAACTGCACGGACAGCGCGCTGGTGAAGGCATAGCGCGCGGCGTAAGGCTCTTGCACGTACGCCGTGACGTTGCCGAAGTAACGGTCGCCAAGGAAGAACACGAAGGTGGCCGAGCGGCTGACCACGCGCGAGGAAATCAGCCTGCCGCCTGGCCCGTAGACTTCGTAGCGATGATCGCCCGTGCCTGTCTTGCCGCCTGCCACGATGCCGCTGCCACCCAGCGCCGACTTCAGCATGCCCGCCGTGCCCGAATCCACCACGCCGATCAGCGCGGCGCGCACCACCTCGGTGATATCCTCGCTCAGCAAGCGCGTGCCCTTCTGCCCCAACCCAAAATCAGTCGCGTACGGCGTGCCCGCCGCAAACTCCAGGCTGCGCAGCGCCGTGGCCTGCTGGCGCACGCCATTGCCCTGCACGATACCGACCAGCTCGGCCAGCGCAGCCGGCCGGTCCCCCGCCGCGCCGATCGCCGAGGCATAGGACGCCGTGATCGCACTGAACGGATAGCCCAGGCGCTGCCACCGGCGCGCAATTTCTACAAAGGCCTGGCGCTCCAGCTGGCTGCGGATGCGGCGCGTCTGGCCGCCGGGATGGCGGGTCTTGAACAGCCACGCATACACCTCCTGGCGTTGCTCGGTGCTGTCGCGCAAGGCTTCATCCAGGCTGGCATCGGGGCGCTGGCGCAGGTAATTGAGCAGCCATAGCTCAAGCGGATGCACCCGCGCCAGGTAGCCCCGGTCATTCAGCGAAAAGCTGGTCGGTCCGTATTTGCTGTACAGCTTGGCCAGCTTCTCATCGGTCAGCCCCGCCTTGGGCAGGATGGCGAGCATGACCTTGTTGAACTGCGCCGGATCGATGTCGGGATCGATGCTGCGCAGCGTCACCGCCAGCCCCACTGGCGAGAAGTGGCGGTTCTGGAGCACGCGCCTGGCCGCTTCCTGCTGGGTCATGCCGCGATATTTCCCGTAGAAGGCACGCAGGTAGTCGCTGCCCTCCTTGTCGGCAAAGCGCACCAGGTACGCGCGGCGCTGCGGCGCGGCCGGATTGTTCAGCCAGTCGTCGGCATCGGGATGCAAGCGATAGGTTTCGTAGCGCACGATATCGCGCATCAGGCGGATAAAGACCAGGTTCACCGAGTGCTCGAACGCTTCGCGCACGGTCATGATCTTCATGTTTTCCCAGCGCTCGAAGTTGGTAAACGTCTGCAGCCCGCCCCCGGTAAAGAAGGCCTCTCCCGCGCCGCCGGAATAGCGGCGCAGCATGGCGGCTTCCAGCATGGCGCGGCGGCTCTTGTCGGGCGCGGCGAGCAGGTAGCTCACCACCCACTGGGTCAGTGCATCCAGCTTGGCCGGCTTGATTTCGCGCAGCTCGGCCGCGGACATGCCGGCATATTTCTCGTGGAGCTCGGAGAGGATTTCCAGGTAGGTCACCAGCGTGCGCAGCTTGGCGGTCGAGCCCAGGTTCAGCCGCGCGCCGCGGTTCAGGTCGAACGGCAGGTCCAGGTTGTCGGCTTGCACGCGCAGCAGGTTGGCGCCGTCGACCTTCTCGTAGAGCGTGAAGCTGATCGCCAGCTTGCCCGGGTCGTCGCCCTCGCGCAGCAGGTTGTGGCCGTACATCCCGAAGCCATGCGCGCCGTCACGCGTACCCGCCCGCAGCAGCGCCTCGGTGACCACCCGTTGCAGGCCCGTATTGATGGTGCTGTGGGCAGTCAGGTCGAGCCGGTCCAGTTCGTAGCTGCTGCCGAGGTCAAGATAGCGCAGCAAATCGGTGCGCACCCCGCTGATGGCCTTGCGCGAGATAAATGACACCTCCGGCCGGTCCAGCGCCGGGGCGCCCAGCGTCAAGGACTGGGCCAGCGAAGCGTCGCGCAGCCAGGGCGGAATGGCGCCAGCGGCCGAGAGCAAGCGGATATAGCTGTCGGTCAGCTCTACCAGCGTGGCTGTATCGCGCCGCAGGAAATGCGATGGCCCGCGCTGGGCAATGATCAGCGAGAGCGCTTGCTTGAACACCCGCGCCTGCCGCTGGCCGAGTTCGCCCTCGCCCTGTCCCGCGCCGGGTCCCGGCCCGGCGGCATTCGCCAGCAAGCGGTTGGCCTCGTCGAAGTCCTGCCCGTACCAGGCCCACAGGCCATCGCCCAGTCCGTTGACCTCGCCCAGGCCGGCCCGGGCCGAGAGCGGCACGGTGTTGAGGTAATCCAGCAGGATGCGCTCCCTGGCGGCCACGGTGTTCGGGCCGTCCAGGTAGGCGCGCATCGATGCGCTAGCCATCTGGCGCAACTTTTCCTTGGGCGAACCGGTGCGGCCGGAGCGCGAATGCCGGTATTTCTCGATCTGGGTAGCGAGCGTGCTGCCGCCGGCGGCGTCGTGCTTGTCATTGAAGAAATGCACGCCCTGATCCAATGCGGCGCGCGTGAAGCGCCGCACATCCAGCGCGGGATTGCGCGTGGGAAATTCGGGATCGAGCAGATCGCGGTTCTCGATGAAGAGCAGCGCGTTCACGAGCAGGACCGGAATGTCCTCGAAGCTGGCGTAGGTACGAGGCAGCGTGCGCCTGGCGCCAAATGGCAGGTCATTGCAGTCAAGCAGGTCCAGGCCGGCCTGGGTCTTCTCGTGATAGGGCGCGAACAGGCCGGAGTCCGTCAGTTCCAGCATGCGGTCGGACCACTGTGCCTGGCGTTCGCGCCGAAAGCCCCGTGCTTCCAGCAATTCGGTGAACTGCGGCATCCGGCTATAGCCGAAGCGCAGGTCATAGGGGCCGTCGTCCGGAAAGCGGATGCGGTCGCTCGGGCCGTCCTTTACCGCGAAGGCGACGTCTTTCGCCCGCCCGGCGAAGTAGCGCGCCTGCAACCGCGAGGTGGCGAGTTCCTCGGCAACGACGGCGCAAAGGAGGTAACCGCCCCCTACAAGCAGAGCCAATACCAGGAGCCTGGGCCAGACACGTCGACGCACGATTCAGGTCCGTTTGCGAGGAAACCGGGGCTTTTCCCGGCGCGTCGGCCTATGCCGGGCGCCTGCTGGCAACGATGGCACTATTCCGCCACTCTCGTCACAACGTATACCCTAGTCTAATGGGGCCTAACGCACAAAGTGCGCGTGCGCCATCCCGGCGTTTGCTGCCATGTTCCCGTCATTTCCTGCCGCGCGCCGGCACTCCCGGCCCGCCTGGCCGCCCGGCCGCCTATATGCGGAACGCCGCGATAGCCTGGTTAAGCTGGCGCGCCTGGTCCTCCATCGACGCGGCAGCAGCAGCGGCCTCGTCGACCAGCGCCGCGTTCTGCTGGGTGGACTGGTCCATCGACGCCACCGCCTGATTGACCTGCTCGATGCCGCTGCTCTGCTCGACCGAAGCCGCCGCAATCTCGCTCATGATGTCGGTCACCCGGCGGATCGCCGCGGCCACCTCCTCCATGGTGCTGGCCGCGCGCCCGGCCTGGCCACTGCCCAAAGCCACATGCGCCAGCGACGTCTCGATCATGGACTTGATCTCGCGGGCCGCCCCGGCGCTGCGCTGGGCCAGGCCGCGCACTTCGCCGGCAACCACGGCGAACCCGCGCCCCTGCTCCCCGGCGCGGGCAGCTTCCACGGCGGCGTTGAGCGCCAGGATATTGGTCTGGAAGGCGATACCGTCGACCACGCCGATGATCTCTGCGACCGTCCTGGCCGCCGTGCTGATATCGCCCATGGTGGCCAGCACATCGCCCACCACCGCTCCGCCCTGGCTAGCCACCTCGACCGCGCTGACGGCAAGCTGGCTGGCCTGGCGCGCGTTGTCTGCGTTCTGGCGCACGGTGGAGGTCATCTGCTCCATGCTAGAGGCCGTTTCCTCGAGCGAGGCAGCCTGCGCTTCCGTGCGGCTGGACAAATCCGCGTTGCCCGCGGCGATCTGCCGGGTGGCCGCCGTGATCGCATCCGAGCCCTGGCGCACCCGCCCCACGGTAAGCGCAAGGCTGGCGGTGCAGCAACAACTTGAGGCTGCGCTATCCGCTGTGCGCAAGACCGCACCTGGAGGGCGAATTCAGGCCCCGCGATTGATTTTGCGCAAACTTTCATGCGTCCGCGCGACGGCCTCGGTCAAGTCCGGCCAAAGCCGTCCGTTAGCCCAGTGATCTCAAACCCCTGTTCCAGACGATGATGAAAAACCTGAGCGTGCGTACTGCCCTGCTGGCAGTCCTGGTGACCTTTGCCTGCATGATCGTGTTCGGCGCGGGCGTTGGCGTGCTCGCGCTGCGCGCCGCGGACCAGGCGACCGGGCGCGTGGAGCAACTCTCCGCCAGCGCCCTGCTGCTCAACGATGCGTACAAGGACATGACCCGGGCGCGCTCGGCGCTCGCGCGCGCCTACGCCTCGGCCCGCGAGGGCAGCACTGAAGTCAACACCGGCGCGCTCGATGCCGCCGGCAAATCGCTCAAGCGCTCGGCCGAGGCGTTGCAGCGCTTCGAGGCCGCACCTCCGCTGGAAGGCCAGGACGACGCCCAGCGCCGCCAGGCCGTGGATGCCGCGCGCCGGCATGCCGGCACGGTCGAGCGAGCCCTGGCCGCCTTGCGCGCGGGGGACCCCGCCGCCTACGCGGCGATCAACGACCGCGACATCACCACCTCCGGGGCCGAGTATTCAGTGGGCGTCGAGCGCTTCCAGGAACAGGCGAGCCAGCTGGCGCGGCAGGAAACCGAGACCAGCAGCTCGCGCTACCAGTGGGTGGTGCGGCTCGTGGTGGTTGGCATCACCGCCGCGCTGGGCCTGATCGTGGCGGTGCACCTCGGACTGCGCGCGGCCATCGTGGCGCCGCTGGCCACGGCCGCCGAGCACCTCGACCGTGTGGCGCAGGGCGACCTGAGCCATCCCGCCGCGGCCGCCGGCAACAACGAGGTGGGCCGCGTGCTCGCCGCCGTGGCGCGCATGCAGGTGGCGCTCACGCGCACCGTCAGCCAGGTGCGCGCCAGCTCGGACTCGGTCAACATCGGCGCGCGCGAGATCGCGGCCGGCAATACAGACCTGTCCTCGCGCACCGAGCAGCAGTCCGCGTCGCTCGAGCAAACCGCGGCCAGCATGGAGGAGCTCACCTCCACGGTGAGCAACAACACGGAGAGCGCGCGCCAGGCCAGCGCGCTGGCCGCAGAAGCGGCGCGGCTGGCCACGCGCGGCGGCAACGACGTGCGCGGCGTGGTCCAGACCATGGGCGACATCAGCAGCAGTTCGCAACGGATCGCCGACATCATCGGCGTGATCGACGGCATTGCCTTCCAGACCAATATCCTGGCGCTCAACGCCGCCGTGGAAGCGGCGCGCGCGGGCGAGGCGGGCCGCGGCTTTGCCGTGGTGGCGGGCGAGGTGCGCGCCCTGGCGCAGCGCAGCGCCAACGCGGCACGGGAGATCAAGTCGCTGATCGACGACTCGGCCAGCAAGGTGGGCGCCGGCAACGCGCTCGTCGCCCAGGCCGGCCAGACCATGAGCGAGACCGTGGATGCCGTGGGCCGCCTGGCGCGGATCATGGAAGACATCTCGTCGGCGTCGCTGGAACAAAGTGCCGGCATCGTGCAGGTCAGCCAGGCGGTGACGCAGATGGAAGCCGTCACCCAGCAGAACGCGGCGCTGGTTGAGCAGGCAGCCGCCGCGGCCGGATCGCTGGAAGCGCAGGCGCGCCAGCTTGCCGAGGCGGTGGGTGCCTTCCGGCTTGCGCCGGCAGCCTGAGGGACTGCTGGCCCCCCCAAGCCAAGCTCAAGCCATCCTCAAGCCACCTTCAAGCCACCTTCACACGGCCGTGATGCCGCGCTGCAAGGTGGTCTTGAGCATGGAGAACACCTGCCGCGCCACCGGGTTGGCCGCATTGGGCCGCGCCCACAAGTAGTACGTCACATCGGGCAGGCGCGGTAGCCCGTCCTTGTCGCCCAACACCCGCATGTCGGCGCCCAGCAGGTCGATGCTGCGCGCCGTGATCCCCAACCCGGCGCGGATCGCCGCCTTGATGCCGATCAGGCTCGGCGCGAAATACGCCGCGCGCCAGGGCACGCCGGCCTCCTTCAGTGCATCCAGCGCCAGCTTGCGAAACAGGCTGGGCTCGTCAGCCAGGATCAGCGGCACCGTGCTGCCGTTCTCATAGGCGAAATCCGCCGCGCAAACCCAGATCGTGGGTGAGGTGCGCAAGACCAGGCCGTCCAGGCTGGTGTCTTCCCGGGTGGAAACGGTCAGGTCGATCTCCCCCCGCCGCAACGATTCCATCAGGAAGGGGCTGCGTCCCACATGGATCTCCAGCCGCAGGGCGGGCGACGCGCGCGCGATATGCGACAGCAGCGGCGGCAGGATCGTGTCGGCCACATCGTGCGGCGCCCCGATCCGCAGCGAGCCTGTCAGGTCGCCCTCGCGCAGCACGCGCAGTGCCTCGTCGTTCAGGTTCAGCAATTGCCGCGCGTATTCCACCAGCTTGTTGCCGTGCCGCGTGAGCTGCTTGCCGCGCCCGTGCCGCTCGAACAGCGCCAGCGCCACCTGCTCCTCCAGCCGCTGCATCTGCTGGGTGACGGCGGACTGGGTGCGGTGCAGCCGCTGCGCCGCGGCGGCAAAGGTACCGTGATCGGCAATGGCCACCAAGGTGCGCAAGAGGTCCAGATCGAGATTACGCATTCATTAGACTTGCTTAAGTATTTTCATGAGTGATTAAGTGGTTTCAGGTGCCAGCCTTCATTACAGTGAAACCATGCAAGGTGATGTACCACCCCGCAAACCAAGAACCATCAAGACTCAGCAAGGATTCTAGAGACATGTCGATCGCACAACAACGCCAGGCCGCCGTCGGGGACACAATTCAATCCATCAAGGAAATCGTAGCTAGCGGTGGCGTCACCCGCGAATCGCTGGCCAGCGTGCTGGGCCAGGTGGAGCAGCTCGCGGCCAAGCCGCACCTGTGGGGGCAGAGTGAATTCGCCCCACCGGAGGAAGGCGAACGCCAGGCCCGCTACCTGATCGCCGAAGATCCCGACCAGACCTTCGCGCTGTACCTCAACGTCATGCGCCCCGGCAAGCGCATCCCCCCGCACGACCACACCACCTGGGCCTGCGTGGCCGGCGTGGTGGGCACCGAGTACAACGACGTCTACCTGCGCACCGACGATGGCAGCGAGCCGGGTGTCGGCACGCTGAAGCACTCGCACACGGTGGAAGTGGGCCCGGGGTCGGGCATCGCGCTGCTGCCCGAGGACATCCACTCGGTGGAGATCCGCGGCGAATCCGTGATCCGCCACCTGCACATGTACGGCCGCGCGCTGGAAACCCTGACCGGGCGCACTGCCTACGACCTCGAGACCGGCCGCTGCCAGGCCATGAGCGTGGGCGTCAAGACGCGCCGCTAAACGGCACCCGGGAGGTGCGGCGTTACGCCCCCCCCACAACCCGCACCTCCCGGCTTCCGCCGAAGCCCATATCCAACACCTTTCCAGTTGCCTCCCGCCCGCGCGCGGCCAGGAGGCCTGGCCCCCTTTTTGCCTGAACAAACGCATGCCCGCCATCCTGAACACGCCCGACACCCGCTACACCCAGGTCGACCCGGTCACCCTCAAGGGCTGGCTGCACGACCAGGACGAGATCGCCCTGTTCGATATCCGCGAGCATGGCCAGTATGGCGAAGGCCATCCGTTCTACGCAGTGCCGCTCCCCTTTAGCCGGCTGGAACTGGATATCGGCCGCCTGGCCCCCAACACCGCGGCGCGCATCGTGCTGGCGGACAACGCCGACGGCGTGGCAGCGCGCGCCGCGCAGGCCCTGTCCACCCTCGGCTACACCCGCCTGTTCGTGCTGGACGGCGGCGTGCCGGGCTGGCAGGCCGCCGGCTACGCCTTGTTCGCTGGCGTCAACGTGCCCTCCAAGACCTTCGGCGAGCTGGCCGAGCACCATTACGGCACGCCGCGCGTCTCAGCCGCGGAGCTGGCGGCCATGCAGGCAGGCGAGCCAGCTCCGGTGGTGCTTGATGGCCGGCCCGTCTCGGAATTCCGCAAGATGAATATTCCCGGTGCCATCTGCTGCCCCAACGGCGAGCTGGCTTACCGGCTGCGCGACCTGGTGCCGGATCCGGCCACGCCCATCGTGATCAACTGCGCAGGCCGCACGCGCAGCATCATCGGCGCGCAAACCCTGATCAACTTCGGCGTGCCCAACCCTGTGTTCGCGCTGGAAAACGGCACCCAGGGCTGGTACCTGAACGATTACAAGCTGGAGCACGGCGGCACCCGGCGCTATCCCGACAGCGCCGCGCCTGCCGGGCTGAATGCCGCTCAGGCCGCGGCGCAGACGATGGCGGTGCGCTTTGCGGTGCCGCACATTGACGCCGCCGAAGCGGGGGCTTGGCTCAACGACCGCTCGCGCACCACCTTCCTGTGCGACGTGCGCACGCCGCAGGAATACGCCGCCGGCTCCGTGCCCGGCGCCCAGAACACGCCGGGCGGCCAGTTGATGCAGGCCACCGACCAATACGTGGGCGTGCGCCGCGCGCGCCTCGTGCTGATCGATGCCGATGGCGTGCGCGCCACGGTGGTGGCGAGCTGGCTGCGCCAGATGGGCCATGACGCCGTGGTGCTCGAAGGCGGGCTTGCGGCTGCGCTTGCCTGCGGCCTCGCCGCGCCCGCCGGCCCCGTGGCGCCCTCCCGTGCCTTGCCGGGCATCGATGCCAGCTCGCTGGCGGCGGGCCTGGCCGGGCGGCAGCTGCTGGCGCTCGACGTGCGCGCCAGCATGGCGTATCGCGCCGGGCACGTGCCGGGCAGCCGCTGGTCGATCCGCCCGGTGTTTGCCCGCGACCTCGCTGGTGTGCCGCGCGACACGCCGATCGCGCTCATCGGCGATGACGATCAACCGGGTGTGGCCGCGCTGGCCGCCGGCGAACTGGCCGCACTGGGCTACAGCGACATCAGGCTGCTCGCCGGTGGCACAGGCGCCTGGCAGGCGGCAGGCCATGTGCTGGCAAGCGATGCCGGGGATGGCGATGCAGCAAGCAGCCTGCCCGACGCGCGCTGCATCGATTTCCTGTTCTTCGTCCACGACCGTCACGACGGCAACAAGGAGGCCGCTCGCCGCTACCTGGCCTGGGAAACCAACCTGATCGGCCAGCTCGACGCCCAGGAACTGGCCACTTTCCGCTTCGCCTGATCCGCACAGCGTCCTTTCAACATGACCCGCCATCAGCGACCGAGCCCGTCACGCAGCCACCTCCCGCCTCTCGCGGTGGGCAACGGTACGCATGGCTGGCAAGGCGAGTCGCAAGGCATTGATTCCCATCCGGCTCGACGGTGCAGCGCCAAGGGGACGCCCCGGCACTCCGGGGATACAGGGGCAAGAGGCAACAGCCGGTACGCCACGGCGGCCAGCGGGGCCAAAGAAGCCTGCCCAGCCGCCCTTCGCTCTGACATCTCTCTACATACACAGGGGTTTTTCATGTCACGCATCAAGCAAGTCCTGACCCGCACCTTTTCCACCGTCGCCACCGTCACCCTCGCCATGGCCGGCGCCCCCGCCAGCGCACAGCCGATGGCGCCGGTCGGCGGCTTTCCCTCGCAGCCGCTGCGCTTCGTCTCGCCGTTTCCCGCCGGCGGCGGCAACGATGCCGTCACGCGCATCGTCACCACGCGGCTCGGCGAAGTGCTGGGGCAGACCGCCGTCACCGACAACCGCGGCGGCGCCGGCGGCAATATCGGCACGCGCTTCGTCGCCGAGGCCAAGCCAGACGGCTACACCCTGCTGACCTCGCAGGTGTCGGTCATGGCCGTGAACCCGACGCTGTACAGCGCGCCTGGCTTCGACCCGATCAAGAACTTCATGCCGGTCACGCAAATCAATGCGGCGCCGCTGGCCATCGTGGTGGCAGCCAACGCGCCCTGGCAGACCTTTGCCGAACTGGCCACGCAGGCCAAGGCCCAGCCGCAAAAGATCACCTTTGCCACGCCCGGCAACGGCACGCTCTCGCACCTGGTCGGCGTGGTGCTGGACAAGGATGGCGGCATCGCCTTGCAGCACGTGCCCTACAAAGGCGCCGGCCCGGCCATCAATGACCTGCTGGGCGGGCAGGTGAACGTGCTGATCACCTCGACCTCCTCGGTGGCGGGCTTTATCCAGGCCGGCCGCATGCGCGCGCTGGCGGTCACCAGCCCGCGCCGCCTGGGCGTGTTCGCCAAGGTGCCGACGCTGGAGGAGCTGGGCTACCGCAATGCCCGTTTCGAGGACTGGTACGGCGTATTCGCCCCCGCCGGCACCTCGCCCGAGCGCGTGGCCTACCTGAACCGCGCCATCCTGCAGGTACTGCAGATGCCAGAGGTGGTGAAGCTGATCAACGAAGGCGGCAGCGACGTGGTGGGCAGCAAGCCGGAGGCATTCGCCGCACA
Organism: Cupriavidus sp. 05L411; assembly: GCF_056398045.1. NCBI lineage: Bacteria > Pseudomonadati > Pseudomonadota > Betaproteobacteria > Burkholderiales > Burkholderiaceae > Cupriavidus > Cupriavidus sp. 05L411. Next base: position 5,669 of record NZ_JBFTOQ010000034.1, on the reverse strand, counting down.
GCTCAAGGGCGACATCGCGCGCTGGTCGCAGATCGTCAAGCTCTCCGGCGCCCGCGTGGACTGATCCGGGCGCAGCCGGTGCAGGCGGCATGGCTCTTGCTGCTGCCTGCCACCACAAGTTGTCATACCAGCCGCGCCACCCTGGCGCGGCACCCCACCAGGCCAAGCCATGAAGCCCAGCATCCTTACCCACCTCGCGCACGCCGGCCGCGCCAGCGCCGTGGATGGCGGACAGCCCGTCAACCCGCCCGTGGTGCGCGCCAGCACCGTGTTGTTCGACTCGGTGGCACAGATGCGCGAGATGCGCTCGCGGCGCGGCAGCGAACGCCTGTTCACCTACGGCGCGCGCGGCAATCCCACGGCGTTTGCGCTCGAAGACATGGTCACCGAGCTGGAAGGCGGCTACCGCACGCGCCTGTTCCCCAGCGGGCTGGCAGCCGCTGCGATGACGCTGCTGGCCTACCTGCGCCCCGGCCAGCACGTGCTGCTGCCCGATTGCGTGTACGAGCCGGTGCGCAAGCTGGCCGAAGGTTTCCTGGCGCAGCACGGCATCGCCGCCAGCTTCTACGCGGCCGATGGCCACGACCTGCAAGCCAGGCTGCGGCGCGAAACCCGGCTGGTGTACGTGGAGGCGCCCGGATCGCTGGCCTATGAAATGTGCGACCTGCCGGCCATCGCCGACATCGCCCACCGGCACGGCGCGCTGGTGGCCGCTGACAACACCTGGGGCTCCGGCCTGCTGTACCAGCCCCTTGCGCTGGGCGCCGATATCTCCCTGATGGCCGCGACCAAATACCTGTCCGGGCATTCGGACGTGATGATGGGCACGGTCTGTACCCTGGAAGCCGCCTGGCCGGCACTCGCCGCGGTGGCCGACGCCTTCGGCATCAGCGTCAGCCCGGACGACGCCTACCTGGTCCAGCGCGGCATGCGCTCCCTCGGCGCGCGCCTGTCGCAGCACGAGCGCAGTGCGCTGGCGGTCGCGCACTGGCTGCGCACCCGCCCCGAAGTGGCGGAGGTCTTTTGCCCCGCCCTGCCCGGTGACCCCGGCCACGCGCTTTGGCAGCGCGACTGCCACGGCACCAACGGCCTGCTGTCGTTCTCGCTGCGCGCCGCGGCACCGGACGCCGCCGAACGTTTCATAGACAGCCTTGCACTGTTCGGCATCGGCGCCTCCTGGGGAGGCTTCGAAAGCCTCGCCGTGATCGCCGACATGCGCGGCGCGCGCAGCGTCACCGACTGGTCCAGGCGCGGCCAGGTGATCCGGCTGCATATCGGGCTGGAGGATGTGGATGACCTGCTGGCGGATCTGGCACGGGGGTTCGAGGTGATTGGCGCCGGCCGGGTTGCGGGGCGCGTGTTGGAGGCGCGCCTGGATACGGCGTAGTGAACCAATCTGCAGTCTTGCGCTAGCATTGCATGCATTGCTTGCGCAGGAGATTGATGTGGCAACACTGACCATCCGTCATGTGGATGAGGAACTCAAGGCACGTTTGCGCATGGAGGCCGCGCAGCACGGCCACTCGATGGAAGAGGAAGTTCGCGCCATTCTGCGGCGTGCGCTGAACAAACCCCCGGGCCCCGGCGCATTTGGAAGTCGACTGCGCCAGCGCTTCGTAAGCCTGTCCGATCCAGTGCCCGAGCTTCCCCTGCGCGAAGCGCAACCGCGGGCTGCGGATTTATCCGAATGATCGTACTCGACACCAATGTGGTGCCCGAATTCATGCGAAGCCGGCCTGAGCCAGCGGTCATACGTTGGCTCGACTGACATCAAGCGTGTCAGCGCAAAGACTCATCGCTACGTCCTGACCGTGCCCCTCGCAAGCCCACCTTGCGATCCGCCGCTTCGCACAGGCATACAATGCCGGCTTTTGCCCTTGCGCCCCGCGATGCCTGCACCCCTGACCGAAAGCCACTCCGCCGTTTTCTCGCCCGAGGAACAGGAGAGCTTCTACCGTCTCATCGCTTCGCGGCGCGACATGCGGCATTTCATTGCGGGCGCGTCGGTCGATGACGCGGTCCTGATGCGCCTGCTGCGGGCCGCGCACAGTGCGCCTTCGGTGGGGCTGATGCAGCCGTGGCGCTTTATCCGCGTCGCCGATGCGGCCTTGCGGGAAGAGATCGCCGCGTTGGTCGAGGCCGAACGGCAGAAGACCGCCGTGGCGCTGGGCGAGCGCGATGGCGAATTCCTGCGGCTGAAGGTGGAAGGCGTGCGCGAGTGCGCCGAGCTGTTGGTGGTGGCGATGGCACCGGATGACGGCACCGTGTTTGGCCGGCGCACCATGCCGCGCGAGATGGCGCTGTGCTCGGCGGCCTGCGCCATTGAAAACCTCTGGTTGGCGGCGCGCGTGGAGAACCTCGGGCTGGGCTGGGTCTCGATGTTCGCGCCCGATGCGCTGGCTGCGGTATTGCGGTTGCCGCCGGGTGGCCAGCCTATCGCCATTCTCTGTCTCGGCCCCGTGCAGGCCTTCTACCCCGCGCCGATGCTGGAGCTGGAAGGCTGGCGCCAGGGCCGCCCGCTCGCGGACCTGATGTCCACGGACACCTGGGACCACCCGGACGCCTGAGGCCCCATCGGGCCACTCAAGGCGCCACTGACGGCTCCCGCTTCATGCAGCGCAGCACGAAGGTGGAATGGCTGTGCCGCAAGCCCGGCAGCTTGTAGAGCTTGTGGCGCAGGAATTCCTCGTACCCTTCCGTGCCCGCCACCGCTACCTTGATCAGGTAATCGTATTCGCCGGTGAGCAGATACGCCTCCATCACTTCCGGCAATTCGGCCAGCGCTTCGCCGAAGCGATCCAGCATGTCGTCGTCGTGCCGGTCCAGCGTGACCTCGATCAGCACTGTGTCGGGCAGGCCGAGCGCCTTCTGGTTCAGCAGGGCCGCATAGCCTTCGATCACACCGCTTTCTTCCAAAGCGCGCACGCGGTTCCAGCACGGCGTGGGCGACAAGCCAACCTGCTCGGCCAGCTTGAGGTTGGAGAGCCTGCCGTCGCGCCGCAGCGCGCGCAGGATGCGGCGGTCGGTTTCGTCCAGTTTTGGGGAGGTTGCCATGTCTTCTGCCTAGGATAAGGAAGTAATCACCCGTAACTCTACCATCCACAGATAATTTATCTCCAAATTGATCAAAACCGGAGGCAATAAAGAAGCCCATTCTGGGGTGGCGCTGGTAAATTTGTCACATGCCTTCCCGGCCACAAACCTCACTAAACCTGCCGCCGATACCATGTCAACCTTGAACCTCGCCCTGCGGCTGGACCGCACTGACCTCTTCGGCGCCGTCGAATGGACGCTGGCCAACGCCCGCCGCACCGGCCTGCACCTGATCGACCTGTGCTTCGGGCAAGCGGCCGCGCCCTACCAGCTCACGCTGTCGGTCGGCGCGGACGATGCGGACCGGCTGGACCTGTTCGTCAGGCGCCTGGAAAACGGCGTGGACGTGCTGGAAGTCTTCGAGATCGCGGCGCCGGGCAAACGTGCTGCCGAGGCGCCGGCGCACGTCGAGGCGCGGCGTGACGAGGTGGAACCTTCACTAGCATTAGCCTAGGCGGTTGCCAAAGAACGGGCCCCGGTACGCAGCCCGGCACCGCGCCCGCCTGATTCAGCGCTGCTCGAAGCTGCGCGTGAAGTAGACCAGGCCGGCCTGCTCGCGCAAGCGGTACAAGGAGGCCGGGCGGCGCCCGGTCTCTTTTTGCGCGCCCAGGTCTTCCAGCAAGTCCGCCGCGAGCATGCGGGTGCGGAAGGCCTTTTTTTCGAGAGGACGGCCCAGCACGATCTCGTAGACATGCTGCAGTTCGCCTAACGTGAACGCGGCCGGCAGCAAATGCGCGGGCAGCGACGTGTACTCGGTCTTGCCGCGCACGCGCCCGAGCGCCGCGCTCAGCAGCGTGGCGTGATCAAAGGCCAGCGCCATCCCCACGCCATCGCCCTCCACCGGCGCCCAACGCAGGTCGGCGGCGTTGCCGCCCTTCTGCAGATCCAGCGTGTCATCCGCCAGCAAGGCAACGTAGACATGGGTGGTGGACCATCCGCGCGGGTCGCGCGTGGCGCTGCCCCAACTGCCTACCTGCTCCAGATAGGGACTATTGACCCCGGTCTTCTCCGCCAGCTTGCGCAACGCGCTGCTCTGCAGATCCTGGTCCCGTTCGATATCGACAAAGCCGCCCGGCAAGGCCCATTGGCCAGGAAATGGCTCGCCGGACTGCTGCGGCCGCTGCACGAGCAGGACCTGCAGCGCCCCCGCACGGATCGTCAGGATGACCACGTCGACGGTGGTCAGCGGGCGCGGGAATGCGGCGGTGGTGGGTTTCGTCATCGGGCGGGCGTTCCTGGAAGGAGGCGATTCAAGCGATTCACGCCGGATTATAGATTGACAAGTGTCTCAGCCACACTTATATTAGTGGCACAGACACACTTAATGCCAGGCGCCCGGCGCGGGCGAATCCAACACCACCACCGGAAAGGACCACCATGTTCGGCATCCGATTCATCAAGGCAGATCCCACCACCTATCTGATGCAGATGAAGAGCGGCAAGATCATCCGCGAAGGCAGCGGTCAGTCGTTCTACTACTACGCGCCCACCACATCCCTCGTTGCGGTGCCCGTGGGCAGCCAGATCCTGCCGTATATCTTCGAGCTGATCACGACCGACTTCCAGTCCGTCACCGTGCAAGGCAACCTCTCCTACCGCATCACCGAGCCGCGCAAGACGGCCGCCATGCTCAATTTCGCGCTCAAGCCGGACGGCCGCAACTACATCTCCGAGGATCCGCAGAACCTGCGCACCCGCGTGGAGGGCGTGGTGGAGGTACTGGTGCAGCAGGCCGTGAGCGCCGAAACGCTGCGCTCCGCGCTGCAGGCGTCCGACCGCATGGCCCGCCAGGTCGAAGGCGCGCTCAAGGCGCATCCGGACGTGCTGGCCCTCGGCCTGGAAATCCTGTCGTTCTCGATGGTGGCCGTGAAGCCGCGCGCCGAAACCGCGCGGGCGCTGGAAGCCGAGGTCCGCGAGCAGATCCTGAAGGCGGCCGACGACGCCATCTACGCCCGCCGCAACGCCGCGGTGGAAAACGAACGCGCCATCAAGGAAAGCGAGCTCGACACCGAAGTCGCGGTGGAGCTCAAGCAGCGCACGATCCGAGAAACCCAGATGGAAGCCGAAGCCGCCGTGCAGAAGAAACAGGCGGAACTGGAGGCCAGCACCATGGAGGCGCAGATCACGCTGGAAGCGCGCCGCAAGGAGTTCGTGGGCCTGGAGGCCGACAACACACGCACCACCGCCGAGGCCGAGGCACACCGCCTGGGCGCGGTGATGCAGGCCCTGCAAGGCGCCGACGCGCGCATCGTGCAGGCGCTGGCCGCATCGGGCATGGCGCCGGGCCAGCTGATCGCGCAGGCCTTCGGCGGGATTGCCGACAAGGCCGAAAAGATCGGGCAGCTGAATATGTCGCCTGAACTGCTTCAGTCGCTGCTGGCACCACAGAGCAGCGGCCGCGCAAAATAACCGAAGATCGGCGCAGCTTTAAGGATTCTCTGCAAAACGTGTCAGCGAGTGGCGCTTCCCCTACGTTGCAATAGTCAGGAGGAAGCTGCCATGAAGCAAGGAGAATTGGGATTGAACCTGTCGACAAAGCGCACGCGTAAGCGCGAGTTCTTGGATGAGATGAGTCA
>NZ_JBFTOQ010000033.1:0-75075 GCF_056398045.1 Cupriavidus sp. 05L411 | reverse complement strand
ACTATCGACCGGTTCAGCGGCGGCATCATCTGCTCCACCACCCATTCCCGATGCTCGATTGCATATCGTGTCATCACCTATTCGCACACCGCCCTCCATTTTGCTTCACCAAGGAGACGGAGACGACAAGTATCCTGACATGGAGGGCTTGCCAAGAAAGTAGGCAAAGAAGGCGCGCCGGATGGGGCGACTACCCCCTCGGGCTTCGGCGAAAAGAGCGGCCGGGACCCAAACTCGCATCGCCTTAAGGCGATACTCAGACATGGGTCCCTCTTTTCCGCTCTTTTCGCCGGATCACGAGGCGCCCCATACGGCCTTGGCACACCTCCACGGCTCGCTTCGCATCGCCGTGGGTGATTCCCGCCCCTTCGGGCGGGAATCACGGCTACACCGAATCTTTCACATTGTCCGCTGGTTGGCTCCCCTCTTCCACTTGTGGGAGAGGGCGGGCGCTGGCCGAAGCGATGCCTTTGCGCCTACTGCTGGTTGTAATCCACCAGCCGCACCGGCAAATCGCCGTCGCGTTCGAGTTGATCCACCAGGCCGATTTCCCAGTTCAGGTAGGCGTGCATCTCGGACTTCCGGCGGCTTTCATCCTCGTAGGCGTAGGCGCTGTACCATGCGTCTTCGTCGCCGGTCAGGATTCGCGCTGCGGCGGCCGTGCCGGCCTCGCCGGATTCCGTTGGCAGGCCAAGCGCTTGCCAGCGTGCGTTGCCGCCGAGCAGCGCGCGGACGTCGCGCTGGCTGGTGCGGCGCAACTCGGCTGCTACCGCTTGCGCCAGCACGCCGTCGGAAGAGGTCACCACGATGATGTCGCCGGCACTGGCGTGCTCCAGCACCAGCGCGACCTTCTCCGGCGTGGCGAACCATGCGCCGGGCAAGTGGCCGCGTCGGAATGCCAGGCTGCTATCCACGTCCACCACCGTGACCCCGCCCTGCGCTTGCAGCGCGGACAGCGATGCGGCTTCGATCCACGGCGCTTCGGCCTCGGAGGCGCGCAGCACGCGCACGGGCTCGGGGCCGGATTCGCGTGGTGCCAGCGGTGCCGGGCGGAACAGGTAGACCTCGTGGCCGCTGAACTGGGCCAGCCAGGCTGCCGTGATCTGTGCGCGCACGCCATCCCAGTCGGCCAGCACGATGCGGGCGCGGCGGGTGCCGGCGTAGGCATCGGTGGCCTGCACCAGCTGGCCGCCGGGGGCGCTGCGCCAGCCCGGCAGGTGGCCTGCGGCGTATTCCTCGGGCGAGCGGACGTCGAAGCGGTACAGCGTGCGGTCATCCGCCTGCTGCGCGAAAGCGGCTAGCTGCGCCGCATCGATATGTTGCACGCCAGCGCGCTGCGCCACGCGGGCGGCCCGTTCACGCGCCGCGGCCTGGGCGGCTTCGCCGGGCTGTGGCGCGAAACGGGTCTGGCCGTGGTCGAGCTGGTAGCCAGCCAGCAGCCATGCCATGGTGCCGTCCTTGAGCGACACCACGCGATTGGGAATGCCAGCGTTGATCAACGTCTGCGCGCCCACGATGCTGCGCGTGCGGCCGGCGCAATTGACCACCACCAGCGTCTCGGGATCGGGTGCGATCTCGCCGATGCGGTAGACCAGCTCAGCCCCCGGGCAGTCCACCGCGCCGGGGATACTCATGTTCTGGAATTCCGTGAAGGGGCGGCTGTCCACCACCACCACGTTGTCGCCACGCGTCTGGTGCAGCTTGAGCGCCTCTGCGGTGATCCACGGCGTGTGCAGCTCGTGCTCGATCACTTCGCCGAAGGCTTTGCTGGGCACGTTGGTGCCGCTGAAAATTTCATAGCCGGCGGCCTGCCAGGCACGCGTGCCGCCCTCCAGCACGGATACGTTGGTATAGCCAAAGCGCAGCAGCTTGGCCGCGGCCGCGTGGGCGATATCCTCGACCAGATCCGTCACCACGATGCGCGTGGTGCGGCGCGGCACCAGCCGGTCGATCGTGGTCTCGAGCCGGCCCAGCGGCGCGGGCACGGCGAACAACAGGTGCTCACGCGAGAAAGCGCCCTCTTCCCGCGCATCCAGCACCGCGAGCTCCTCCCCCTGGGCAATGGCGCGCTTGAGCGCGGCCGGGCTCACCAGCGGATGGCGGATCAGCGCGGGCGCGGCGAAGGTGCGGTAGCTGTATTGCGTGCCGCCCTCGGGCGCGGGGTCGAACTTCACGCGCTCGCTCAGGCGGGGCAGCGTGAGGCCGTAGAAGTGCAGGTGCAGGCCAGGCGTGTCGCCGATCAGTTCGATGGTATGCACATCGGTGAGCGATAGCGTGATGGCATTGCCTGCCTGTACATCGAGCTGGCGCAGCGGCTCCAGCGTGTCGAGCCCGGGCTTGCTGCCCTGGCTGCGATGAAAGATCACGTTGCGCTCCACGCCGCGCACGCCGGCAATCACCGCCCAGGTGGTGTGGTCGTGCGGCGGCTGCGCCTTGCCCGGCAGGCCGGCCGAGGCGAACAAGGCAAAGCGGCCGTCCGGGTCTTCCGCCAGCCGGTAGATCGCGGCGGGCCTGGCCGCATCCACGGGGAAATGCGCCGGCGGGAACAGATGCGCCTGGCCAGCCAGCGCCACCAGTTCGTCGGCGATCGCGGCCAGCGGCGTCTTGTCGGCGGCGTGGCCGCCGGCGATCTCTCGAGCACGGGCGATGAAGGCGGCGACCGCTGCGGCGCGGGCGCCGCTCACGTGGTCGGCAACGGCCGTGGCGTCGGCGCTTGCGTCGGCGTTTGCGTCAGTCTCGGCCAAGGTCTGGGACAAGTCGGTAATGGTCATGGCGGGAAGCTCTTGAAAATGCTGGGCAGGTTGAAGCCTAAAAGAAGTTGCGCCGGGCGCTAACGAATCAGATCGCAGATCGTTATGCCGTGCCTGGCGCGGGCATCATGCCGCCGCGGGTTGCCACGCGCGGGCAAAGGCCACCAGCCGCTCCACGCCCTGCGCGCATTCCTCGGCGGCGGCCACCAGGGCAATGCGGACATGGCCCGCGCCGGGGTTGCGGCCATTCACCGTGCGTGCCAGGAAAGTCCCCGGGACCACGGCTACGTTTTGCTCGGCCAGCAGTTCGCGCGTGAAGGCCACGTCGTCCAGCCCGCTGGCGCGGATGTCGAGCCAGGCGAAGAAACCCGCCTGCGGCTGCTGCAGGCGGGCCACCTGCTGCAGCAGCGGAATGGCGAAGGCGAATTTCTCGCGGTACAGGCGACGGTTTTCCTCCACGTGCGCCTCGTCCTGCCAGGCTGCGATGCTGGCACCTTGCACCGCCGGGCTCAGCACGCCGCCGCAATAGCTGCGGTACAAGCGCAGGCGCTCCAGCACATCGGCGTCGCCGGCCACAAAGCCGGAGCGCAGGCCGGGCGCGTTGGAGCGCTTGGACAAGCTGGCCACGGCCAGGATGCGCTGGCGGTCCCGGCCGAGCGCCTGGGCCGCGGCCAGCACGCCCAGCGGCGGCGCGCCCTCGTCGAAGTACAGCTCGGAGTAGCACTCGTCCGACACGATATGAAAGCCGTGCCGCTCGGCCAGCGCCAGCGCGTGCTCCCAGTCGGGCAGCGCGTACACGTGGCCAGAGGGGTTGTCCGGCGAGCAAAGGTAGGCCAGCCGCACGCGCGGCCAGATGTGCGCGGGCACTGCGTCGAACGCGGCGGCCAGCCCTTGCGCGGGATCGATGTCGAGGTAATACGGCTCGGCGCCGGCCAGCAGCGCCGCGCCTTCGTAGACCTGGTAGCCCGGATTGCTGACCAGCACCACCGGCGCGCCATGCCGCGGCCGGTTTGCGCGCAGCACCACTTGCGCCAGGCTGAACAACGCATCCTTGGCGCCGTTGACGGGCACGATCTCGCGCGCCGGGTCGAGGCCGGCCACGCCGTGGCGGCGCGCGATCCAGGCGGCGATGGCCTCGCGCAGCGCGTCGCTGCCAGCCACCTTGGGATAGCGGCCAATGCCGCCGGCGTGTTCGGCCAGCGCCTGCACAACCAGGTGCGGCGTGGCATGTTGCGGCTCGCCCCAGCTGAAGCTGATCGGCGGCAGGCTGGTGCGCAGGGGCGTTTGCGCCGCCAGCGCCTGCAGCTTTTCCGTGGGATAGGGTTGCAGGCGTTCGTGCAGTGGTTGGCTCATGCTGGTTCTCTCATTGGGCGGCGGCTTGGCGGTTGCCAGGCCTGGCCGTGAACTCCCTCACCTCTGGCTCGCCCGCGCGCGCCAGCACGGAGAGCAGGAGCGTGCAATGAAGGGCTTGCGGAGCATGGTGAATCCCTGGCGGGTGCCATATGAACAAGCGGGCTACTCTAGGACCCGGCCCCGCGCCGCGGCAACGAATCTTTCCGCCGTTGGTAATGCAATGCTTGATGCGATAGTCGATGCGCCGCCGCAGGCCTCATGTCGCCTTGCACCAGATCAAAACCGAATATGCATCGGCGATATTGTTAGTTCTTCCCGGGTCCCGCACTCCGTAGAGTGGAGCACGGCCGCCACCTGCCACGGCATCGTATTCATAACAGGATCTCCCCCCATGACGACCCAGACGAACCCGACCAATCAGACCAATCAGCAAAAACAGCGCAATGCGGCCATTGCCGCCACCCTCGCCGAAGTCAGCGCACTGACGGCACAGCGCGAGGTGGATCGCGCCACGCTCGGGCAGGTCACCGCCGCCCTGCAGAAGCTGGCCGACCAGAAGGAGCTGTTCGGCTTTGCCGATTTCCCGCCGCCCAGCGACGGCACCACCACCTCTACCCGCTACCGCCTGAGCGGAGAAGGCCAGTTGCCGGCGCTCTACCTCAATTCGATCGTGCCGGGCAAGAAGACCATCCCGCACAACCACGACACGTGGGCCGTCATCGTGGCCGTGCAAGGCGATGAGCTCAACCGCGTCTACCGCCGCACCGACGACGGCAGCAATCCCGAGCGGGCCAGCATCGAACTGGAGCGCGAGCTGGTGGTGCGCCCGGGCACGCCGATCAGCTTCCTGCCGCAGGACATCCATAGCATCCACGTGGTGGGCGAGGCCCCCACGCTGCACTTCCACCTCTACGGCCGTCCGCTCGAAACGCTGACGGGGCGCATCGGCGTGGAGCTGGAGACCGGGCGCATCGTCAACTACAACGCCACCCAGATGAACCGCAGCGAGAAAGCAGCGGCCTGACATTGCGGCCAAGACGACAGCCCCATCCCTTGTTCACGCGGAGCACTCCATGACCCAATCCATCGACGCCGTCACCTTGCGCGGCTGGCTTAACGACGGCCAGCCCCTGGCGCTGTTCGACGTGCGCGAGCACGGCCAATATGGCGAGGGCCATCCCTTCTTCGCCGTGCCCCTGCCTTACAGCCGGCTGGAGCTGGATGTTGCCCGCCTGGCGCCGCGCCTGGCCGAGCGCATCGTGCTGTTCGACGACGGCGACGGCGTGGCCGAGCTGGCGGCACAGCGGCTGGCTGGCCTGGGCTACAGCAATCTCACGCTGCTGGCGGGAGGTGCCGCGGCGTGGGCCGCGGCCGGCTACACCTTGTTCAAGGGCGTCAACGTGCCATCGAAGACGTTTGGCGAACTGGTCGAGCACCAGCAGCACACGCCGCGCCTGAGCGCTGCTGAGCTGGTGGCGCGCCGCGACAGCGGCGAGCCACTGGTGCTGGTGGATGGCCGCACCTTTGCCGAGCACCAGAAGATGACCATCCCCGGCGCGCACAGCCTGCCCAACGGCGAGCTGGCCCTGCGCCTGGCGACACTGCTGCCGGATGCGCAGACCACCGTGGTGGTGCACTGCGCCGGGCGCACGCGCAGCATCATCGGCGCGCAGACGCTGCGCAACCTTGGCCTGCCCAATCCCGTGCTGGCGCTGGAGAACGGCACGCAGGGCTGGTACCTGGCCGACCACGCGCTCGAGCACGGCAGCCAGCGCCGCTACCCGGCGGCCCCGCCGGCCAGCGAGCTGGCCGAGGCGCGCGCTCGCTCGGCCCGGCTGCTGCAGCGCGCTGGCTTGCCCGCGCTGTCGGCCACGCAGGCGCAGCAGTGGCTGGACGACGAGAGCCGCACCACCTACCTGCTGGATATCCGCACCGCTGAGGAATTCGCGCAAGGCTCGATCGACGGCGCGCGGCACGCGCCCGGCGGCCAGCTGGTGCAGGCCACCGACCAGTACATCGGCGTGCGCGGCAGCCGCGTGATCGTGTTCGACGACGACGGTGTGCGCGCACCGGTGGTGGCCAGCTGGCTTTACCAGCTGGGCTATGAGAGCGCCGTGCTCGCGCACGGCGTCAACGCCGCCATCAAGGCGAGCGCGCCGCCGCGCACCCTGCCCGCCCACGCCCTGCCGGTGCTCGACGCCAACCTGCTGCGCGCGCTGCACGCGGAGGCGCCCGACGCGCTGCGCATCGACCTGCGCGAAAGCGCCGAGTACGCCCGCGGCCATGCCGAAGGCGCCACCTGGTCGATCCGCCCGCGCCTTCCCGCCACGCTCGAGCGCCTTGGCGCCACCCCCGACCAGCCGGTCATCCTGATCGCGAGCGAGCCGCACGTCGCCAACCTGGCCGGGCAGGATCTGCTGGCCGCCGGCTATCGCCACGTGTACCGGCTGGCGGAGGGCTACCGCACGTGGCAGGCCGCGGGGCTGCCCGAGGCGGCCGAGCCGGTGGGGCTGCCGCCGGAAGCGCGTATCGACTACCTGTTTTTCGTGCACGACCGGCACGAGGGCAACAAGGACGCCGCGCGCGCCTACCTGGCCTGGGAAACCGGGTTGATTGCACAGTGCGCGCCGGATGAGCTGGGCCGCTTCCGCATTCTGGCGTCCGCAGGGCAAGCGGCAGACCAGAGCAAGGCGGCTTGATCGCACAAGCTATTATGTTGTGACATATCAATTTGATATAAATAATGTAATAACATAATAAGCTCGTGTCGTGTGCTATGCTATTTCATATCCTTTGATGTGAAAATATGCCATGGCATCATTCTTTGATCAGCTCCAGGCACGCCGAGCCACACGCAAATCCTCGCTGGGGGAAGTGGCCCGGCTGATCGGCATGGCGCCGTCCAACCTGACCACGGCGTTGAGCGGCCGCAGCGATGTGCGCGCCTCCACACTCGAAGCCGTGGGTGCCGCGCTCGATGCGGAATGGGTCCTGGTACCACGCGAGCACCTGCTCGCCGTGAAACGCCTGGTCGAGGGCAAGGACAGCGGGCCGGACCGCGAGGCCAAGACCTCGGTGGAAATGTTCCTGGAGCAGGAATCATGAGCACCGGGCTGCGCCCCCGCTATCTGGAAGTGCACCTGCACGGCGTGCTGTGCGGCCATTTGTGCGAGGTCGGGCGCACCTGCCGCTTCGTGCCGGCGGAAGCCTTCCGCGGCGACCCGCTGCGGCCCACGCTCAGCCTTTCGCTGACCTTCCCCGGCAACGACACGCTGACCGCCTCGGTGCTGTCCAACCCCTTCCATCCCGCGCTGTACAACACCAACGCGGCGCTGCCACCCTACTTCGCCGGGCTGTTGCCCGAGAGCGAGCTGCGCAAGCGCCTGGAGGCCACGCGCCACCATCCCGAAGACCGCGACGATTTCGGCATCCTGGCCGCCGCCGGCGACGACCTGCCGGGCGCGGTGGTGGTTCGCCCCGCGCCCATCGACGCCCTGCCCGAGTACGTGCGCACCGTCGGCGTGACGGGCGGCGCGGACAACCTGGAAATTGCCGTGATCGAAGGCGCCACCGAAGGCGCGGCCTCGGTCTCGGGCGTGCAGAACAAGCTGGCGCTGTCCACCGCGCATGCCGGCAAGCGCTACACCATGCCCACCCACGGGCACCTCTCCGACCTGATCGCCAAGCTGCCCGCGCGCAATGACGATAGCCAGGTCTTCAACGAATATGTGTCGATGCAGCTGGCGCAGGCCGCTGGCGTGGCGGTGGCGCCGTGCCGGCCCGTGCCGCTTGCCGCCATCGAGGTCGAGGGGCTGGCCGAGGCCCTTGGCACCCGCCTGCACTTCCTCGCCGTGGACCGCTTCGACCGCGAGCCCGGCGGGCGCGTGCATGCCGAAGACGGCTGCCAGTTGCTGACCCGCATGCCCAACCGCAAGTATGGCGGCCATGACGCCTACGCCGCCCTGGTGCAACTGCTGGAGCGCCTGAGCGTGCGCGGCATCGAAGACGTGCGGCAGTTCTTTATCCGCCAGGCCGTCAATACCCTGCTGGGCAACAGCGACGCCCACCTGAAGAACTTCTCCTTCCTGTACCGCAACGGYRTCGCGCCCGARYTGTCGCCCGCYTACGACATCGTCAGCGTGGCSGCCCTGCCGGGCTTTGCCGGCTTCGGCCAGAATGTGGCCATCGACCGCCAGCAGCGCGAGCAAACCCTGCAGACCTACCGCGAGTTCGCGCGCAAGGCCCGGATCGCCGAGCGCATCGCCACCGCCGCCGTGAAGGATGCGGTGGCGATGGCGCACGAGCGCTGGGCGGCATTGCTGGAGCAGTTGCCGGCGCCGGCGGGCATGCGTGCCATCGTACTGGAGCGGCTGGCGACATTGCCGCTGGCACAGCGCAAGGCTTAGAGGCCGTTTCCAAAAGATGCTAGCGTCGTTGCGCCGCTCAGCTCAGCCCATCCAGCACCACATGCTGCCCATGGATCGCCTGCGCCGCGTCCGAGGCCAGGAAGGCAATGGCACGCGCCGCCGACGTGGTGGAGACCCAGTCGGTGGGATCGGCGGCGGGCATGGCCTGGCGGTTGGCATGGGTGTCGAGCGTGCCCGGCGCGACGCTGTTGACGTTGACGCCGGCCCGGCGCACCTCGTGCGACAAGCTCTCCACCAGACGCTGCAACGCACTCTTTGACGCACAGTAGGCACCCATCGTGGCGGCCCCGCTGGCGGCGCCGCGCGCGGTCACAGCCACGACCTTGCCGGCGCCCTGCGCAAGCATGGCGGGCAGCAGATGCTGCGTCACGGCCACCAGCGACCAGGCATTCAGATCCATCATCCGCATCCAGGATTCGCGGCTGAGCGCATGCATGGGCTCACCCATCTCGAAGCCGCCGGCCACGTGCACCAGCACATCCACGCCGCCGAACGCGTCGAGGATGCTGCGCGCCGCCACGGCCATGCTATCCGTCGAGGTCACGTCCGCCGCCAGCAACAGGTGCCAGTCCGCAGCCTCGGGCACCGGCGCGTGCGCGCGCAGCACTTCCACATCGCGGTCGATCAGGGCCAGCCGCGCCCCCTCGTCCGCGAACGCCTGGGTAACGGCGCGGCCAAGCGCGCCACCGGCACCAGTAATCACGATGCGGCGGGGGGATGCTGACGATGCCATGGTGTTCTCCTGTTCGGGCTTCTGCCTCCTAGTCACCATAGTCTGCCGCGCTTGAGGTGGAAAGCGCGTTGGGAGGCGAGCCGCAAAACCGGCGCATGCATTCGGCACCGCCGTCCCCGGCTAAGCACGGCCCGATTTCATTACAAAACCTAACAAACGATAATCATTATCATTTACAATCCGGCGCTTTCCGCACTCTCGCAGCACCATGCTCACTCGCCAACTGATTGCCCCGGCCGCCCTGGGCTGCCTGTTCTCCCCCGCCATGGCCCAGGCCGCCCCGGACGCCGAGACCACCTTGCCGTCCGTCACGGTCAGCGCCGCCGAAGACCCCCGCGCCGACACCGGCTTTGCCACGCGCCGGGCAGCGGGCGTGACCAAGTCCGGCACGTCCGCGGCGGACAGCGCGCAGTCCATCACCGTGATCACGCGCGACCTGATGGACAGCCAGCAAGCGCAAACCCTGGGTGACGCACTGGCCAATTCCGCAGGCGTGGTCACCAATGTCTACGGCCGGCGCGGCTGGGACGACTTCATCATCCGCGGCCAGCGCGCATCGGAATCCGTCTTTGTGGATGGCCTGCTGGTCGAGTCCAACAACCGCGTGGCGCAGGAGCTGTTCGGCGCGCAGCGCGTGGAAGTGCTCAAGGGCCCGGCCTCGGTGTTGTTCGGCAAGGTGCAGCCGGGCGGCATGGTCAATATCGTCAGCAAGCGCCCCAGGCCCGAACTGTTTGGCGAACTGGGGCTGACGGTAGGCAACTACGGCTTGCGGCAGGCCACGGCGGACGTGGGCACGCCGTTGTCGGAAAACGGCAAGGCCGCGCTGCGCGTGAACGCCCTGGCGATGAACAGCGACGACGCGACCGACTACGTCTATTACCGCAACCGCTATATCGCGCCGTCGCTGTCGCTGGACCTGGGCGCGCGCACCGACCTGACCCTGCTGGCGAGCCACAACGAGCGGCAATATGTGCGCCAGCAAGGCCTGCCCGTGAATGGCACGCTCACCGCCAACCGCAACGGCACCCTGCCCAACAGCCGCTTTACCGGCGAGCCGGGCCTGGCGCCATACGACGGCGAGCAGAACCGGCTGGGCTATGCGCTGACCCACCGCTTCGATTCCGGCTGGACGCTGAACCAGAATTTCCGCTGGCAATCGCTGTCGCTGGCCGGCACGCTGATCGCGGGCGGCACCATGGCCGTCAACAGCCAGTTGCTCAGCCGCAGCGGCACGCAGCAGGACTTCTCCGGCACCACCATCGGCGTGGACACCAACCTGCAGCGGCGCTTCGAGATTGCCGGGCAGCAGCATGAGATCACGCTCGGCGTGGACTACAACCGCAGCAACGAGAGCCGCCTGCAGCGCACCTGCCGCGTTGCGGCGCTGAACGTCTACAACCCGGTCTATGGCGCGGCCGTGAACTGCCCCAGCGCCTACAGCCTGAACCAGGAAGACAACGTCAGCACGCTGGCCTTCTACGCGCGCGACCAGGTGCGGTTTGCCGAGCGTTGGCTGCTCACCGCCGGCCTGCGCCACGACACCGCCCGCACCAGCACCACGGACCGCCTGGCCGCCACGCGCCTGGACGACACCGCGCGGGCCGTCACCGGCAGCGCCGGGCTGATGTTCGACCTGACCAGCTGGGCACGTCCCTATGTCAGCTACGCGACTTCGTTCCTGCCCAATAGTGGCACCGACGTCAACGGCGGCACCTTCAAGCCCGAGACGGGACACCAGGCCGAGGTGGGCATCAAGTTCGATTTGCCCAACAAGAGCGGCCTGCTGACACTGTCGGCCTTCGACCTGACCCGGCGCAACGTGCTGAGCTCGGACCCGGTCAATACCGGCTTCAGCATTGCCACGGGCGAGCAGCGCACGCGCGGGCTGGAGGCAGAGCTGACGGCGGATCTTGGCGGCGGCTGGAGCCTGGCGGGCGCCTATGCCTACATCGCCAGCGAGGTCACGGAAGATACCGTTGCCGCCAATGTGGGCAAGCCGCTCAACAACGTGCCCCGGCACAGCGTCTCGCTTTGGGGCACCAAGCATTTCCGCGGGCCGCTGGCAGGCTGGTACGCCGGCGCCGGCATGCGCGCGGAGAGCGCCAAGCGCGGCTACACCTTCAACTACACCGTGCCCGGCTACGCGGTGGCGGACCTTGGCGTGGGCTATGTGGCATCGCACTGGAAGGCCGCGCTCAACGTCAAGAACGCGTTCGACAAGGCGTACTACGCCGGCGGCCTGAGCAACAACATCGTGCCGGTGGGCAATCCCCGTACGGTCATGCTCAACGTGGCGCTCAACTACTAAGCTACGCTGTGCGCTTGCAGCACATCGCAGCCTAGCCAGCCGGGCCAGGATCGTTCAAGATTCGGGCTCGCAGAATCGCCTGAGAGTCGCAATTGCCGCTGAATCGCCTGAAACAAAGTGCCACCCTGATTGCCGTGCTGGCATTGATCGGATCGATGGCTTCGCTCTGCGTCGGTACGTCGTTTGCCAAGAGCCTGTTTGCCGAGGTTGGCGCCCAGGGCACCACGGCGCTGCGGGTGAGCTTCTCGGCGTTGATCCTGCTGTGCGTGTGGCGGCCCTGGCGGATGCCGTTAAGCCTGGCCAACGCCCGTGTGATCGCGCTTTACGGCGCGGCGCTGGGCGCCACCAACCTGCTGTTCTATATGTCGCTGCGCACCGTCCCGCTCGGGCTGGCGATTGCCATCGAGTTCACCGGGCCGCTGGCGGTCGCCGTGTCGTCGTCGCGGCGGGCCATCGACTTTCTCTGGATTGCCTTTGCGGTGGCAGGCTTGCTGTTGCTGTTGCCGCTCGGGGAGAACGTTGCCACGCTCGATCCCGTAGGCATCGGCTACGCGCTGACGGCCGGCGTGGGCTGGGCGCTATACATCATCTTCGGGCAGATGGCAGGCAACGCGCACGGCGGGCAAGCCACCTCGCTCGGGCTGACCATGGCATCGCTGGTCGTGCTGCCCTTCGGGCTGGCGCATGCCGGCGCGGCCATGTTCAGCCCGTCGCTGCTGGTGGCAGGGCTGGCGGTTGGCCTGCTCTCCAGCGCCATTCCCTATTCACTGGAAATGGTGGCGCTCAAGCGGCTGCCGCGCCGCACCTTCGGCATCCTGCTCAGCATGGAACCCGCCATGGGCGCGCTGGCAGGCCTCGCCTTCCTGCACGAGACGCTGAATACGCAGCAATGGCTGGCGATTGCCAGCATCATCACGGCGTCGGTGGGATGCACCGTGACAGCCGGATCGCGCAAGCGCGCAACCGCCGAGGCCTAGGCTGCCGATAGCCGCGCCACGGCTTGCTGCGCGCCGTAGCCGGCCAGCTCGCCCAGCACCAGGCTGACCTCATACAGCAGGCTGTCTTCCGGGTTGCGCCGGGTGGAGAAGCCGAACTCCCGCATCAGCGCCAGCATGCGGCGGTTCTCGCTCAGCACGTCCCCGCGCAGCAGATGCAGGCCGGCGCCCAGCGCCGCGTCGCGCAGGCGCTGGATCAGCCGGCGGCCGATACCCTTGCCTTGCCAGTCGTCGGCCACCGCCACGGCGAACTCGCCAACGTCGCCGTCCTCGCCACGCGTCACCACGTAGTTGCCGTTGGCGACGATCATCGGCAGCCCCTCCACTTCCGCCGTGACCACCAGCGCCAGGCCGGCGTTGCTCTCGATAAACAGGTCGATTACCTCGTCGGACACGCGTCCGCCGGTCAGGAAGCGGTAATAACGGCTCTCGCGCGACAGGGCCTGGACAAAGGCCCGCTCTCTCTCAGCATCGGCGGCACGAACAGCGCGCACGACCACGCGCTCGCCACCGCTCAACTTCCAGGTCTCGGCGCATTCCGGGCAGCCAGCATGCCGGCCGCCGCCGGTCAGGCTGGATTGGCCGGCAAGGCTGGGAGGATTCGAAGGCTGCATGTCCGGCTCCTGACTTCATATTTCATAGTCAGGAGTATAGGCAATACCCTGACTTTTGCAAATGAAGTTAGCCTGCTATGCTCAATGCATGGATCTCACCGCCCAAGAACTCCGCAACTGCTCGATTGCCGCGACCCTCTCGCTGATTGGAGAGAAGTGGACAATTCTTATCTTGCGCGACGTTTTCCACGGCATCAGGCGCTTCGACGATTTCCTGGAGCGCCTGCAGTGCTCCCCCGCCGTGCTGTCGGCCAGGCTCAAAACGCTGACCGAGGCAGGCATCCTGCGCAAGGTGAGCTATCGGGAGCCGGGCGAGCGTGAACGGTTCGAGTACCGGCCGACGCGCGCCGCGGTGGAGTTGCTGCCGGTGATCATCGGGCTGATGCAATGGGGGGATCGCCACTTGGCCGCCAGCGGCCAAGGGCCGGTGACGTTGCTTACCGCACAGGATGGGCGCCGCGTGCGCGCGGCACTGGTGGATGATGCGGATCAGTTGGTGCGGCCCAACGATATCGAGATTTACCACGCGAGCCGGCGGCCAGCGCCGGCGGCTGAAGGCGAATCCCCGCAAGCGCCTGCCACGCAAGCGTGAGCCTGGGCGCGATCAGCCTTCAATCCTTCAGCCACCAGTCCAGCAGTGTTTCATCATCGGGATCGTCCAGATTCCGGTAGATGTTCGCGTAGTACCACTGAATCCCGGTCTGGTCGCGAAACCTGTCAAAGACGTCGCGGATTCGGTCCATCCCGTTTTTGGATGGGATGGTCAATGACAGATTTCCGCCGTTGATCCCGTCCAGGGAACCGCCCAGTTCGGCCTGCACTTCCTTCTCCAGGCGTGCCAGGCATGCCTGTGGGATATCTTCATCCTCGTAGATCTGAATGCAGAAATTCCCACCCCTCGACAGGACTTCGGCATGCGCGTTTCTATTCTTGATGGAGACGATATCGCCTCTTGCCAGATTCAAGGCAAGACCGGGCGAGGCGAGAAGCTCGTAGGTGTCTTCATCGATTTGGCGGGCGGGCAGTTCTTCGAACATTGGCTCCGCGTCGTCTTCTCCGGCGTAGACCTGGATCAGGACGCTTGGGGGGATATTTTCCATGTGGTGGTTCGTTGCTATTGCGTTTGATGCGGTTGATGTGTTTGATGCGGGACCGCCCAGTTTTACACAGCAACCGTGTTGTGCGACATGATGCCCCAATTGGGAAGCCAGCTTGCCTTTGGCGCTCCTTGCACATTCTCCGCTATCCAGGCATCCGTTCGAGTGCGGAGCCACGTGCGGATTCCGGCGGCCCGAAGCCAAGGGCTTGGCACGCCAGGCGGAATTGGCGTAACCATCAGCTCCCGGCATCCACGGCCTGAGTAGGGACAACCTGATACCAGCTACTGCCTGCACCACCCCGCGCACCGCCCCGGTCCATTGCACTGCACCATGACCGTGCCGCCCCGCCCCACCTCGGCGCATCGCCTCCCGGCCTGATGCTCCCGTGCAGCGCAAAAACCCCTTCATCCATCACAAACAGCCCTGGCACACCGCTTGCGTAATAAGACGCGAGCGGACCAACGGCGGCCCGCTCACCTCACACAGGGTGGTAGCGGTCTTYAYCGCTGCCRCCAGGACAACGGCGTCCCCTGATCTGGTCTTCAYGACCGGWTYGCGGGACGCCMTTTGTTTTTMTGGAGCCATGATGACCGGCAAAGCCACCCGCATCGAACTGCTAAGCCTGCGCACCCCGCAGATGCGCGCCTTCCACCTGACTTGGATGGCCTTCTTCGTGTGCTTCTTCGCGTGGTTCGCCTGCGCGCCGCTGATGCCGGTGCTCAAGGGTGAATTCGGCCTGACTCCCGACCAGATCGCCAATATCAATATCGCGGCAGTGGCCGTGACCATTCTCGTGCGGCTGGCCATCGGCCCGCTGTGCGACCGCTTTGGTCCCCGCCGCGCCTACACCGGCCTGCTCGCTCTCGGTGCGATCCCCGTGCTGGGCGTGGCGATGGCGCAGAGCTACGAAGCCTTCCTGTTTTTCCGCCTGTTGATTGGCGCGGTTGGCGCGAGCTTCGTGATCACGCAGTACCACACCTCGGTGATGTTCGCGCCCAATGTGGTGGGCACCGCCAACGCAGCAGCCGCCGGCTGGGGCAACGCCGGCGGTGGCGCGGCGCAAGCGCTGATGCCGCTGCTGCTGGGTGGCGTGCTGATGCTGGGCGTGAGCCACACCATGGGCTGGCGCCTGGCGCTGCTGGTGCCGGGCGTGCTGATGCTGATCATGGCGGTGCTGTACTGGCGCTATACACAGGACTGCCCGCAAGGCGACTTCAAGGATCTGCGCGCGCGCGGCATCGCCATCGACAGCGGCAAGAAAGGCGGCTGGGCCAGCTTTGTCGCCGCAGCCGGCAACTACCGCGTGTGGATGCTGTTTATCACCTACGGTGCCTGCTTCGGCGTGGAGATCTTCATCCACAACGTGGCCGCTACCTATTACGTGGATCACTTCGGCCTGTCGCTCGGCAGCGCCGGCCTGGCCGCCGCCAGCTTTGGCCTGCTCGCCCTGTTCGCCCGTGCCCTGGGCGGCTGGCTGTCGGACAAGGCTGCGCTGCGCCGTGGCCTGGATGCGCGTTCCACGCTGCTGTTCGTGCTGATCCTGGGTGA
Source organism: Cupriavidus sp. 05L411 (assembly GCF_056398045.1). Taxonomy (NCBI): domain Bacteria; kingdom Pseudomonadati; phylum Pseudomonadota; class Betaproteobacteria; order Burkholderiales; family Burkholderiaceae; genus Cupriavidus; species Cupriavidus sp. 05L411. The sequence goes on along the minus strand of NZ_JBFTOQ010000033.1, from coordinate 59,247 downwards.
AGGCCTGGGCCTGTTGTGGTTTGCCCAGGCGCATCACGTCGTGGCTGCTGTGGCCGCCATGCTGGGCTTCGGCCTGTTCACCCATATGGCCTGCGGCGCCACCTATGCGCTGGTGCCCTTTATCGACCGCAAGGCGCTGGGCGGCGTGGCCGGCATCATCGGCGCCGGCGGCAATGTGGGCGCCGTGGCGGCGGGCTTCCTGATGAAGGGCCTGGGCGGCAACCTGCAGCAAACGCTGACCGTGCTGGGCGCGGCGGCCATCGTCTCCGCCTTGTGCGCCATCGCCGTGCGGTTCTCGGCCGAGCACAAGGCCAGCGAGCAGGCGCTGCTCGACAACGCGCTGGCCGCGTCCGGGTCCTGAGCCCGTCCGACGCCACGACGCAACGACGCCATCAAAGCACACGCACCAGCGGCCCCACAGAACAAGGAAACCATCATGAAACTGATCATCATCGGCCACGGCATGGTCGGCCACAAATTCCTGGAATGCCTGGCCGAGGCCGGCTCGCAAGATATCGAGATCACCGTGCTGTGCGAGGAGCCGCGTCCCGCCTATGACCGCGTGCACCTGTCCGAGTTCTTCGCGGGCAAATCCGCCGAGGATCTCTCGCTGGTGGAAGCGGGCTTCTTCGAGCGCAGCAACATGCTGCTGCGCCTGAACGCGCGCGCCACCGGCATCGACCGCGCGGCCAGGACGGTGACGGTTTCCACCGGCGAGACGCTGCCCTACGACAAGCTGATCATGGCCACCGGCTCCTACCCCTTCGTGCCGCCGCTGCCCGGCAAGGACCGCAAGGACTGCTTTGTTTACCGCACCATCGAAGACCTGGAAGCCATGCAGGAATGCGGCGCCCGCTCCAGGACCGGCGTGGTGATCGGTGGCGGCCTGCTGGGCCTGGAATGCGCCAAGGCGCTGCACGACATGGGCCTGCAAACCCATGTGGTGGAATTTGCCCCCCGCCTGATGGCGGTGCAGGTGGACGACGGCGGCGGCGCGATGCTCCGCCGGAAGATCGAAGAGCTTGGCGTCACCGCGCATACCCGCAAGAACACCGTGGAGATCGTCGACGGCGAAGACGGCACCCATCGCATGAACTTTGCCGATGGCAGCCATCTGGACACCGACATGATCGTGTTCTCCGCCGGCATCCGCCCGCGCGACGAGCTGGCCCGCGCCAGCGGCCTGGCCATTGGCGAGCGCGGCGGCATCACGGTGGACAACCAGTGCCTGACCTCCGACCCCGACGTGTACGCCATCGGCGAATGCGCGCTGTGGGACGGCAAGATCTACGGCCTGGTCGCGCCCGGCTATGAAATGGCCCGCGTGGCCACCAAGCATCTGCTCGGCCACCAGGCCGAGTTCGCCGGCGCCGACATGAGCACCAAGCTCAAGCTGATGGGCGTGGACGTGGCCAGCCTGGGCGACCCGCACGGCAATGCGCCCGGCAGCCGCTCGTTCCAGTTCACCGACGAGCGCAAGCAGGTCTACAAGAAGCTGGTGGTATCCGAATGCGGCAAGTACTTGCTGGGCGGCGTGCTGGTGGGCGATGCCGAGGAATACGGCACCCTGCTGCAAATGATGCTCAACAAGATCGAGCTGCCCGAGTCGCCGGAATTCCTGATCCTGCCGTCCTCCGACGGCCAGGCCAAGCCGGGATTGGGCGCCGATGCCTTGCCGGATTCCGCGCAGATCTGCTCCTGCAACAACGTGACCAAGGGCGATATCTGCGCTGCCGTCTGCAGCGGCACCACCACTATCGGTGAGATGAAGCGCTGCACCAAGGCCGGCAGCACCTGCGGCGGCTGCGTACCGCTGGTCACGCAGGTGATGAAGGCCGAGATGAAGAAGCAAGGCCTGGCGGTGAACAACCACCTGTGCGAGCACTTTGCTTACTCCCGCCAGGAGCTCTACCACCTGGTGCGCGTGGGCGGCTTCAAGACCTTCGGGGAACTGCTGGCCGCGCATGGCAAGGGCCTGGGCTGCGACGTGTGCAAGCCCACGGTGGCGAGCATCCTGGCCTCGTGCTGGAACGAGTTCGTGCTCAAGCAAGAGCACGCCAGCCTGCAGGACTCGAACGACTACTTCCTGGGCAACATCCAGAAGGACGGCACCTACTCGGTCGTGCCCCGCATGCCGGGCGGCGAAGTCACGCCCGACGGGCTGATCGCGGTCGGCCAGGTGGCCAAGAAGTATGGCCTGTACACCAAGATCACCGGCGGGGCGCGGGTCGACATGTTCGGCGCGCGCGTGGAAGAGCTGCCGATGATCTGGGAAGAACTGATCGCGGCCGGCTTCGAATCGGGCCATGCCTATGGCAAGTCCCTGCGCACCGTGAAGTCCTGCGTGGGTTCCACGTGGTGCCGCTACGGCGTGGACGACTCGGTCGGCCTGGCCATCGAGATCGAAAACCGCTACAAGGGCCTGCGCGCGCCGCACAAGATCAAGTTTGGCGTTTCCGGCTGCACCCGCGAGTGCGCCGAAGCCCAGGGCAAGGACGTGGGCATCATCGCCACCGAACGCGGCTGGAACCTGTACGTGTGCGGCAACGGCGGCATGAAGCCCCGCCACGCCGAACTGCTGGCCAGCGACCTGGACCGCGAAACCCTGCTGCGCTACGTGGACCGCTTCCTGATGTTCTACGTGCGCACCGCCGACCGCCTGCAGCGCACCAGCGTGTGGCGCGACAACATGGAAGGCGGGCTGGACTACCTCAAGGCCGTGGTGCTGGAAGACAGCCTGGGCATTGGCGCCGAACTGGAGGCGCAGATGCAGCACGTGGTGGACACTTACGAAGACGAATGGAAGGCCGCCGTGACCAACCCGGAAACCCGCAAGCGCTTCCGCCACTTCGTCAATAGCGACCTGCGCGACGACAACCTGGTCTTTATGGAAGAGCGCGGCCAGATCCGCCCGGCCACGCCGGAGGAACGAAACTTGCGTAAATCCCGGCTTGAGCAGATCCCCGTGATCGTCAAGGCAGCCTGAACCGACCCGACCCATCATCTCGCGCCAACGCCCAAGGAGAACATCATGAGCCCCACCCACCATACCGAAGCCTGGACCGCCGTTTGCAGCCTGCGCGACATCGTGCCCAATACCGGTGTGTGCGCACTGGTGGACAAGGCACAGATCGCCGTGTTCCGGGTCGGCGCCGGCTACAGCGACGATCAGGGCGGCAATGGCGACCAGGTGTTCGCCATCTCCAACTACGATCCCAACGCCAACGCCGCCGTGCTGTCGCGCGGCCTGGTGGGGAGCCTGGGCGAACGCATCGTGGTGGCGTCGCCGATCTACAAGCATCACTTCGACCTGCAGACCGGCGAATGCCTGGAAGCGCCCGAGCACTCCATCGCGGCATATCCGGCCCGCGTTTATGACGGCAAAGTCTGGGTGGCCGCATGACCGCGCCCCCCAAACCCCGCCTGGTGGTGGTCGGCAACGGCATGGCCGGCATGCGCACGGTCGAGGAGTTGCTCAAGCTCGCGCCCGACCTCTATGACATCACCGTGTTCGGCGCCGAGCCGCACGGCAACTACAACCGCATCCTGCTCTCGCCGGTGCTGGCCGGCGAGAAGACAGTCGCGGACATCATGCTCAACACCCGCGACTGGTACGCGCAGAACGGCATCGAACTGCTGGCCGGCGATCCGGTGGTGGCGATCGACCGCCGCCGCCGGCTGGTGCGCTCGCAATCCTGGCGTGAGGTGGGCTATGACCGCCTGCTGCTGGCGACCGGCTCCAAGCCATTCATCATCCCCGTGCCGGGCCACCAGCTCGACGGCGTCATCGCCTTTCGCGACATCCAGGACGTGGAAACCATGCTGGCGGCGGCGCGCAACCATCGCCACGCGGTGGTGATCGGCGGGGGCCTGCTCGGCCTGGAAGCCGCCAATGGCCTGATGCGCCAGGGCATGGAGGTGAGCGTAGTGCACGTGGCCGACAGCCTGATGGAGCGCCAGCTCGACAAGCCCGCCGCCGCGCTGCTCAAAGAGGCGCTGGAGCGCAAAGGCCTGCGCTTTTTGCTGGGCGCCAATACCAGCGGCATCCTTGGGGAAGACCGCGTCACCGGCGTATGCTTTAAAGACGGTACCCAGATCCCCGCCGACCTGGTGGTGATGACCGCCGGCGTGCGCCCCAATATCGAACTGGCCCAGCAGGCCGGGTTGCGCTGCGAGCGCGCCATCGTGGTGGACGACACCTTGCAGAGCTACGATCCGCGCGTGTATGCCGTGGGCGAATGCGTGCAGCACCGCCAAGCCACCTTCGGGCTGGTCGCGCCGATCTGGGAACAGGCGCGCGTGGCCGCCGCGCACCTGGCCGGCGCCGGGCATCGCCGCTATGTGCAGCAGGCCACCGCCACCAAGCTCAAGGTGACTGGCGTGGATCTGTACTCCGCCGGCGACTTCATCGGCGGCGACGGCAGCGAGGATCTCGTCATGCGCGATCCGCGCCGCGGCATGTACAAGCGGCTGGTGCTGCAAGGCGGGCGGCTGGTCGGGGCGGTGCTGTACGGCGACGTGCAGGACGGCCCCTGGTACTTCGACCTGATCCAGAGCGGCGCCCCGGTAGGCGCCATGCGCCAGAGATTGCTGTTCGGCAAGGCACAGTGCGAGGCCATGGCAGCCTGACCACCTCAACGCCTGAACGCTTGAACGCTTGAACGACCTAGTCCCCGATTGACCGCCAGCAGCGAGTGCTAACGTGAACCTGTCCGATATCCCCGTCATCCTCTCCACCGGTTCGCCCACCCTGCTGTCCGCCGACGCCTCAGTCACCGTCACCGATACCACCTGCCCGTATTGCGGCGTGGGCTGCGGTGTGCGCGCCACTCGCCATGCCGACGGCAGCGTGGAAGTGGCCGGCGACGCCAGCCACGGCTCCAACCAGGGCCGACTGTGCGTGAAGGGCTCGGCGCTGGCGGAAACCGTCGGCCTGGAAGGCCGCCTGCTGCACCCGCAAGTACGCGGTGCCAACGGCGCCTTGCAGCCAGTGTCCTGGGACCACGCACTGGACAAGGTCGCCCAGGGCTTCAAGGCCATCATCGCCGAACACGGGCCCGATGCCGTGGCGCTCTACGTCTCCGGCCAGTTGCTGACCGAGGACTACTACGTTGCCAACAAGCTGATGAAGGGCTTTATCGGCAGCGCCAATATCGACACCAACTCGCGCCTATGCATGTCGTCGGCGGTGGCCGGGCACAAGCGCGCCTTTGGCGAGGACCTGGTGCCGGGCAACTACGAAGACCTGGAACTGGCCGACCTGGTGGTGCTGGTCGGCTCCAACACCGCGTGGTGCCACCCGATCCTGTTCCAGCGGCTGTTGAAAGCCAAGGAAGCCCGGCCGGAAATGAAGCTGGTGGTGATCGACCCGCGCCGCACCGCCACCTGCGAGCTGGCCGACCTGCACCTGCCGCTCAAGCCCGGCACCGACGTGTGGCTGTTCAACGGCTTGCTGCACTACCTGGCACAGCACGGCGCGGTGGACCCGTCATTCGTCGATGCCCACACCAGCGGCCTGGACGCCGCGCTGGCGGCCGCCGGCCCGGACTGCGCCGACATCGCCAAGGTAGCCAAGGCATGCAAGCTCGACCCTGAAGCCCTGCGCGGCTTCTACGCCTTGTTCGCCGCCACGCCCAAGGTGGTGACCGGCTTCTCGCAAGGCGTGAACCAGTCGTCGGCAGGCACCGACAAGGTCAACAGCATCATCAACTGCCACCTGGCCACCGGCCGCGTGGGACAGCCCGGCATGGGCCCCTTCTCGCTGACCGGCCAGCCCAACGCCATGGGCGGGCGCGAGGTCGGCGGGCTGGCCAATATGCTGGCGGCCCATATGGAGCTGGCCGACCCGCTGCACCGGGAAATCGTGCAATCGTTCTGGGGCTCACCCGCCATCGCGGACAAGCCAGGCCTGAAGGCGGTGGAGCTGTTCGAGGCCATCGAGCAAGGCCGGGTCAAGGCCGTGTGGGTGATCGCCACCAACCCGGTGGTCAGCCTGCCGGATGCCGACCAGGCCCGCCGCGCGCTGGCCAAGTGCCAACTGGTGGTCAGCTCCGACATCATGCTGCGCACCGATACCAACGACGCCGCGCACGTCCTGCTGCCCGCGCTGGGCTGGGGCGAGAAGGACGGCACCGTCACCAGTTCCGAGCGCCGCATCTCGCGCCAGCGCGCCTTTCTGCCGGCGCCCGGCGAGGCTCGCGCTGACTGGCGGATCCTGTGCGATGTGGCCACGCGCATGGGCTTTGATGGATTCCGTTTTGCCGGACCGCACGAGATCTTCGACGAGCACGCGCGGCTGAGCACATACCGGAACGCGGGCAGCAGCGATCAGGCCCACGCGCCACGCATATTCGACCTCGCCGGGCTGGCTGGCATGAGCCAGAAGCAATTCGACGCGCTCTCACCGGTGCAATGGCCGGTGATGGCCACGCCCGCGGGGCGCCTCACCAGCGCGTCCGGCGGCACGGCCCGGCTGTTCGCCGACGGCCGCTTCGCCCACCCCGATGGCCGCGCCCGCTTTATCGCCACCGCGCCGCGCGCGCCGTTCCACGCCACCGATGACGAATTCCCGCTAGTGCTCAACACCGGCCGCGTGCGCGACCAATGGCACACCATGACCCGCACCGGCAAATCGCCCAAGCTGGCCGACCACATCGCCGAGCCCTTCGTCGACATGCATCCGCAGGACGCCCTGCTATCCGGCGTCAGCGAAGGCAAGCTGGCCCGCGTGACCACGCGCTGGGGCGCCATGGTGGCGCGGGTGCAGCACAGCGGCGGCATCCCGCGCGGCAGCGTATTCGTGCCGATCCACTGGAACAGCCAGTTCAGCTCCGACGCGCGCGTGGGCGCGCTGGTCAACCCGGTGGTGGACCCGGTCTCGGGCGAGCCCGAGTTCAAGCACACGCCGGTGCGCGTGGAAGAGTTCCGCGTGTCGTGGCATGGCTTCGTGTTGAGCCGCGAGGACCTCCAGGCGGACGAGCTGACCTACTGGACGCGCGTCCAGGGGCGCCAGTTCCAGCGCTACGAGTTCGCCGGCCGCGAGAATATCGCCGACCGCGCCGCGTGGGCCCGCCAGTTGCTCGGCATCGATGACCCCAATGCGGACTGGATCGAGTATGAAGACCGCACCGCCGGCATCTACCACGCCGGCCACGTGGTCGACGACCGCCTCCAGGCCTGCATCTACGTGTGCACGCGCCCCGAGCTACCCTCGCGCGCGTGGCTGCCCACGCTGTTCGCCAAGGACCGCCTGGAAGACGCCGATCGCATCGGCCTGCTGCTAGGCCAGCCGATGGAAAAGGGTGCGGACGCCGGCCCCACCGTGTGCTCCTGCTTTGGCGTGGGGCGCAACACCATCTGCGATGCGGTACGCAAGCATGATCTCAAGACACCGGCCGAAGTCACCGCCTGCGTGAAGGCGGGCGGCAACTGCGGGTCTTGCGTGCCGGAGTTGAAGAAGCTGCTGGCGGAGATACGGGTAGCGGAAGTAGCTTGATGATGGCGGGCGCCAGCCAACGTGCTCACGTTGCGTTGGCTGGTGCCTTTTCATGCCGCGATAGCGCCGTTCTCCAGACATGACATGTCATAGGAGAACACGATCTGCGGATTCGGGCGTATCAGCGCCTCGTCCTTGTCGGCATAGTGCAGTCGCGTCAGCAAGTCCTTGATGAGGTTAAGGCGCGCCAGGCGCTTATCGTCGGCACGCACCACGCTCCATGGCACCGCGGCGCTCGTGCGAGCAAACATCTCGTTGCGGGCCGCGCTGTATTTCTTCCACAAGCGCACCGCATGCTGGTCGACCGGGCTGACCTTCCATTGCTTCAGGGGATCGCGCCGCCGCTGCGCAAGGCGCTTCTTCTGTTCGTCCTTGCTGATATCGAGGTAGTACTTGATCAAGTGGATCCCCGAGCGAACCAGCATGCTTTCAAACTCCGTGACGCTCGACATGAACTCCTCACGCTCGGCGTCGGTGCAAAACCCCATGACGTGTTCAACGCCCGCGCGGTTGTACCAGCTACGATTGAACAGCGCGAATTCCCCGGCAGCCGGCAAGTACGCCACATAGCGCTGGAAGTACCACGACCCACGGTCACGGTCGGAGGGTTTTCCCAGTGCCACCACCCGTGTTTCGCGTGGACTGAGATATTCGACGATGCGCTTGATGGTGCCGTCCTTGCCGGCTGCGTCGCGGCCTTCAAGGATCACCAGGATCTTGTCCTGGCAACCAATGAAGTGCTTCTGCAGTTTCACCAACTCTATCTGCAGCAGGCGCAGATCTGCGTCATAGCCATCGTGCCCCTCGTGCCCCTCGTGCAACAGGACGCCGTTCTCATCTCCCGATGGATATCCAATCCGCTTCTTGCTCATGATTCCGCTCCCACCGGCCGTCCGCTGACCGGCATTTCGCCAAGCCGGGCGTTCCCCGGCACAGGCGCCTTGCCCGACAGCAACTGGTCCAGCATTGCGCGATCCACGGCAGGGGCCAGGGTCACGTTCCTGACATGCACCCTGAGGATCTGCTCCCGCCCCTTCAGGTCCGGACGATCCGGCGCAACATGGCGGTCGAATCGCCCGGGGCGCAGCAGCGCGGGATCGAGAATTTCGGGGCGATTGGTGGCGGCCATGATGATGACGCCCTTATTGGTGTCGAACCCGTCCATCTCCACCAGCAGTTGATTCAGGGTCTGTTCCCGCTCGTCCTGGCCGCCGACGGCGCTGAAGCCGCGCGTCTTGCCAAGCGCATCCAGCTCGTCGATGAAGATAATGCAGGGCGCCTTCTGTTCAGCCTGCGTAAAGAGGTCGCGCACGCGTGCAGCGCCCACACCGACAAACATCTCGACGAAGCCGGAACCGCTCATGCTGAAAAAAGGCACAGCGGCTTCCCCCGCGACGGCTTTGGCGAGGAGTGTCTTGCCAGTCCCAGGCGCACCAAGCAACAACACCCCTTTGGGGATCTTTCCCCCAAGGCGCCGGTAACGCTCCGGATTCTTGAGAAACTCCACAACCTCCATCAGTTCCGCCTTGGCCTCATCGATGCCGGCAACGTCGGCAAAGGTGACACCGGTCTCCTTCTGCATATAGACCTTGGCCTTGCTCTTGCCGATCTCCATCTAGTGTGTGCGTAGCCGGCGCTGAGAAATTGATGCGGATCAAGAAGGAACGATTGGTTGTGCCAGGCCAAAGTGCCGCGCCCGGGCGGGCGCAAGGAGAGCAGAGCTGGTGGGGCCCGCATGCGTCGGTACCAGCGCATGGACATCTGGGCGGGCCGCCTGGACCTGATGCAGAGGATGGGACAGGTGCTTAACCAGCATGACTGGCTGATGCCGGCATCCGGAGACGGTCCCGCCAGGCGCCGGATTCGCGCGCCATGTTCCTGGCAGGACCGGGTGGCTACTGCGGTGGGCGATTACTCAGCAGCATCACGGCCTCGACGCCCCGGCGCTGCCAGCAGGCATCGTCGCAGTCAATCGGCGCGGCATCGGCCGCCACCCGGATATCCGTCGTGGCGGCCGATGCGCGTTCGTACGCGCCGTCCTCCCAGGCTGGTGGCGACGCCGTGATCAGGCCAGCGGCGAAACCTACCGCCAGCACTGCGCCGGCGCACAACAAACATGCGATGCGATTTCCAGCTTTCATGACAGTCTCCTCCCCGCTTGTATCTTTTTTCCCTCTGCCATGCTCCTGCATCGCTGCGTCGGCACGGTCTCATGACTCAAAGGTAGCCAATGGAGCGAATAACGTCCTCGTCCAAGCAGACTAGGGGCGATCCCTATGCCCGTGCACGTGCCGCGAGGCCGGCGAAGCGCCAAAGCAAGCGCCAGCTAGTCCCCATAGAGTCGCAGCAGCGGCCCAACGCACCCTGCCAGATCTAGCGGCGCCAGTCGCAGCGAACGGGCGCACAGCAGGCCCCAGAGATGCGCCGCCAGCAGCACGGCCTTGTCTTGCTCGCCCAGCAACCTGCCAAGCGCGTCGCACAGCACCTTGGCACGGGCACGGATGCGGACGCTCAGGTGGCATAGCTCGCACGCAGGCGTGCAAACGTGGTGCAGCAAGCCGAGGACGATGCCTGCATAGCGCGGCACCGCCTCGTCCTGCAGCATCGTCGCAAGCACGCGCTCCAGATCCGGGCGGGCCAGGCCCCCGCCGTTACCGGCACAGGCGGCAAGCCAAGCGGCCAGATGCGCCTCCGCCCGCGCCATGACGGCGGCCAGCAGGTCGGCGCGGCTACGGAAGTGTCCATAGACCGCGCCGCGTGTCATGGCGATGGCACCGGCTACCTGCTCCAGCGTGACGCATTGCACGCCCTGGCGCTCGAACAGCAACTCAGCGCTGGCCAGGATGCGCTCCCGCGTGACCGCCGCATCACACGCGCGACGTCTCACCATGGCCGCGCCGCACGTGCCTTACTGCGGATGCACGTCATCCGGCCCCCAGAAGGCGCGCATGCCGGTAATGCGCCCGTCGGCACCGAAGGTCATCACGTCGGTCACGTCGATGCGAACCGGCTGCCCCTGCATCCGCACATACACGGCGAAACACAAGGCTGCGGCATTGCCGTGCGAACCCCGGGGCGCCGCTACCACGTCCAGACGCGCGCCGAGCGACGTCGCGTGACGATAGAAGGCGAGGATGCTCTCCCGCCCGGCTATCACCGGGCCGCCAACGGGGTCCTCGACGGTCGCATCGTCGGCAAACAGCGCCACCACGCGCTCGGCGTCCGCCGCATTGAAAGCGGTGACGTAATCGAGCAAGGCGGTCTTCATGTGGGCGCTCTTGTTCGCGGCCATGGTCATGGTCGTGTCGATGGTCATTCCATTCCTCGTTGGAACAGGTTGACAGGTTGAACGGGTATTCCATGTTGTCTCCTGCCATTATTTGCTTTGCGCCGCCGGCGCGCCGGCCGCACAGCCAGGCTACGCGGCGGCGGCCGCCGCCGTATCCGCGAGGAAGGCCAGGCATTCGCGGTTGAAGTAATCGCTGTGCTCGACCATCACCCAGTGGCCACAGCGATTGATCAGCACGAAGCGCGCATCGCGGCAACCCTGCAGGAACTTGAGGGCGCCGCCGGCCGGGTTGAAGCGGTCTTCCGTGCCCCAGAAACCGAGCACCGGGCACGCGATCTCGCCCAGGCGTTCGGTCAGGTTGGGCACCTTCATGGTGGCGAGCACCTCGCGCGGCTGCTCCTTGCAGACAGCCATGCGCTCGTCCACCAGCGCATCGGTGACCAGCGTGGCGTCATGCACCAGCAACTTCAGCAGCTCGCGCATGGTGTCATGGTTCATCTGCCCGCCCGTAAACAGCGACACCATCTTCTCGATGCCTTCCATGCGGAAATAGGTCTCGCGGTCCTCGACGCCGCCGGGCGCCATCATCACCAGGCGGCTGACATGCTCCGGGTAATCCAGCGCGTATTTCAGCGCAATGGCGCCGCCCAATGAGTTGCCCACCAGCACGCAGCGCGGCAGTTCCAGCGCCAGCAATTGCGCGCGCAGCGCGGCGACGAAGAAGTCCAGTGTGTATTCCACATCCGCCGGCTTCGATGACTGGCCGTATCCCGGCAGGTCGACCACCACAGTGCGAAAACCCGCCGCGGCAAAAGCCGGTGCGTTGTGCTTGAAATTGCTGTGACCGCTGGCGCCTGGACCACTGCCGTGGATGAACACGACGGGCTCGCCGGCGCCGGCATCGAGGTAGTGCAGGCGCAGGCCGTCTGGCGTGGCGATGGTTTGGCCGGCTGGAATTGCGGCAGGCGACGTACTGGACATGTCGGTGTCTCCCTGTTGTCATGACGAACCCGGCCCATCATGCGCATGCGCAACGCGGCAGGCATCGTCCTTTCAGACTACGAAGCGGACCGTGGATTTCCCTAAGATCGCACTGACCAGCAAGGCAACGGGACCAAGGGAAAACAGAGATGACGGGATTCGACTTCAGCGGCAAGACGGTGTTGGTGACAGGTGGCGCGCGCGGCATTGGCCGCGCCATTGCCGAGCGCTTCCTGGCAGCAGGCGCCCGCGTATTCACCTGCGGGCGCACGCCACCGGAGACTGACGGGATGCAGCCGTGCGAGGCGGAGTTCATCACAGCCGACATCCGTGACGCCGAGCAGGTGGAGGCCCTGCTGTCCCGGATCGTGGACAGCGCCGGCTCGCTCGATATCGTGATCCACAATGCCGGCGGCGCGCCCTTCGCGCTCGCTGCGGATGCCTCGCCGCGCCTGCTGGAATCGATCATCCGCCTGAACCTGGTGGCCCCGCTGCAGCTGGCGCAGCGCGCCAACGCACGCATGCAAACCCAGGCCAGTGGTGGCACGCAGATCTTCATCGGCAGCGTCAGCGCGCTGCGGCCCTCCCCCGGCACCGCCGCCTACGGCGCGGCCAAGGCGGGCATCCTGAACGCAGTCCGCTCGCTAGCGGTGGAATGGGCCCCGCACGTGCGGGTCACGGCCGTGAGCCCGGGCCTGGTGCTGACCGAAACCGCGCAGCAGCAACACTACGGCGATGCGGCCACGCTCCAGCGGGTGGCCGACACCGTGCCGCTCGGCCGCCTTGCCGCCCCGCGCGACATCGCTGACGCCTGCCTGTTCCTTGCCTCGCCGCATGCCGCGTACGTCTCAGGCGCCAACCTGGTCATCGACGGCGGCGGCGAGCGTCCGGCCTTCCTCGACGCGGCAGCCCATCAAGGCGGCTGACTCGCCCCGCGCGCGCCTACTCGACCTTGGCCGGATGCGCCTGCACCGGCCCGCCCAGCACCGAGCGGTAGGAAACGGGCGCCTTGCCGTCGATATCACGAATGCCGTACTCCTGCGCAATCTCGGCGCTGATCAGGACCTGGCCGGATTTCTCCATGAGGGCGGCGTCGCCATGCAAGGCAAGTATGACCTTGCCGGTGAACTCGGGGCTCTCCGCACTCGGCGCGAAAGCGGCGTATTTGCCGGGCTCGCGCGCCCAGACCCGCATGGTGCGCTCGGTGCGCAGCGGGCCCATCCAGACCGATACCGCGGCCACGCCGTACGGGCGCAGGTCGACCGCCATGTCCTTGGCGAACTTGTCCACGCCGGACTTCTGCGCGCCGTAGGCCGGGCCGTGCATATAGCAGCTTGCGCCGAAGGACGACGTGAACGCCATCAATCCGCGCCTGCCAGCCACCATCAAGGGCGCCGCATGCCAGCTCGCCACATAGGCCGAGCGCAAGCCCACGTCGAGGATGTCCACCAGGGCCAGCGGCTTTTCCCAGAAGCCGCCCGGCTCGATCAGTTCGTCGTGCAGGAAGGTAGCGTTGTTCACCAGGATGTCCAGCCGTCCCGATTCGTCGCCCACCTGCTCAAACAGCCTGCGTACCTGCGCATCATCGCGATGGTCACAGGCCACCGCAATGCCCTTGCCGCCGCGCGCATCGATCTCGCGCGCGGTCTCGTGGATGGTGCCGGGCAACGGCGCCTCGCCATTGCGCTCGGTGCGCCCGGTGACGTACACCGTCGCGCCGGCTTGCGCCAGCGCCAGCGCGATGCCCTTGCCCGCGCCACGCGAGCCGCCCGTGACCACCGCAACGATGGATTCCTTTTCACTGCGCATCGCATTCCTCCTCCGTGGTTCCCGCGTCGCGATCTCACCACGCGGGGCGATGCCCGACGCTATCGCGCACGCCACCGCGCCTCATCCTCCGTTCGGACTAGCCGCTCGTGCACGCGCAGGAACGCGCGGTCCTAGGGGAAACCGTCTAGTCCGTTCTGACGATTCCGCGCCCTCCCTCGCTCATTACGCTTCCCATCAAAGAAGAAGCCACGGGACATGCCAGTCAATGCATCACCGCGCATCACCAAAACCATAGGAGGAGACAAATGCAGAATTCAAGAACCAGTTCACCGCATCGCACACACAGGCTACGGCCAGCCGCCATCGTTTCGGCCATCGCCGCGGCGATCACGCCGTTCGCCTGGGCCGGCAACACCATCGATCTCGGCAACGATACGTCGCTGAACTACTCCTTTACCGCCACCTACGGCGCAGCGGTCCGCACTGGCGGGCAGAGCGGCGCGCTGCTGTCGCCGTCCAACATCAACGGCGACGACGGCGACCGCAACTTCAAGCGCGGCGACATGATCGCCAACCGCGCCACCGTGCTTGGCGAGGCCAATCTCCAGCGCGGCGATTTTGGTGCGTTCTTTCGCGGCAGTGTGTTCTACGACCAGGCCTATCGCACCTCCAATTCCAACAATGCACCCGCCACCGTCAACCACTCCGGCCCTTTCAACGAGTTTACGGATTCCGCGCGCTACTACAACGGCCAGCGGGCTCAGTTGCTGGATGCCTACGCCTATGGCGCCGTCAACATCGACACCACTCGCTTGAACGTCAAGCTGGGCAACCAAGTAGTGGCATGGGGCGAGAGCCTGTTCTTCCCCAACATCGCTGGCGCGCAGGGGCCGGCAGACGCCACCAAGTCGTTTGTGCCGGGGGCCGAGGTCAAGGACATCCTGCTGCCGGTGCCGCAAGCTTCATTACAGTGGGAGGTGAATCCGAACTTCAGCCTGCTTGGCTATTACCAGTTCACCTACAAGTCCAACCAACTCAACCCCGCTGGCGCGTACTTCAGCACCACTGATGTGGTTGGACCGGGTGCCCAGTTCATCATCGGCCCGGGTGGCAGACAGATCCCGCGCGGTTCGGATATCAACCCTCCAGACTCCGGCCAATGGGGCATAGGTACTCGCTTTCGCGCGTTCGACGCCGAGTTTGGTTTGTACCAATTGCGCTACCACGACAAGAATCCGAATGTCGTGACAACCCTGTTCCCGACGCTGCAATACCAGCAGAAGTTTTTCAGCGGTATCAATCTGACCGGCGCAAGCTTCTCGACGCAATTTCTCGGCGCCAACGTGGCGGGTGAAGTCAGCTACAAAGACGGCGTGCCAATCCTGGTGAATGTCAACGGTGCTGCCACCGCAACGCGCGGCCAGGCCGTCCAGGGCCAGATGTCGGCCATTTACTCCATCGGACCGACATTCCTCGCTAGCTCCCAGAGCCTGGTGGGCGAAATCGCCTACCTGCATGTGCTTGGCGTCACGCCAGTCAATGGCTTCAGCACGCTCACCAACACCAGGAACTCGGCAGCCCTGCAGCTTGGCTGGTCGCTCTCCTATCTCAATATCTTCAACGGCTGGGACATGACGGTGCCGCTGACATATGCGCATGAATTCAGCGGAAAGTCCGCCGTAGCCGGCGGCTTCGGTTCGCTGACCGGATATGGCGACCGCCGCGCGAGCGTCGGCGTGACCTTCAAATATTTGAACAACCTTGAACTGAACCTGACTTACGCGATGTTCCTGGGCACGGCGAACATTGTTAATCGGCCGTTGGCCGACCGCAGCTATGCGGCATTCAATGCGAAATATTCGTTTTGAACTGGCAGCGATACCACGCGCAAGTGCCAGATTTCTCTAAAGGAGTGAGACCGTGATGCGACAGCATAAAAATCTTTTGATCCGTAGCACACTGCTGGCCAGCAGCGTGCTGCTGGCGGCAGCCTCGTACGCCGCGGTAACGCCGGACGAACTCAAGCAACTCGATGGAAACCTGACCCCGATGGGCGCCGAGCGCGCCGCCAGCAAGGACGGGCAGATCCCCGCCTGGGGCGGGAAATGGCTGGGCGCACCGCCCGGAGTGCAGTGGAAGCGGGGAGAGCGCTACCCTGATCCTTACGCCAGCGAGAAGCCCATCGTGGTGATCACCGCGCAGAACATGGCAAAGTACGCCGATCACTTGACCGACGGCGAAAGGGCTCTGTTCAAGAAGTATCCGGATACCTTCAGGATGCCGGTATATCCGACCCATCGCGATTTCCGCTATGACGATACGATCTACAAGAACATCCGCACCTACGCGCCCGGCACCCGCATGACGGCCGACGGTAACGGACTAAAGGACGCCCCCCCTATCGTCCCCTTCCCGATCCCGAAGAGCGGCCTCGAACTGATGTGGAACCTTCGCTACTCCCCGTCGATGAATACCGAATCCGCCACCTACGACCAGGCAGCCGTATATGGCGACGGCAACATCGCCTGGGGCCGTGTCCGTTATTCGATCCTTTCGCCACGAAATGGCACCACCTTCGACCTCAAGAGCGACACCAGGGGCTTTTTCCGTACGGCGACCGACCTGCCCCTGCGCGACCGAGGCATGCTGTCTGTCGGACACGAATTCTATGACAAGGAAGGTTCCGATACCCGCCGCGCGTGGCAGTACAACCCCGGTACGCGGCGCGTGCGGCAGGCCCCGGAATTTGGCTTCGACCAGCCCTCCGGCGCAGGAGGAATCCGCACCCTCGACGACGACCGCCTGTTTAATGGCTCGGGTGAACGCTACAACTGGAAGATTGTCGGCAAGAGGGAAATCTATGTGCCGTACAACAATTACAAGCTGATGAGCCCGGCCAAGTACCAGGACATCTTAGGCAAAGGCCACCTCAACCCGGACTATATGCGCTATGAAATGCATCGCGTATGGGTCCTGGAAGCCACCCTCAAGGAAGGCTTCCGGCATCAGTACGCCAAGCGGGTGCTTTACCTGGACGAGGACAGCTGGACCGCCCTCGCTGCAGACAATTATGATGCGCGCGGCCAACTGTGGCGAACCAACCTGGCGGCAACCGTCTATGCCTATGACGCACGAAACCTCTACCCGACCACAACGACATATCATGACTTGATTTCGGGTGCGTATCTCGCCGACCGCCTGACCAACGAGGGGCCGATGCCGGTGCTCAACAACAGCCCCGAGTTCAACGAGACCTACTTTTCGCCCGACGCGGCGCGAGGTGCCGGTCACTGAGCGCACGCCTTCATTCGCCCCCTTCCCGCCATGGCCAGGGGGCGAATTTCATCGCATTGCCCCCCTTAACATCGAGCCTGACCATGGATCCCGAACTGATCGCCGAATTCGGCGATGAACTTCATCGAGCCCTGACAGCCCGCGTGCCAGTCATCCCCTTGAGCGGACGTGGCCACCCGCTCACGGTGCGCGATGCCTATCACATCCAGCAGCATTTCGTTGCGCAGCGGCTGGCACAAGGCGACCGCATCAGCGGCAAGAAAATCGGCGTTACCAGTTTGCCCGTGCAGCAGATGCTGGACGTGCACCAGCCCGACTTCGGCATGCTGCTGGCCAGCATGGAATATCCAGACGGCAAGGCCATTCCCGCAAGCACGCTGATCCAGCCACGCGCCGAAGGCGAGATTGCCTTCTTCCTCAAACGAGACCTGCGTGGCCC
Source organism: Cupriavidus sp. 05L411 (assembly GCF_056398045.1). Taxonomy (NCBI): domain Bacteria; kingdom Pseudomonadati; phylum Pseudomonadota; class Betaproteobacteria; order Burkholderiales; family Burkholderiaceae; genus Cupriavidus; species Cupriavidus sp. 05L411. Next base: position 41,979 of record NZ_JBFTOQ010000033.1, on the reverse strand, counting down.
CGGTGTGACCCGCGCAGATGTGCTGGCCGCCACCGAGGCGGTCTCGGCCTGCTTCGAGATCGTAGATTCACGCATCACCGACTGGCGCATCCGTATTCAGGACACCGTGGCGGACAACGCCTCTTGTGGCGTCTACGTGCTTGGCGAGGAGCGCGTGAGCCCGGCCGGCCTCGACCTTGCCGCCTGCACCATGGCGCTTGAAAAGAACGGCGTTGTTGTCGCTACAGGCCAGGGCAGCGCCGCCCTCGGCCATCCCGCCGAAGCGGTGGCCTGGCTGGCCAACACGCTTGGCGAACTCGGCATTCCACTGCTTGCCGGCGAGACCATTCTCTCCGGCTCCCTTGCGGCGCTGATTCCGGTCGCTGCCGGCGACCGTCTGCGACTGCGCATCGATGGGATCGGCACGTGCAGCACCGAATTCGCCTGAACTCCCCCACACCCCCAAACCAAGCAAAGAGCCCCATGGCAAAAATCAAGTGCGCCCTGATCGGCCCCGGCAATATTGGCACTGATCTGCTTTACAAGCTGCGTCGCAGCACCGTCCTGGAACCCGTCTGGATGGTTGGCGTCGACCCGAATTCGGATGGCCTCGCCCGGGCCCGCGAACTGGGCCTGAAGACGACCGACCAGGGCCTCGATGGCCTGCTGCCGCACCTGGCCGCCGACGACATCCGCATCGCTTTCGATGCGACCTCGGCCTACGTGCACCGCGAGCACTCTGACCAGCTCACCGCGCGCGGCGTGCGCGTGATCGACCTGACCCCGGCGGCCATCGGCCCATTCTGCGTGCCGCCGGTCAACCTCGACGAACATCTTGGCAGCAATGCGATGAACGTCAATATGGTCACCTGCGGCGGCCAGGCGACCATTCCCATGGTGTATGCGGTGTCGCGCGTGCAGGCGGTGGCCTATGGCGAGATCGTCGCCACCGTTTCCTCGCGCTCGGTCGGGCCCGGCACGCGCCGGAACATCGACGAGTTCACCCGCACCACCGCAGGCGCCATCGAACAGGTGGGCGGCGCGCGGCAGGGCAAGGCCATCATCGTCATCAACCCGGCCGAGCCTCCGCTCATCATGCGCGACACTATTCACTGCCTGACCGAGGACGAGCCGGACGTGGACGCCATCACGGCCTCGGTCCACGACATGATTGCCGAGGTGCGGCAATACGTGCCCGGCTACACGCTCAAGAATGGCCCGGTCTTCGACGGCAAGCGCGTCTCCATCTTCATGGAAGTCGAGGGCCTGGGCGACTACCTGCCCAAGTACGCCGGCAATCTCGACATCATGACCGCCGCCGCCGCGCGCACCGCCGAGCGCATCGGCGCCGCCATGTTGCGCGGCGCGCTGCCCGCCGTGGCCACTACCGCATAAGGAGCCCGATATGAACCAACGCATTACCGTGCATGACATGACCCTGCGCGACGGCATGCACCCCAAGCGCCACCAGATCTCGCTCGATCAGATGAAAACGATCGCCCGCGGGCTGGACGACGCGGGCGTGCCGCTGATCGAGGTGACCCATGGCGACGGCCTGGGCGGTGCCTCGGTCAACTACGGCTTTCCCGCGCATAGCGACGAGGAATACCTGCAAGCCGTGCTGGGCGAACTGAAGCAAGCCAAGGTCTCCGCCCTGCTGCTGCCCGGCATCGGCACCATCGACCACCTGCGCATGGCGCATGAACTGGGCGTGCACACCATCCGCGTAGCCACCCACTGCACCGAGGCCGATGTCTCCGAGCAGCATATCGGCATGGCGCGCAAGCTTGGCATGGACACCGTGGGCTTCCTGATGATGGCGCACATGGCGCCGGCAGCGACGCTGGTGGAACAGGCGCTGCTGATGGAGTCCTATGGCGCCAACTGCCTCTACATCACCGATTCGGCGGGGCATATGCTGCCGCACGACGTCACCGCCAAGCTGACCGCCGTGCGCCAGGCGCTCAAGCCGGAAACCGAGCTGGGCTTCCACGGCCACCACAACCTGGCCATGGGAATTGCCAACTCGCTGGCAGCCGTGGCCTGTGGCGCCACCCGCATCGACGCGGCAGCCGCCGGGCTGGGCGCGGGCGCCGGCAATACGCCGATGGAAGTCTTCGTGGCGGTCTGCGAACGCATGGGCATCGAGACCGGCGTGGACGTGTTCCGCATCGCCGACGTGGCCGAAGACCTGGTGGTGCCCATCATGGACCAGCCGATCCGCATCGACCGCGATGCGCTCACGCTGGGCTACGCCGGCGTGTACTCATCCTTCCTGCTGTTCGCCAAGCGCGCCCAGGCCAAGTACGGCATTCCGGCGCGCGAAATCCTGGTCGAGCTGGGACGTCAACGCCTGGTGGGCGGGCAGGAAGACATGATCGAGGACACCGCCATGACGCTGGCGCGGGAGCGTGGGTTGCTGGCTTGACGGGACGCGGCGGCGCCCGCACTTGCCCTCGCCACCTACCGTGGCCAGGGCAGATGCCTGTTTCATCACCCGCCGTCAAAAGAAGGCTCAAGTCTGCCGGTCATCTTGGCTTAGAATATATGACTATAGACATATGACCAGGAGCAGAGATGGAGAAGCAAGTCTCGAAATCGGACTTCAAGGCACATGCGCTGGAGTACTTCCGCCAGGTTGAGGACTCGGGCGAACCGCTGGTGGTGACCAACCACGGCAAGCCGGTTCTCGAGGTCCGGCCATATCGGAGTACTTCGCGTAGCCCGTTGGCAATCCTGCGCGATTCCGTGGTGCGCTACAACGCACCGACCGAGCCGGTGGACGCCGATGATTGGGAGGCGGCGCAGTGATCGTCCTGGACACGCACACGCTAGTCTGGTGGGTGAGTCGCGATCCGCTGCTGAGCAGGAAGGCGAAGGCGAGCATCGAGAAGGAACTGGACGGCGGCCAGATACTCGTCTCATCGATTTCCGCATGGGAAATCGCAGCGCTGGTGGCACGCGAGCGCCTTGTTCTATCAATGGATGCGACCAGCTGGTTCGCCACCGTGGGGCAAATTGAAGCCGTACGCGTAGTACCTGTGGATACCGAGATCGCCATCAAATCGGTAGAACTTCCGGGCGTATTCCACAAGGATCCCGCCGACCGCATGATCGTGGCCACCGCGCGCAAGTTCTCCGTGCCGCTGGTGACGAAGGACGAGAAGATCCGCGCCTACCCGCACGTCAAGACAATCTGGTAACGGCTCCCGTAACCGGCCGAACGCTGTGCCGTAGAACAGCGCCGGCCAAATGCAGCAGGCTGCGACTGGCCAGCCCGCCGCAGCCGTCAATCCTGGCCCTCAAACACGTGATGCAACGCCGGCGGCTCAACCCCGGCGATATTGAGCTCGAACTTGCGCCGCTCCACACTGCCTGGCCGCACGCTTTCAATGTCCGTGTAGAACTGCCCTTACCACTCGCGCATCTGGTGGATCGGGCCATCGCCCTCGCACAGCAGCGGGTTATCAATGCGGATCTTGCTGTCCCAGATCACCACGTCCTCGTAGAAGGCGCCGCGCGCCTGCTCCACGTACGCCTGCGCCACGGCGCGGTTCTGCGCATCCGACAGACCCGGCACGCGCTTGACCAGCACGCCATAGCGCAACTCGAAGCTGTTGGCATCCACCGGCACATGGCAGTTGAGGAGGATGGAATGGATGGGCTGGTCGCCCATGCGCCCGCTCATTTCCGTGATGTGGTACGCCGGGCCGAAATAGGTGGAGAGCGCGGTCAGTTGGTCATCGCCTGAGAGCCTGGCGCTGCGGCCGATCATCAGCTGCGTGCCCTTGTGGCCCTCGAACAGGTTGGCGAAGTAGTCGACCGGTGCGCCATGCACCGTGCCGCGATGCGCTCACGCTGGGCTACGCCGGCGTGTACTCGTCCTTCCTGCTGTTCGCCAAGCGCGCCCAGGCCAAGTACGGCATTCCGGCGCGCGAGATCCTGGTCGAGCTGGGACGTCAACGGCTGGTCGGAGGTCAGGAAGACATGATTGAAGACACCGCAATGACCTTGGCCCGCTCGCGCGGCCTGCGATTAGGCTGACTAGCCTGAAGCGCACACCCCTGGCGGCGGCACACGCGCATACGGTACTACCGTATTCGATCGCCGCCGCCGTTGCCTGCCATGTCTGACAGAACCCGGTGTGCCGCCTTAACTGTGCAAGCTGGTTGGCGCCGCCAGCCCGCCACAAAGAAACTCGATCAGAATCTCCACGTGGTTCCACAGAAGCTGATCCCGCGGCAGCTTGCCTGGAGATATCGGCGCTTGGAGACGAGCGGATATTTCGGCGAGACTATGGAGCATCGCATGGGAACAGACAATCAGGCGCGACCTGAGCACTTCCATAGGGATTTCGGGCAGGATGCGCTGGAGCATTGCAACCAAGGCGGCGGCGTTCCCCCCAAACGACTGCTCGAATATCTCGGCGATCTTCGGGTTGCGGTCCGTATGGAGGCGCGCCAAAAACTGAACATAGCGTGCACCCGCACTGCCCTCTTCAATGATCTTCCTGGCAAGCGGAATGACAAGTATTTCCACAACGCCGCGGAGCGTGACCTGCGGCTGCGCCTGAAGTGAAGCGTACATTTCGCGGCGTTGTGCCATCAACGGCATCATATGGCGTTCCAGCAGCGCGTCCACCACCTTATCCAGTCCGCCGAAGTGATAGTGGAGAATACCGGCGCTAACGCCGGCCGCTGCGTTGATGCTGCGGGCCGACACGCCGTCCACGCCATACCTGGCCATCAGCTCTTCGGCCGCCAGCAGAATGCGTTCCCGGGCCTCGCCTTTTACAGTAGGAGATGTCATCGATTACAAGTAGTACGGGATGCCGCCTGCCCCGCTAGGGGCGATTGGCCAATGACGCCAATACCCCCAGCAAAACGGCGCGGCAGGGCACGACTCAATGAATGTGGCGCCCGATTATACGTTCAGCACTACTGCCGACTCACATACGCTGCGATGAGATGTTGCCGCCATCCACCACGATCTCCGCCGCGGTGATGTAGCTCGCCTCGTCCGACAATAGGAAGCGCGCAACGCGGCCAATCTCCTCCGGCTGTCCCAGTCGGCTGAGGAGAATGCGGCGCTCGAAGGTTCCTGGCGGCAAACTGTCCACAGCGGGCTGGAGCATTGGCGTCAAGATCTGGCCCGGAGAAATCGCGTTGATGCGAATGTTATCGCGCCCAAGGCCGTCCGCCAGCGACCGGATCAGTGACAACATGCCGCCTTTCGCCGCACTGTAGATGGGGTTGATGTGATTGCCCAAGGTGGCATTGATTGACGCGATGCCGACCACCGCAGACCCCGGATTGGCGCGCAGATCCGGCAACAACGCCTGCACCAGCAGTGCAAATGCGCGGAGGTGAACATGGATGCCAGCATCCCATTTTTCCGGAGTGATGCCTTCGAGCGACCCGGTATCGACCGTGCCCGCCGCGTGGAGCAAGCCACCGATCCGGGGCAATACCGCGCGGGTTGCGTTCAGCGCAACCCGCAGCGCGCTGGGATCGCACAGGTCGACGCCAACACCAACCGCCGCAACGCCAAATTCCTTGGCAATCTCCGATGCTCGGTTTTGCGCCTTCTCAGCCTGAATGTCCCACAGCGCAACGTCGCGGCCTACGGCGGCTAGTGCGCGTGCCGAGGCAAGCCCAAGCCCGGACGCTCCACCGGTGACGATCACGGCTGTATTGGGTGACGCGAGTAACGATTTCATTGGGGGTCTCCTGTCAAGATGGTTTGAGTGATCGAATGAATCTGGCAACAAAGACTGATGAGTCAAAGGCGCCGAGCAGCGTGCAATCGGCGACCGTAGCCGGCGAAATTTTGTCTTGACGACGGTCCACGGCGCTTGCTAAATTCCATTCGAACATTTGATTCAATCGAATGCTCAGAAATTCTGGCACACGCCCACGCGAAAGCGCAATAGGCATCGACGAGAACGAAAAAAAACAGGAGACRCGGGAGACCATCATGAACAGACTACGCAAGCGTTTGGCCACGGCGTTGTGCCTGGCCCTAAGTTGTGCCGCAACCGGTATTGGCTGGGCTGCCAGCAACGAGGTGCAGGCTGGCGATACCCCGCCAGTCGTGCCGTTACTGCATGCGCCGGCCGGTGCGCCAAATGTGGTAGTGGTCTTGCTTGACGACGTTGGCTTCGGTGCAGCCTCCACCTTTGGCGGACCGGTCAAGACGCCTGCGATGGATGGCCTGGCCCGTGAGGGCTTGAGCTATAACCGATTTCATACCACTGCAGTATGTTCGCCGACACGCGCCTCGCTACTCACAGGCCGCAATCCCCACGCAGCCGGTGTCGGCGCAGTGCTGAACTCGCCAAGCAGTTATCCGGGTTATCGTGGGGTTCTGCAAAAGGACTCCGCAACAATCGCCGAACTGTTGCGTCAACAGGGCTACAGCACTGCGGCCTTTGGCAAGTGGCATTTGACACCCGATTGGGAAGCATCACCGGTCGGTCCCTTTGACCGTTGGCCGACCGGCCAAGGCTTCGAGAAATTCTATGGGTTTATCGGCGCCGAAACCGATCAGTTCAATCCTTCTCTATACGATGGCACCACGCCAGTCCTAAGGACAGCCTCGAAGGACTACACCCTGAACGAAGACCTGTCGACACGCGCCGTCAACTGGATGCACGCGCAACACTCAATCGCACCCGACAAGCCATTCTTCGTCTACTTCGCCCCAGGTGGCACCCATGCTCCGCTCCAGGCACCCAGGGCATGGATCGAGACATACCGTGGCAAGTTTGACAAGGGCTGGGACGATATGCGGCTGGAGATTCTGGCCCGGCAAAAGTCCCTTGGCGTCGTACCGCAGGATACAAAACTGACTCCGCGGCCGGATGAACTCCCCGCCTGGGAAAGCCTCAGCACAGACCAGAAGCGGGTCGCCGCACGGTTAATGGAAGTCTACGCAGGGTACCTCGCGCATACCGATGCACAGATTGGCCGCCTGGTGCAATCATTGAAGGAGGGCGGCCAGTTTGACAACACGCTGTTCATCTACGTGATGGGGGACAACGGGGGAAGCCTTGAAGGCGGCATCCACGGCGGGGATAGCTACATGGGTAGATTGCAAGGCATGCCAGAGACACCGGCTGCCGATCTGGTGAAGCGCCTCGACAGCCTGGGCGGCCCGGACAGCTATGTGCAGTATCCAGCCGGTTGGGCTTGGGCCATGAGTTCTCCCCTGCCATGGGCCAAGACGGTTGCCTCGCACCTGGGCGGAATTCGTAACGGTATGGTGGTTTCCTGGCCTGCGCGAATCCGGGATCACGGTGGTCTGCGCAGCCAGTTCTCTCATGTGAACGATCTGGCGCCAACCATTCTTGAAGCGGCGGGACTGAAGGCCCCGGCCGATGTCAATGGCGTAAAGCAGCGTCCAATGGACGGCACTAGCCTGCTCTATAGCTTCGCCGATAAAAATGCGCCGGAGAAGCACACTACGCAGTACTTCGAAGTATTCGGCAACCGCTCGATCTATCACGATGGCTGGTTGGCTTCGGCCCGGCACAAGGATCGAGACCCGTGGGCGAGCACATGCCAGGGAAAACGGCTCGCCGACGACACCTGGAGTCTCTTCAACCTGAACGAGGACTTCAGCCAGTCCACCGATCTGGCGGCCAGATTGCCGGAGAAACTCAAGCAGATGCAGGCGTTGTTTCTGGCAGAGGCAGCAAAGAATCAAGTATTACCGTTGCAGGATACGGCCTGCTCCCGCACACCTCTCCCCAACTTGACTGGCAAGCGCACAGAGTTCAGCTACTTCGCGGGAGCGGTGGGCATCCCTGAAGCTGAAGCGCCAGCAATCAAGAACCGCTCGTACAGCATCGTGGCCACGGTGGATATTCCCACGGGCGGCGCCCATGGTGTCATTGCCACCATGGGTGGCACTACCGCGGGTTGGTCCCTTTACCTTGACGATGAGGGCAAGCCGGTCTACGTGCAGAAAGTGTTCGATGTGGCGCGCATGGAGATTACGGGTAGCAAGCCGCTGCAACCGGGGAGGAACGTGGTGCAGTTCGACTTCGCTTACGAGGGAACGGGTTATACCAAGGGCGGCACCGGCACGCTTCAGGTGAACGGCACGGCGGTTGGCAGTGGCCATCTGCCGGTCACCACGCCAGGCTTCTTCTCCGCTGATGAGACCTTTGACGTTGGCATGGATACCGGCTCACCGGCCGGACGTTACACCGTGGGTTATCCGTTTAACGGCGCCATCGAACGAGTGGATATCCTCCTGCGCTGAGCCCCACTCCACCCGGGTCTCGCCGACCACGTCATGGGTAAGGCGAGGCCCGCCAGCAATAGATGGCAGGCCTCTATGCCTTGACCTTCGACGATATCGTGGGCTTCCTGGCACAATTGGGAAAGTAATTGATCCTTTCGGAAAACCCTCACCCTACAGGCTGATTATCATTTCTCCTGCCAAACATCAGGGATTTCCGAATCCATTCTGCGGTATTTCCATGAGGCAATACCGGAGATGTTCTCACCCGGTCGAGCAGGCCTCGCTCGGCGCTGCGGCACTCTTCGAGGATACGGCAATGCCACAGGACGGCATCGAGCCGGTACGTCGGATGTGTAAGCGGATTGTGGCTGGCGGACGAGCAAAGCATAGAGAAGATGGAACGGTTGAATGATGTGGTACACCTRCTCTTCCCTCACACAACCTATTGGTACATCAACCTGTAATGGTGGTGCGGTAAAAGACTAGTCTCCCGCTCCCCAATTAGAGGTTCTCTTGTCTACACACCGCAAATTTCTTCTTTCCACTTCGACCGCAGCAACGCTCCCGCTGCTCACAACAGCTCTGAGTGCTTGTGGTGGCAGTGACGCCGCTGTCACCGATGTTCCGACAATCTCCGACACTGAACTCAAGAGGCAGATGATTGGAAAGCTGACGACGGAACTGACCGATGCGTCGATCGCCAATGTCATTCAGCCTTACCTGATGGACATCGGTTTCACCTGGGATCTACCAACAATTCCGGCGGCACAGGTCGATCGGATTGTTGCCTACAGCTTTGGAAACAGGCCCAACGCTGCCAGTGGAAACACCTCCAGTAATGGCGCCAACCAAGCCGCACTGCCTGATCCTGGCCCTATCAATGAGGCACTCGCAGATGCGGTGTACAAGATCTACCAGATGAAGCCGGTTAAGGTATACGCGCAATGGGAAATTGCACGGTTTCTGACCTCAAAATACCAACTGCCTGACCTCCATTCGGTCGAGCCCGTTATCGCGGCGGATGGCTCTATTACCTACCTGAGTACCGATGGCGTGGCAGCCGCGATTGTCGCGCTTGAGGGTACAGCGACAGCAATGGGTAAAGTGGCCGTCGTTGGTCACCGGGATCATGCGAAGCGATGCATACAGACGTCCAAAGCGCGCGGCATGGACGCTTACGCGGCGCAGGAAGTCGCCCTGCCGTTGAACTATGACCCACAGTCAGGCAGGCCTGGACACGGCGCCGCGATCTCTACCTGGTGCACGACATGTATGCGCAATTTACGACTCTTCGCACGAGTCTGATTGCCGCGAACTATCCCAACGGATAGTGTTCGTAGGCAGATTGGCATCGCCATAGTGGCCAGGCATTCATCGCGTCGCGGACCTGAACGACGAGGCACGGCTAATGTTGTCGATGTGATCACGGACGGCGGCCGGTTTGCCTAAATACGCCCGACACCAAAGGAAGGCGCTCCGCTCTTTGTCGAGCTGGAGCGCTAGAGATAGCCACATTGATCTGTTGCCGGATTCTTACTGGGTGGCTTGATTACCGGCGACGAAGTTACATTGAGCGGCTAGGATGCCCCTTGCGAATGCGGGCGCAGCGGGCCCTACTTGCACGCTGCCATCCAGCGCTACAGCGAAAATCAAGGCGGGGATGACAAGATGAATTGTGCCGGCGCGCCGGAGGCCCATGATAAGGCGGTGGGATTTTTTTTGTCTGCAGTGCGATGAGTGACTTCGGCTTGCCGAGTGCGCCATCACACCGCGGATAAGCTGCGCTACCCGCTAACTCGACCTCGACTGACTTTTCCGACAACCGGCCGGGCCGCTCCCCACAATTTGGATGCCGGCCCGGCGCGACCGTGCGGATCAGAACTCCAGCGGCCTTTGCACGGCGTCGACGCCACCGTCGATGAACACGACATTGCCGTGTAGATATGCTGCCTCGGGTCGGCACAGGAACGCGATCAGCGCGGCTACCTCATCGGGCTGCGCGCGCCGCCCAAGGGGAGGCAGAAAGTCGCGGATGGCATCGCCATAGCGCGGATCCCGCAGGCCAGCCTGGAGCATAGGCGTTTCCACCGCGCCAGGCGCAGTCACATTCAGGCGCACCCCGGCCCGCCCCCAGCTGGCGGCGCGTTGCCGTGCCGCTGCCGCGACGGCGTTCTTCGCGCTCGCATACGCCAGATAGCCCGCCTGGGCGGCCTGCTCACCACCCGCCTCCTGCGCCGCGCGCACCAGGGCGTGCACGCCATCCTCATCGCCCGCCAGGTAGGCGTCGCGCAGCGGGCTGCCTGCCCAGGACTGCAGCGTGGCCGAATTGGACGACACCACCACGGCGCACGGCGCCTTGCCCTGCCGCAATGCCTCGAACAAGCCGTCCAACATGGCTACCACGCCGAAGTAGTTGACCGAGGCGACCAGCGTCGCAGGATCGACATGCGGGCCCAAACCAGCGCAGCAGATCAGCTTGTCGATCCTGCCGCCGGACTGTGACAGCGCGCCATCGATAGCGGCCTCGCGGCCGTGCCGGGTGGAGAGGTCGGCTTGGATCTCGGCATCGCGCAGGTCGATGCCGATGACCCTGTCTCCGTCGGCTAGCAGGCGCCGGCGTACGGCCGCGCCCATGCCGGAGGCCGAGCCGGTGATGATGGTAGTTGTCATGGTGTTCGGTTTCGTGAGTGAAAAAGAGGAAAAAAGAAAAAGGCGAAATCAACGCTGTCTCCCGACCGCTTTTTTGGCCTCTTGCTTGATACTAGTCACCGGCCCGGCAAGCCGCTTCGTCTGAGCAGACTAAGGGGAATCCCGCAACGCCCAGCCGGGGCACCTCTCTGAAGCCGGGAGTCATATTTGCGAGATTTCCTTCGCCGCTCTCGCCGCACCGCGCATGGCACCTTCGATATAGCCGATGCCGGTGCAATCGCCGACTTCATAGACCTTAAAGCCTTCGCTCTCCAACTGCCTGGCAAGCGTCAAGTCACCTGCCGCACCTTTGGCCACGATGACAGTATTCGCATCGACTGCTTGCGCATTGCCTGTCTGGTCGGTGAAGCAAACCTTGTCAGGTTCGATCCGGATGTCCGAGGCACCCGGAAAGAGGCCAAGGTCGTGCTCTTTAAGCTCCGCAAGCAGCCGCATCCGGCGGACGATGGTCAATCCGGCACCAAACCGCGGCGCCTCATCGACGACTGTCACCGATCGTCCGCGCTCGGAGAGGAACTCGGCCAGTTCGAGGCCGACCAGTTCGCCACCGATGATCACAACGCGCTTGCCCAACGGCATCCACTGGCGGGTCGCCTGGCGAACGAAATCAAGATTCGAGGTCAGGCCGCTCGCCGCACCAATCTTTGACGCCATGCGGGTCGCCCACCCGATCTTGCGCGCCAGTTCCTGTGAACCCTCACCGAGCATCAAGCGACGCATGTCGTCTGCGCTCATGACATGCGGCAAGTCGTTTCCTGGTATCGGCGGCAATCCGCGCACCGCGCCGGTTGCAACAACAACGACGTCCGGGGATAGCGTGCGCAGCAGCTCAGGCGTCGCTTGTGTGCGCAGGCGCACGTCGATTCGTGACGATTCAACCTGGTGCCGGAGCCAGTCGAGCAGTGGCTCGTTGGCCTCATAGGCGAGCGCGGCAATGCGCAACGTGCCGCCCAGCTGGTTGGCCTGCTCCAGCAGCGTCACTTGATGCCCGTCCAACCGTAGCCGCCGCGCCGATTCCATGCCACCAGGGCCTGCGCCGATAACCACGACCCGCTTGCCACCCTTCGGCGATTGACGATGCAAATACTCGAAACCGATTTCGGGGTTGACCGCGCAGCGCAGCGGTTTGCCAACGTAGATCGCACTAATGCACGTGTAGCAGTAGATGCAGGGTAGTACGTCATCGGGTCGCCCTTCGGTAAGCTTTCGCGGCAGATGCGGGTCGGCTAGCAACTTTCTCCCCATTGAGACGAAATCGATCGAGCCTTCGGCAATCTTTTCGTCACCCAGCGCGGGCTCGATCCGGCCCGACGCGATGACCGGAATGCTGACCGCTGCCTTGATCCGCGCCGCAAACGGAAGATTGATCCCGGGCTCATGCGGGGTATGCGATGCCGAATGCAACTTCGGCTTCCCCGCGTCATGATAAGCAGTCACGGTAATCGCATTGCCCCCCGCCTCCTCGACCATCTGTGCGGTGCGCACAGCCTCGTCAATCGTGATGCCGCACGGAATGCCTTCCTCGCGCGAGTCGAGTTTGCACCACACAGGGAAATCGGGGCCAACCGCGGTCCGCACGGCCCGAATCACCTCGACCAGGAGACGGACGCGATTTTCCAGCGGGCCACCATATTCATCGGTACGCCGGTTCGTCGTGGGTGAGATGAACGACGACAGGAGATAGCCGTGCCCGCCATGGATCTCGACGCCGTCAAAGCCGGCCCGTCGCGCCCGGATCGCAGCGGCGGCAAATTGCGTGATCAGCGTGTCGATGTCGGCCTTCGTCATGACCTGAATCGTCACGCTGGTGATGCGGCCGAACGGCGCCTCGGCCAACTCTTCGAGCAAGAACGCCTCGGTGAAATCGCCAGTGGGGGGTTCAGGCAGCGAGGGCGCCCACACCGGCCGCCCTGCAAGCATATCCTCCACGCCGATCAACCCGCCATGGTGCAGCTGCGCGGCGATCTTTGCGCCGTGCGCGTGGACGGCTTCGGTCAGCGCGGTCAGGCCAGGAAGGAAGCGATCCTCCGAAATGGCGATCTGGTTCACCTGATTGGCACCGGCCGGCCAAGCCACGCCGGCGACGCCGGTGATGATCAGCCCCGCCCCCCCCTTTGGCCTGCGATTCGTGATAGCGCACGATGCGCTCACCGCATTGGCCATCTGGCTCCGCAAGGCTCGCACCCATCGCGGTCACGACGATGCGGTTGCGTAGTGTCATCGTGCCGATTCGGCCAGGCGCCAACAGGTGGCGATACGATGTGCGACTCATTGACTGGCTCCTGTAATTGCGTCTTGATAGACATACCGGCACCAGCGCCACGGGAGCGCAAGGCGTGCCGTTTATCGCTCCGCATCGATCATCCGATCGGCGCCAGTTGCGCACCGACAAGCGGGCAGAGGGGGAAGCTTCTTTCGTTCACATGGGAATCTGTCATGCGGGCGGAATGCCGCACAAAGTCACGCAGTCGTACCAGGCCGGACGCCGCGGAGAATTCGCATCTGCCGGCGAATCGCGCCCTCGTCTGTAGGAACCAGGCTATAGGCAAGTCCAATGCGGCTAGCCAGCGCAATGATGTCGTCCAGCGACGCGGGCGTCGTGCCTGACTTCTCTACGTAATCGCGGTAGCGTTCAGCCAGCACCTTGTGCCACATGGGCTTGATATTCTCGAGGATGTAGGGAAACACTTCCGCCGTAACGCTTCTTGCCAGGTAGTCCTGACGAAGCCCGGCGAGGCGTTGCCGATACTTCACGGCGAAACACACACACTCTTCGAGATACGCCTCGAAATCGCCTTCGTAACCCGACAAGCTACGCTGCATTTCCTCGAAAAACACGCCATTTTCCACGCCAATCGCGGCCTGGATCAGTTCATTCCGGGTGCCGTAGTAGCGGTAAAGGGTTCTGCGCGAAATGTTGGCGCGCTTGGCCACATCATCCACGGTGAAACCCTCGATACCCATCTCAGCCATGCAGTCGAGCGTGGACCTCAAAATCAAGGCGCGCCCTTGCTCGGGACAGTCTATTCGGCTGGCGTCTCCCCAGCGAAGTTGTCTATTCATTCGGAACTTTGCCTCTCGCAACGTGATGTGCTTTTGATCGGGGTGTGATTCCGGCATTGCCGTGAGCCTTCGCCCAGTATTACACAAAGAGTATTTTTTGTGCCATCATCGTGTCGCATTTTTTATCTTATGTGACATAGTGATCGTACCGATGCAATTGTGTTGCACCCGGAAGCGGACAGCTTGCTGACCGTTGACTCGGCGTACTTCGGCAAGGCTCTTTACCCAAGAGGCTCACCGGAATCGGGAGCGAGGGCGCAGGCAACCAGACGCCCGACAAACATTTAACGTTGGAGGCAAGCCAAATGAGCAACAACAATCCGGCCGAGAATTGGGATACAACGTACGACGTGGTGGTCGTTGGTTCCGGGGCAGGCGCGATGACGGCCGCGCTGCGCGCATACGATCTCGGTTTGACCGTGCTCCTCGTCGAGAAAAGCCCGCACTATGGGGGCACGACGGCTATTTCAGGCGGCGGAATCTGGATCCCTTGCAATGATCAGATCCAATCTCTCGGCGGCAACGACTCCTATGAGGAAGCGGTGGCGTATCTCCGGGATGTCGTAGGGGAAGATTTCGATCTGAACAGAATCCATGCCTATCTCAAGAATGGGCCGGAGATGGTCCAGTATCTCGCCACGCGGGCGCAAACGCATTTCCACGCGGTGCCCCGCTATCCCGACTACTATCCGGACCGCACGGGAGGAAAGCCGGGCTACCGCACCATGGAGCCAGCGGCATTCGACGCGCGCCGGCTCGGCGATGTATTTGACGAACTCCGCGCCCCATCGCCCGCCACCCTGGTGGGCGGGCGCATAGCGCTGACGCAGATCGAAGCCCACACCATCGTAGCGAAGGAGTCCGGCTGGCTCGGCCTGTTGGCACGCCTCGCGTTCCGGTACGCAACGGATTTGCGCTGGCGCTGCCGAACGCGCAGGGACCGCCGGCTGACGCTTGGCAACGCCTTGGTCGCGAGTCTGCGTGCGGCACTCGCACATCGGTCCATACCACTGTGGCTCAACACCCCGATGCGCACGCTCCACGCGCACGATGCCCGCGTGACCGGCGTGGCAGTGGAGCGACAGGGACGCGAGTACAACGTACGCGCGCGATGCGCGGTGGTGCTCGCCTGTGGAGGCTTTGAATCCAGCCAGGAAATGCGCGACCAATACCTGCCGAAGCCCACGCAAGCCGAATGGACAGCCGCCCCGCCCATCAATACCGGAGATGGAATTCGCGCCGGCCTGAAAATCGGCGCGAGCGTTTCGCTGATGGGATACACATGGGGTGTGCCGACGATACGGGTTCCAGGAGAGGAAAAACAACGCGGGCTTTTCATGGAGCGTTCATTGCCGCAATGCGTGCTGGTCAATCGGCTCGGTCGACGATTTGTCAACGAAGCAGCGCCGTACCCGGACATCATCCACGCCATGTATGCCGACAACGCGCAAACAAATGCGAATGTTCCGGCATGGCTGGTGTTCGATGCAGAGTATAGAAAACGCTATCCGTGCGGCGTGCTGCTTCCCGGCAGCATACAGCCTGATTCCAGGATTCCGCATGGCTGGCTGGACAGTGTCATCTATCGCGCCGGGACGCTGGCCGAACTGGCCAAAAAAATCGGCGTCGAACCACGCGGCCTTGCCACGACGGTAGATCAAATGAACGCTTATGCGTCAATTGGCACCGACCATGAGTTCGGCAAGGGAGGCAATATCTTCGATCGCTACTATGGCGACATCACCTCCAAGCCTAACCCGTGTCTGGGTCCGATCGACCGTGCACCTTTCTACGCGCTGCGGATCGATCCCGGTGAGATCGGCACCAAGGGCGGATTGAGCACTGATGCCTACGCCCGCGTCCTCCGCCCCGATGGCAGCGTCATCGAGGGATGCTATGCGATCGGCAATACCTCGGCCGCGGTCATGGGAAAAACCTATCCCGGACCAGGTTCGACTATCGGGCCGGCCATGACCTTTGGCTACATCGCCGCGAATCATATCGCGGCAGAGAAAATCAACGGAAGCAATCCACGCCCTTAGGTAGATTGACGCAGGCTGGAAACCGTCAAATCCGACGTTTCCCGGAACTTGACGACTGAAGGGAAAATGGCGCGCTTACCCCGTGGGATCCGCTCGCAATCCGGCTAACTCTCCTCTCGCCGGCACAGAAACACTTCGAAGCCGCGGTTGGCCGAACCGCTTTGCAGAACCCCCTAAAAGTTACCCATCACTTACATATATCCTGTAGTCCGATTGGACGATGTTGATTCCAGATTCCGCAAATATGCTTAGATCAAGAGACTGGCCCTGACGGTACAACAGGCGTCGGCATCTGCCCATGGTGGGCAGCAGCAAGAGGAGACAGTGATGAGAGCATGGTTGCGGGCGGTTTGTCTGTTTGGGGCCGGTGCTGCCGTGGCCCTGAGCTTTGCATTTGCTGGGGGCCTGCCATCTGCCCGGCTTGGTCTTGATCCGGGGAGTGCGATCAGGCATGACGGACACCTGGCCGGCGAAGAAGCCAATGGTGCTGCGATCATGCAGACGTCTTGCGATGACACCTGCCGGCAGAGCATTGGAGTTGCCGCGGTTGCTCTCCTGAATCACCGCAGCGCACCATAGTGTGCGTTCCATGCCAAGGGGCGCGGTCTGGCCCGTGCCGCCATGTCGGCAAGATGCTGCGCCCTGATGTCCCCGTCACTTTCGCATTGGCGTTAGCGGCCGAAGCAAGCCGCAATTGGCTCCAGCCATTCGCGCTATCGAAGTCCGTCGAGACTACCTGTCTTCGCTCAACGCCGGTTCCACCTTCGGTCGTCCCATTGGCAAACTGGTATCTCCGGCAGCGAGCCAGCCGGCACGCCCGCGTGAGCGCACGCGTGCATTCCGTCGATTGAATTGCTCCGCCGAACAACCTCAATTCGTCGTCAGATTCTCCTCGCAACTACACCCACACTTATCCACGGAGTGACCCATGAGAGCATTAGTCTTCGCATCGACCGCGCTTGCGCTTGCGACAGCAAGCCTGACGTGCGCGCAAGCCGCCCAGCAGGAGAGCGGCACCTTCCCGGGCCGCAACCCCTGGCTGACCGATAGCGTCTATCCCATTTCGCACGACAATCCGGCCGCGACCGATTCCGTCCCGCATGCCGGCCCAACCAAGGGCCGCAGGTTGTCGGCAGACGATGTGAAAACCGTGCCAACCGTCTTTACCTCGAATCCCACGGTGAAGAAGATCGGTGACAAGACGATCATCTTCGCTGCCGGCGTCGAGGGCATCAGCAAGATCGACGCGACCGGCGAGGCCTATGACCTGGTCTCGCTCCTGCCCTACCCTGGAATGGAGAGGCTGGCCACGAATGGCAATAGCGAGAAGATCCGGGCGGCACTGGAGGAAGTCGACGCCGCCCGCCGCGCGAACGATGACACGAAGCTGCTGGCACTGTCGGGGAAGATGGAGGAACTGGGCTTCAAGCGCCAGATGCTGGCCAACGGCGCTTACAACATGATCGACAAGGACGGCGCTCACTATGCAGCCTTTGGCGGCCTGAAGATCCTAAAGTCCACCGATGACAATGATCCGAAGAAGCCGCTGCGCATCGTCAAATTCCAGGACTTCTCGGAGGCATTGCCTGAAGACATGCGCAAATCCGCCATCATCGGCATGGGCATGACCTATACCGGCGATGTTGTTGCCGCCGCGAAAGGCGCGGTGCTCCTGCTGGACCGCGACCTCAATCTCAAGAGCACGCTGCTGCTGCCGGGCGAGGCGATCGAAAACAGCATCTGCATTGACGAGAACAGTGGCATCTATGTGGTCACCTCCAAGCGCATGCTGAAGATCGTCTGGACCGGCACCAGGCTGTCCTATGATGAAGCAGATGGCGGCTGGCAGGCCGACTACAACACCATGAGCAGTGCGCAGGCCATCGCTGCCGGCGCGCTGACGACTTCCGGCGGATCCGGTACCACGCCGACGCTGATGGGCTTCGGCAACGACCCCGACAAGCTGGTTGTGATTGCCGACGGCGATGCAAAGGGAGCCAACCTCGTGGCTTTCTGGCGCGACCAGATTCCGCCCGGGTTCAAGCAGAAGCCGGGCACCAAGTCCGCACGCATCGCTGATCAGATTCCGCTGGAAATCTCCAAGGCCACGGTCGAGCCGTCACCGGAGGTGCTGGGCTATGGCGTCGCCCTGCTGAATAACTCCTATCCGAAGCCCGCGCCCGATATATGGGGCAACGTGGTAACGCCCGGCGTGACCCGGCCCGCCCCGCGTGGGGTAGTCAAGTTCAACTGGAACACTCAGACGAAGTCATTCGAGAAGGCCTGGGTGAACAAGGAGATCGACAACACGGATGTGATGGTCCCTGTCATTTCCGCCAAGAGCAACATGATCTACCTCGCCAACAAGGAAAGCAGCAACTACGAATATGTAGGCCTTGACTGGGATACCGGCACCATCAAGGCCCGCTGGCCGTTCCCGGACGACAGCCGCAAATGGAACGCCTGGGGCGGCATTACCGCATTGCTCGAGGATGGGGACCTTCTGATCGGCGGCATCTTTGCCACGAAGCGGGTAAACGTTGGAGACGGGAAGTAGCAGCGACGTGGGCTGGTTCGCTCCTCTCCTCCATGAATTCTCTCTTCCATGAATTCCATGAAATGGGAAAGAGGAGCGACATCTTAAGTCATCGGCGTTCGCCATTTGCCCTGGCTATATGCCCGGGTGCAACACCCGGCATCAGGAAAACCGCTGCCGCCTCCGGTCCAGAGGCGGCAGCGCCCCCTTCTGCCTACTCTTCAAATACATGATGCAGTGTCGGCGCATCAATTCCCGCGATATTCATCTCGATCACCTTGCGCCCGACGCTGGCCGGCCGTACCGCCTCCGCATCCACATAGAACTGGCTATACCAGTCCCGCATCTGGTAGATGGGCCCATCTCCCTCGCATAAAAGCGGATTGTCGGTGCGGATCTTGGAATCCCAGATTGCCACATCCTCGTAGAACGCATTGCGCGCCTGTTCCACATAGGCGTGCGCAATCGCCTGATTCTGCTCGTCGGAAAGGCCGGGGACCTTCTTTACCAATACGCCATAGCGCAGTTCGAAGCTGTTCATATCGATCGGCACATGGCAGTTGAGCAGAATCGAATGGATCGGCTGACCCTCCATCTGGCCACGCATTTCCGTAATGTGGTACGCCGGACCGAAATAGGTGGATAGCGCAGTCAGGCAATCTCCAGCGGAGAGCCGGGCGCTGCGGCCGACCAGCACTTGCGTAGCCTTGTGGCCCTCGAACAGATTGGCGAAGTAGTCGATCGGCGCCCCGTGCACGGTGTCGAAGTGAGCCATATCGGAGATATTGTCGACCAATTCCCGGCAATTCGTCTGAATCACCATCTTGTCGATCGACCACGCCGACCATTGCTCCGAGAAGCATGCCTCGATGCGTGGGATCGCCACCTCAGGTGGGGGTGCCTTGCCTTGGGGATCGTGCCAGATGAAGAGCAGATTGTTCTGCTCACAAGTATCCCAGCTGCCGATGCGCGCCTTCGGAGGCACTCGCTTGCAGTAAGGAATCGACTTGCAGACACCATCACCGCCCCACTGCCAACCATGGAAGGGGCACACCAACTGGTCGCCTTGCACGGTACCTGTACTCAGGTCCGCGCCCATATGCGGGCAATAGCTGTCAATGATGCGAATGGTGCCGACGGAGTCGGCGAAGGCCGCAAGGCGTTGGCCGAAAATGTTCAGCGTGTGCGGCTTCCCGTCCCGGTAATCCGCGGCCGGTCCGAGGCAATGCCAGCCGCGCGCATACCGCGATTCCAGCGGCCGGGATTCAATTTTGTAGCCAGGTGCAGCCATGTCCCCTCCTTTTGATTTAGCACGTTCCACAGTACATAGCCCAGGACCATGCCTCATCGTCTCTTCAGACTAGACAGCGAAGGACGCGCGCAGTAGCCGTGGTCAATCAAAGCGAGGTCCTGAGATGGCACACATAGATACCGCAGTAGTCCGGGAAGACGATGCCAAGCAGCTGTATTATCACCACCATCGGATAGTCGGCGGCTCATCCTCTACCGTTTAAGGTGGACGACATCGCCGAGCCAAGCCGGGAATCAACACAGTGAATTCATCGCATGCCGCAAACAGATTGCGGGACGCTACGAAAAAAATTAGGAAATACCATGAAACGCCGAGCGCTTATCTCGGGATTACTGGCAACTGGAGTTGCCGGCGCGGCTGGACTGCTGAGCGCAAAATACGTCAGGGGTTTTTCTTCGGCAGGCCAGTTCAAGGGGCCCGTGATAGGCGATGGCGTGACCGGCCCCAAAGGCATGGTCTGGGTCCCAGGGGGCGCGTTCTTGATGGGCAGTTCATCCAAGCAGGCACTTCCCAGCGAAGGACCGGCCCACCGCGTTCAGGTCAGCGGGTTCTGGATGGACCGTTTCGATGTGACAAATGCCGATTTCAGGCGCTTCACTGAAACCACTCGGTACGTCACGACAGCTGAGCAGAAACCAAGGTGGGAGGACATAAGGCCGCAACTGCCGGCTGGCACGCCAGAGCCAGATCCCGGAACGCTTGTCCCCGGCAGCATGGTATTTTTCGGCACGAGCGAGCCCGTCGAACTGGGCGATTGGTCGCGCTGGTGGAGATATGTGCCTGGGGCTGATTGGCGGCATCCGCTCGGCCCCCAAAGCAATCTGGCGGATAAAGAGGATCATCCTGTGGTGCAGGTGTCGTACGTTGACGCGCTGAACTACGCCCGTTGGGCTGGAAAGCGCCTGCCGACCGAAGTGCAGTGGGAGTTCGCTGCGCGAGGTGGCCTCGAGCAAGCAGACTACGCCTGGGGAGACGAATTGACCCCCAACGGCAAAAAGATGGCCAATACGTGGGACGACCGGGCGCGTCAATTTCCGGTTGTCAGCCGCAATGAAAAGATCCAGGTTGGCACATTGCCGGTTGGCAACTTCGCGCCGAACGGCTATGGCATCTACGATATGGCCGGCAATGTCTGGCAATGGACGGCTGACTGGTATCGCTCCGACGCGTTCGCCATCGAGGCCCGCAAAGGACAGGTGTCCGATCCCCAGGGACCCGTCGACTCCTATGACCCTGACGATGCGGGGGCACCCGTCGACGCCCCCAAGCGAGTCATACGGGGCGGCTCTTTTTTGTGCAGCGAGACGTATTGCACCAGCTACCGGGTCAGCGCAAGGAGAGGGTCAGACCCGTTTAGCGCCATGTCGCATCTTGGCTTCCGCACGATCATGACCCAACAGGACTGGCTTGCCCGGAAATCAGGGACCGCGATGCCACCTGATCGATGAAATCCGCACGGGAGCGGTAACTCAATCCGTTTCAACCGGCCTGCCCGGCTGCCAGTATCGTGGTCAGCCTGGGATCGGCCGGCGGACCGTAAATACAGGAAACGCCGGCGGGATCATAGATCTTTGCAACACAGGCATTGCAACTGTCGCACGCCGAACGTGTCACCGCGCCGGTTCGCCAGTGTTCGGCCAGTGCGGGATCATGGATCAGCGCGCGCGCCAGGGCAACGCAGTCGAAGCCCTCGCCCAACAGTTGCCGCACATTGTCCAGCGACTTCACGCCGCCAATATAGGCCAGCGGCATCCGCACCGCCTGGCGGATCACCCGGGAGGCCTCGAGGAAATACAGTTCACGGAACTTCAGCTCGCGCGGGGTACGCTTTTCCAGAATCGAAATGGCGAGCCTGGCCAGCGCGTGCGGCGCCGCGGCTTTCATCTGCGCCGTCGGCATCGCACTGCCAAACAACACCCACGGGCTTTCGACATTGCGTCCGCCACTCAGCGTCAGCAGGTCAGCCCCCTCCCTCTCCAGGATGCGCGCCGTGATGGCAGAATCCGCCGCCGCGTTGCCGCCGGGCACACCGTCAACCACACTCAGTTTGCAGCACACCGCCAACTCCGCCCCGACGGCATCCTTGACGTGGCGTAGTACCATCGCCGGGAAGCGCGTGCGGTTTTCCACGTCACCGCCAAAACGGTCGCGCCGCCGGTTGCTGAGCGGAGACAGGAACTGATTGAGCAAATAGCCGTGCCCCATGTGGATCTCAACCGCGTCGAAACCCGCCTCCCGCGCGAGGCGCGCAGCATCGGCGAACTGCGTGGCGACCCGGGACATATCGCTCTCGCCCATGGCGCGCTGGAAATACACGCCATACATCATGCCGAAGGCATTCAAGCCAGCCGATGCGGTCAGCGGGGCACGGCTCCCGCCGTGCCGCATCATCGTAAACGAGCCGGCATGCGTAATCTGCAGGCAAGCCGCAGCGCCCTCTCGATGCACGGCGTCGGTCAGCACCCGCAGATGCGGTACGGCCTCGCGGGTCAGAACGAGCTGATGCGAGAAGGTCAGCCCCTCCTGCGCGACGGCAGCATACGCGACTACCGTCATGCCGATGCCGCCGGCAGCGATATCCCGGTGATGCTTGACCAGCGCCCGTGTCGGCAATCCTTGCGGTGTCATGCCCTCATTCGCACCTGCCTTGATCAGGCGGTTGCGCAACGCAAGGGGGCCGATCCGGATCGATGAAAACGGCGATCCATCAGTCGGGGTCTGCTGCGACATCTTATTCTCCTTCCGGCGCGATTCCATGTCGCGCCTGGCACGCCGCGCCTTGCCCCATGCAGCAGAGCAGCCGGCTACTATCGTTTGATTATTGCCCCGCGGCCTTGCACGGCCATCAGCGGGACGCCATGTCGAATCGCGAGGTATGCGCTATGCATTGTAAGCGTCCGGCGCGTTCGATTTTCTGCAAATTCCCCAAGGGATGTTGGATCTGGCCGACGCGGCGGTTCAGGCCGCGTCCGACTTGAGCGGGCGCCCTTCGCCACCGACCATCTTGCCCACGCGAGCGTCCGCGCCGCGTGCTTTGCTGCCGGCCGGCCGGCGTTCCTCCTCTTCCACGCCCAGCCAGCTCGCCAGCGCCGGCAACAGGAAGACTGCGCCGAACAGGTTGACCATGAACATGAAGGCCAGCAGGATGCCCATGTCCGCCTGGAACTTGAGCGCCGCGAAGGCCCATGTACCCACCCCGATGCACATCGTCATGGCGGTGAACAAGGCGGCGTTGCCACGCTGGCGCATGGCCTCGGCAAACGCCTGCGGCAGGCTCTGCCCCTCATGGCGCAACTGATGCTGCATACGCTCATAGAGATAGATGCCATAGTCCACGCCAACCCCTACGCCCAGCGTGATCACCGGCAGCGTCGATACCTTCAGGCCGATCCCCAACGATGCCATCAGCGCACTGCAAAGGACGGACACCAGCGTCAGCGGCACGATGATGCACAGCACGGCCCGCCAGGAACGGAAGGTCAGCAGGCACAGCAGCGTGATGGCGCCAAAGATGGCCAGCAGCATGGTCACCTCGGCTTCGTCCACCGCTTCGTTGGTGGCAGCCATCACGCCGATATTGCCGCCGGCGAGGCGGAACGCCACGTTCGGCGTCTTGTCTGCGGCAATTAGGTGCTGAATCTCCTTAACGATATGGGCAATGGTGGCGCCTTCGTGATTGGCGGTGTAGATCAGCACCTGGATGGCCTGGCAGTTCGCGGTGTTCATGCCGTTCTCAGGATCGAAGGCTTTGGCGCCCTGGGTCAGGCCATCGCTATTGCGCGGCAGCGCCTCCCAGCGTGGATTGCCTTCGTTGAAGGCGCCGATCATCACTTTGGCAAGCGACGGCACGCTCACCACCGATTGCACGCCCGCCACACCGCGCAGGTTCATCTCGAAGCGCTCCACCGCGCTCATCACCGGATAGTGCAGGCAAGCGTCGTCAAAGCCTTTGGGTTCCACCACCACCGTGAGCACGTCCACGCCGATGTTGTACTGGCCGACGATCTGCGCGTTATCGCGGTTATAGCGCGAGTCCGCGCGCAGTTCCGGGGCACCGTTACCGATATCGCCGACCCTTAATCCCCGTGACTGCACCGCACCGAACGCCAACAGCGCCAGCGACACGCCGAACACCACCAGCGCCGGCCCCGGGCGGGCAAAGTGGCCGAACCGGTTCCAGAAGGTGCCATGCCGCCCGGCACGCGCCCTGGCAGCCGCCACCACGCGGGGCTCCAGGCGCGTGTACGACAGCAGCAGCGGCAGGAACACCTTGTTGGTGACGATCATCAGCAATACGCCGAGGCATGCGGTAATGCCCAGCTCACGCACGATCTCGATCTCGATGCGCATGATGACCATGAAACCCAGCGCGTTGGTCAGCAAGGCCACGGTGCCGGGGAGAAACAGCTTGCAGAAGGCCGCGCGCGCGGACTCGACCGGGTCATTGCCCAGCACCACTTCCTGTTTCCAGGCATTGGTCATCTGCACCGCATGCGAGACGCCGATGGAGAAGATCAGGAACGGCACCAGAATGGACATGGGGTCGATGCCGTAGCCCAGCAGCGGCAGCAAGCCGAGCAGCCAGCCCACCGGCAGCAGCGCAACCACCAGCGCCAGCAGGGTAATGCGCAGCGAACGCGTGTAGAAGAACAGCATCAGCGCCGTCACAGCAAAGGCCAGCGCGAAGAACACCATGACCCCGGCAATGCCGTCTTCCACATCGCCGACAAGCTTGGCGAAGCCGATAATGCTCACTTCCACATCCGTGCCGCCCAGGCCGGTGCGGATTTGCTCCAACTGGCGTGCCACTTTGCCGTAGTCGAGGGCCTTGCCCGTAGCGGGATCCACATCGCTCAGATCGGCGCGGATCAGCGCGGACTTCAGGTCATTGCTTACCAGCCGGCCAATCTGGCCTGAGCGCGCCGCGTTGCGGCGTACCTGGTCGAGCTGCTCCGGGGTCCCGGAGTATCGGCCCGGTACCACCACATCCCCCCGGAATCCCACCTCGGTCACCTCGGTGTAGCGCACGTTCGGCGTAAACAGCGAGAACACATGTGAACGGCGCACGCCTGGGATAAAGAACACATCGTCGGTGGCACGACGCAGCTTGTCCATGAAAGCCGGGTTGTAGATGTCGCCTTCGCCCTTCCAGCGCAAGCTGATCAGCACGGTATTGGCCCCGGAGAACGTGCCGGCATACTTGGTGAACACCTGCATATAGGGATGCTGCAGCGGGATCATCTTGTTGAATCCCGGATCGAGCCGCAGGCGCGTGGCGGACAAGCCCATCGCCATGGTCATCGCCAGGCACAGCACCAGCAACAGGCGGCGGCGCCGGATCAACAGGTCCGCGCAATGCGCGACGAAGCGGCTCAGGCGGGTGGTGGGGGCCCGGGGGCCGGGGATTTCGGGGCGGGTCATGGCGTTCTCGCTTCTATGCAATGCGATGAGGTGCTAAGCGCTGCTGCTGCGGCGGGGAGAGGATCAGGGCGCGGCATCCGGGGTCAGCGTGAAGCGGGCAATCCCCGCGTTGCCGGCCAGCGTCAGGGCATTCCCCCCGGCGGCAGGAATGAGCGCAGCCAGCGTCTGTGCGCTGCCGCCCGCCACCGGCTTGAAATGGCGCCCGCCGTCCGCCGAGACGGCCAGCATGCCGCCCTGGCCGGCGACCGCGATGCGGCCGTCGGCCAGTTGCACGCCACCGAAGAACGAGGTCTTGAGCCCCACCTCGGCGGCCTCCCAGCTCGCGCCGAAGTCGGCGCTGCGCAGCACGTTGCCGCGCATGCCATAGACCAGCCAGGCGCCATCACGCAGCGGCAGCACGCCGTAGAGCGAGCCCGCGTAGGGCATCTTGACCGCTTCCCAGGTGCCGCCGCCATCGGCGGAGCGCAGCACCAGGCCGCTCTCGCCTACCAGCATCAGGCGGGCCTGATGATCACCGGCAATGCCGTTCAGGTGCTTGTCCTGCATCAGCGGCGTGGCTGCGGACTGCCAGTGCCTGCCCTGGTCGTGCGACACCAGGAAGCGCCCGAAGCTGCCGATGGCGAACCACGGGCTAGTCGCCTGGCCCCAGACCCCCAGCAGGGGGTCCGACTGTGCCGCATCGAAGGCCACCTGCTGCCAATGCTCACCGCCGTCGGTGGTGCGCAAGATCCAGCCGCTGTGGCCGACCGCCACGCCGACCTTGTCGTCCTTGCCGCCGGCAAAGGCAAGCTGCGTGAGCGCGGCGCCGTGCTCCGGCGTCACGCTGGCGAGCCGCCAGTGCGCACCTTCGTCATCGCTGAGCAAGATCGTGCCGCGCTCGCCGACCGCCACCAGGCGGTCGCCGGACCGGGCGATGCCATTGAACTGCAGCCGATCCGCCCGCAGCGCGGTGGCGGCGAAGGCAGGCAGGGGCCGCGGCGAGAAGGACCATGCCGCGGCAGCCAATACCGTCAGCGACATGGCGATGCCAATCACTTGTTTCATTGTCGTCTCCTCCGTGCCGGGGGCATGGCCGGCCTTGTGCTGGCCGTTCGCACTGCCACCGGCAATGGCCGCTACAGCACGTCGAACAGCGCGGCAGCGCCCATGCCGCCGCCGACGCACATTGTCACCACCGCGTGCGCAGCCCCGCGCCGGCGCGCTTCGAGCAAGGCGTGCGCGGTCATGCGCGCGCCCGACATGCCGAACGGATGCCCGATCGCGATGGCGCCGCCATTGACGTTCAGCCGCGCGTCGGGAATGCCGAGCGTGTCCCGGCAGTACAGCACCTGGCAGGCAAAGGCTTCATTGAGCTCCCAAAGCCCAACGTCCTTGACCGTCAGGCCGTGACGCGCCAGCAGCTTGGGCACGGCGAACACCGGGCCGATGCCCATCTCGTCCGCCGCGCAGCCGGCCACGGCCATGCCGCGATAACGGCCCAGCGGGCGCAAGCCGCGGCGCTCGGCCTGCTCGCGGCTCATCAGCAACACGGCGGCGGCGCCGTCCGACAGTTGGGAGGCATTGCCGGCGGTGATGTGGAGCCCTTGCGGCACCGCGTGCCCGCCACTCCATACCGGCTTGAGCGCGGCCAGGCTGTCGGCGCTGGTATCGGGCCGGTTGCATTCGTCCAGCGCGAGGCGCACGGTCTCGTGCCCGGTGAGCGCGCCCGCCTTGTCGAACAGCGCGCGGCGCGTCTCCAGCGGCACGATCTCGTCGTCGAACAAGCCCTGGCGCTGCGCCTCGGCGGTGCGCTGCTGGCTGCGCAGCGCGTACTCGTCCTGCGCGGCCCGGGCAATGCCATAGCGTTGCGCCACCACTTCAGCGGTCTCGATCATTGCCATATAGGCGTCCGGCTGCCGGGCCAGCACCGCCTCGGATTGCGCGCGATAGGCGTTCTTGTGCTTGTTCTGCGTCAGCGAGATCGACTCGGCGCCGCCGGCCACCACGATGTCGGCCTCGCCGCAGATGATGCTCTTCGCGGCCGTGGCGATGGTCATCAGCCCCGACGAACACATGCGGTCCATGGTCATGCCCGGCACGCTATCGGGCAGGCCCGCCGCCACCGCGCACAGCCGGCCCAGGTTGTAGCCCTGCGTGCCCTGCTGCGCGGCGGCGCCGATCAGTACATCGTCGACCTCGGCCGGGTCGATGCCCGCCCGCTCCACCACGGCGCGCACCACGTGCCCACCCAACGCCGGCGCCTCGGTATCGTTGAAGGCGCCGCGGAATGCCTTGCCGATGGGCGTACGCGCCACGGCGACAATGACTGCTTCTCTCATGCTGCTTTCCTTGGAAGGATCAAAAGTAATAGCGGCTGATGGTGTCGGCCACGCAAGCGGGCTTATCCTCGCCCTCGATTTCCACGCTCACGCGCACCACCGATTGCACGCCGCCGGGCAGCGGCTCTGCGCGCACGAGTTCGGCCACGCCGCGCAGCCGCTTGCCGACCCGCACCGGCGCCGGGAAGCGCACCTTGTCGCAGCCGTAGTTGACGCCCCAGCGCAGGTTTTCCACCGCCAGGATCTCCGGCAGGAACTGGTTGACCAGCGACAGGGTGAGATAGCCGTGCGCAATGCAAGCGCCGAAGGGGCCCTGCGCGGCGCGCTCGGGATCCACGTGCAGCCATTGGTGGTCGCCCGTGGCCTCGGCGAAGCCGTCGATGCGCTCCTGCGTGATGACGGTCCAGGCGCTGTGGCCCAGTTGCTCGCCCACGGCGCGCAACAGCGCCTCGGCGGAATTGAATATTCGTGTCATGGCTCTCCTTCCTTCGCTTCTTGCCCTGCAACCGCTAAGCCCGCTGACTGCTGACAGGCAACACTTCGCCCGTCATATACGACGCATAGTCGCTAGCCAAAAACACCATCACATTCGCCACCTCCCACACCTCGGCCGCCCGCCCGAACGCCTCGCGCGAGGCCAGGTCCCGCAGCAGTTCCGCCGGCGCCGACTTCCGCAGGAAATCGTGCAAGGCGATACTCGGCGCCACCGCATTGATGCGCACGCCAAACTCCGCGGCCTCCACCGCGCTGCAGCGGGTCAGCGCCATCACGCCGGCCTTGGCGGCGGCGTAATGGGCCTGCTCCTTCTGCGCCCGCCAGCCCAGCACCGAAGCGTTGTTGACGATCACGCCGCGCCGGCGCGCCTGCATATGCGGCAGCACGGCCCGCGTCATGCGGAAGGTGCCGGTAAGCGTAATGTCGAGCACCCGAGACCATTCGGCATCGTCCATCTCGACTATGCGGCGCGAGCCGCCCAGCCCGGCGTTGTTGATCAGCACATCGGTGCCGCCCAGGGCCTCCTCGGCCGCCGCCACCAGGGACCGCACGTGGGCCTGGTCGGAGACGTCGCAAAGCTGGCCATGGATCGCCTGCAGGCCGGTCTCGGCGCGCAGGGTTGCCACCGCCTCGTCGAGCCGCTTCTCGTGGATGTCGGAGATCATCAGCGCGCGGCAGCCCTCCTCCGCGCAGCGCCGTGCCGCAGCGAAGCCGATGCCCGCGCCGGCGGCGGCGGTGATCAGCACGCTCTTGCCGGCCAGCAACTGGTGGCCGGCCACATAGGCTGGCGGGGAGATCGGGGTGCCGGCCATGGCCGGTTGCTTGTCTGCCATTTCAGTCATGACTGTCCTCTGGCCTCGCGGGGCATGCCCAGCCCGCGCTCGGCGATGATGTTGAGCTGGATTTCGTTGGTACCGGCGTAGATGGTGTCGGCGCGCGAGAACAGCGCCATCTGCTGCAGGCGCGTGCGGCGCACGTCCGCTTCGTCGATCCGGTTGGCGTTGGGGCCAAGCACGTCGAGCGCGAGCTGGCCCAGGTCACGGTGCCAGTTCGACCAGTAGTACTTGTAGATCAGGGTTTCGCGCTGCAGCGCCGCGCTGGCATCGCCGGCACCGCCCTGCTCCGCGCCTTCCAGCATGCGCAGCGCGTTGTAGCGCATCACCCGCAGGCCGGCCCAGGCGCGCGCCATGCGCTGGCGCAGCGCCGCGTCCTGCCAGGCGCCGTTGGCGCGCGCGGCCTCGGCGATCCAGCCAAGCTCGTGGGTGAACTGCATCTGCTGGCCCAGGGTGGAGATGCCGCGCTCAAAGCCCAGCAGCGCCATGGCGATGCGCCAGCCGTCGCCCGGCGCGCCCAGCACATCGCCGGCGGCGGCGCGCGCGCCATCGAAGAACACCTCGTTGAACTCCACACCGCCACCMATCTGGCGGATCGGGCGGATCTCCACGCCCGGCTGCGCCAGCGGCATCAGCAGGAAGACCAGGCCCTTGTTGCCGCGCGACGCCGGATCGCAACGCGCCAGCACAAAGATCCAGTCCGACTCATGCGCCAGCGAAGTCCACACCTTCTGCCCGCTCACGCGCCAGTCCCCGGTGGCAGGATCGCGCTCGGCGCGGGTGCGCACATTGGCGAGATCCGAGCCGGCGCCCGGCTCCGAGTAGCCCTGGCACCAGAACTCCGTGCCGTTGCGGATGCCCGGCAGGAAGCGGGCCTGCTGCGCTTCGCTGCCGAAGGCGATCAGCGTGGGACCGATCAGCCCTTCGCCGATATGGCCCATGCGGCCGGGGCCGCCGGCACGCGCGTACTCCTCCTGGAAGATCACCTGCGACATCACCGGCAAGCCGCGCCCGCCGTGCGCCTGCGGCCAGCCCACGCAGGTCCAGCCACCTTCAGCCAGGCGGCGCTCCCAGGCCTTGCGCAGCCCAGGATGCGCCTCTTCGTCGCCGGGGCCGCCGCGATGCTTCAGGCAGTCGAATTCGCCGCTCAAGTTGGCGAACATCCAGTCCGCCACCTCCGCGCGCAGTTGCGCTTCCCCGGCGGAGGCATTTTGGTTTTCCATCGAATCCATGCTTATCCTTGCGCTGCTGATATGGCTCATGCGCCCAACAGGCCGTCGGCGATCCGGGCGAGCGCGGCGGCAGCGCCCCCCAGCCAGCCGCCGGCGGCCTGCGCGCGCTTGAAATAGAGCTGCGGGTCGTACTCCCAGGTAAAGCCCACGCCGCCATGCAACTGGATGGCCTCCTGGGCGCAGAAGCCAAAGGCATCGCCGGCGGCAAGGCGCGCCGCGGCGACATCGAGCCTGGCTGCATCCATCGCGCCACCTGCCGCGCCCGCCTGCCAGGCGCGCGCGGCGCCGTGCACCGCGGAGCGCGCGGCTTCCACCGCCACCATCATCTGCGCGCAGCGGTGCTTGACGGCCTGGAAGGCGGCGATCGGCCGGCCAAACTGGATGCGCTCGGCGGCATAGGCCACGGTGAGGTCGAGGCATTGCTGGGCGCCGCCAAGCTGCTCGGCGGCGAGCATCAGGCTGCCGTGCCACACCGCGGCGCCTACGCCCGCCGCCACCCCGGCGCCTTGCGCCAGGCAAGCCTTAGCCTCCACGTGCAGCCCGTCGAAGACGAGATCGGCCAGCGGGCGGGTACGGTCCAGCACGTCCAGCCGGCGCAGCCCGAAGCCTGTCTGGCCTGCCAGCGCTGCGGTTTGCAGCAGGAACAGCGCCGGCTGCCCTGCCGCGTCGCCGGACAGGCGCGCGGGCACCAGCAGCCAGTCCGCGCCTGCTGCATCGAACACCTGCGCAAGCTGCCCGTCCAGCACGAAGCCATCCCCGGCCGCGGCGGCAGTGACGGTCAGCGCATCGGCATCGAGCAAGCCGTCCGCGCCGGGCGCCATCCAGGCAGGCAAGGCGAGCGCGGCCCGCGCCTCGCCCTGCGCCAGCCGCGCCAGCCACGGCGCGGCGGCCTCGGGCGAGAGGCTCCCCGCCAGCGCCGGGGCCGCCAGGCAGATGGCCGACCAGTACGGCACGCAGGCCAGCCGCTGGCCCATCTGCTCCATCAGCAGCGCCAGTTCGACAGTGCCCAGCCCGGCGCCGCCGGCCGCCTCCGGCAAGGCGATGCCACACCAGCCCAGCTCGCCGGCCATTTCCCGCCACAGGGCGGTGTCATGGCCGTCCCGCGCCGCGTCCGCAACCGCATCCACCACCCGCCGGACCGCCGCCGAATCGCTGCGCACGGCCAGGAAATCGCGCGCGGAGTCGCGGATCATTTGTTGTTCCAGGGAGAGCGTGAAGCGCATCGTCCGTCCTCGCCTCAGGTACCGTAGACGCGTTGCGCGGGCTCGGCGCGGGCGAGCAGCGCGTCGATCGCGCCCCCCAGCTCGGCCGCTTGCCAGCGCGCGCCCTTGTCGGTGCTCACGCCGGTGCGCCAGCCGTCCGCCACCGCCACCATGCCGCCCGCCGCCTCGAACACGCGGCCGGTGACATGGCGCGAGGCCGGGCTGCCAAGCCAGACCACCAGCGGCGCGATATTGGCCGGGTCGTAGTAGTCGAAGCCTTCGGCCGGTGCTTTCATCATCTCCGCGAATACGCCTTCGGTCATGCCGGTGCGGGCCGCCGGCGCGAGCGCATTGGCGGTGATGCCATAGCGCTCCAGTTCCGCGGCCTGCACCAGCGTCAGCGCGGCAATGCCGGCCTTGGCGGCGGCGTAGTTGGACTGGCCCACCGAGCCTTGCAGCCCCGCGCCGGAGCTGGTGTTGACGATGCGCGCATCGACCGGCCGCCCGGCCTTGGCCGCGTCGCGCCAGCGCCGGGCCAGCAGGTTGGCCAGGCAGAAGTGGCCGCGCAGGTGCACGCGCATCACATCGTCCCAGTCTGCCTCGCTCAGGCTGACGAACATGCGGTCGCGGCAGATGCCGGCGTTGTTGACCAGCACGTGCACCTCGCCGAAGGCCGCCAGCGCGGCATCGACGATGCGCTGGGCCGAGGCCAGTTGCGTGATGTCGTCGTCGCTGGCAAGTGCCTGCCCGCCCTGCGCGCGGATCTGCGCGCATACCGCCTCGGCCGCCTCGCGGCGAATATCGTTGACCACTACGCTGGCGCCTTCGGCGGCGAAGGCCAGCGCGTAGGCGCGCCCCAGGCCGCCGCCGGCGCCGGTGATGATGACGGTCCGTCCGTCGCAGATTCCCATGTCGCTACTCCCCTTATCCGTTGCTTGCGCCAATGCCCCGGGAACCCTGCTCACAGGCGCTCGATGATGGTGACGTTGGCCAGGCCGCCGCCCTCGCACATGGTCTGCAGGCCATAGCGGCCGCCCGTGCGCTCCAGTTCGTGCAGCAGCGTGGTCATCAGCCGCGCGCCGGTGGCGCCCAGCGGATGCCCCAGCGCGATGGCGCCGCCGTTCGGGTTGGTGCGCTCGGCCGGGTAGCCCGTCTCGGCCAGCCAGGCCATCGCCACCGAAGCGAACGCCTCGTTGATCTCCACCACGTCGATGTCTTCCCAGCGCAGGCCGCTGCGCGCAAGGGCGCGTTTCGTGGCGGGAATGGGCGCGGTCAGCATCCACAGCGGGTCGTCGCCCATCACGCTCATATGGGCGATGCGCGCGCGCGGCGTGAGCCCGTAGCGCTTGAGCGCATCTTCGGAGACCACCAGCAATGCCGCCGCCGCGTCCGCGGTCTGGCTGGAAACGGCGGCGGTCAGTGCACTGCCGGGCATCAGCGGTTCGAGCGATGCCATCTTGGCGAGCGTGGTATCGGGCCGCGGCGTCTCGTCGTGGACCACGCCTTCGCAAGGCACGATCTCGCGCTGGAAGCGGCCGCTCTCGATGGCCATGGCAGCGCGCTGGTGGCTTTGCAGCGCATAGGCTTCCATCGCCTCGCGCGACAGATTCCAGTGCCCGGCGATGCGCTGCGCGGCGTCGAACTGCGACACCGGCTGGTCGCCGAAGCGCGCCTGCCAGCCCTTGCTGCCGGAGAACGGATCGGAGAAGCCAAGCGCCTGCCCGGCCAGCATGGCCGACGAGATCGGGATCTGCGTCATGGTCTGCACGCCGCCGGCGACGACCACGTCCTGATTGCCGCTCATCACCGCTTGCGCGGCGAAGTGCACGGCCTGCTGCGACGAACCGCACTGGCGATCCACGGTCACGCCGGGCACGGCGAGCGGCAGCCCCGCGGCCAGCCAGGCGCTGCGGGCGATATTGCCGGCCAGCGGCCCGATGGTGTCGACGCAGCCGAACACCACGTCGTCATACTCCGCGGCCGGGATGGCGTTGCGGCCCACCAGTTCGGCCAGCACGAAGCCGCCAAGGTCGGCCCCGTGCATGTGCGCCAGGCCACCCTTGCGGCGTCCGGTTGGGGTGCGCAGCGCGTCGACGATATATGCGTCTCTCATGGTCATTCCGCCTGTCAAAGTGTTGATGCCAAGTTGGCTGTGGTGGCAAAGGTGGCGCCGGCGCCGATCGGCACGGCCGCCCCGAGGATGTGCGCGTCCACGCGCGCCTTGTGGAAGGCCCGGTCACCCCAGCTATCGGCCAGGGCCCAGGCGCGCTTCATGAAGATCTGCAGGTCCAGCTCCCAGGTGTAGCCCATGGCGCCGTGCACCTGCATGGTGTTGCGCGCCGCGAGCAGCGCGGCGCGCGTGGCGGCCAGCAGCGCGTGCGACACATGCAGCCCGGCGGTGCCATGGCCTTGCGCCAGCGTGCAGGCCGCGCGGTACACCACCGGCTTGGCGAATTCGTGCTGGATGGCGACATCCGCCAGCAGGTGCTTGAGCGCCTGGTTGGCGCCGATGGCCTTGCCGAACTGCTTGCGCTGGATGCTGTAGTCGATAGCGATATCCAGCATGCGCTGCGTCAGCCCGAGCATCTGCGCGGCGACGCCGAGCGCCCCGCGGTTGAACGCGGCTTCCCACACGGGCTTCGCGGCCGTCGCGGGCAGCAGCAGGCTGCCGTCGTCCGGCGCCCAACTGAGCGCGAAGAGCCGGCGTGAGGGATCGAGGCTCGCGTGCGCGGCGAGCGTGGCCTGCGCCGGCGGCACCAGGTGCAGCGCGCCGCCGTGCTCGCAGAGGATGGCGTCGGCGACATGGGCGTCGGCCACCATGGCTTGTCCCGGATGCGCCACCGCCACGCGCACGCTGCCGTCCGCGATGCGGCCCAGCCAGCTTTCGCAGCGTTCGCGGGTGCTTGTGTCCTGCGTGGCGGCGTGGCAGTCCGACAGCATGCCGGCCGCCACCAGCGCGGTGTCCAGCAGCGGCTCGGCCAGGGCGAAGTAGCCACACTCCTGCGCCAGCGGCGCCCATTCGGTTTCGGACAGGCCCAGGCCGCCGCAAGCCTCCGGCACCAGCACCGCCGTCAGGCCCTGCCCGGCCAGCCGCTGCCAAAGCGCGTCGGAGCGGCCGCTTGCGCTGCTCCATTGTTCCCGCGCCAGTTCCGGCGTCATTTCGATCATCAGGAAGCGCCTGATCGAATCGACGAACTGTTGCTGCTCTTCGTTAAATGCGAATTCCATCGTGGTTCACGGTTAGGTCGGGGGACGATGCCGGAATGTCTGCCGCCGCGCGCTCAGGCGCGCGGCATCCCCAGCATGCGTTCGGCGACGATGTTGCGCTGGATCTCATTGGTGCCCGCGTAGATCGGCCCGGCCTGCGCGAACAGGAAGCCGTCCAGCCACGCACCGAGCGTGCCTTGCGCCGCGTCTTGCGCGGGCACCAGTTCGCCCCGCTGGCCAAGGATCGCCAGCGCGGTTTCGTGCATGCGGATATCCAGCTCGGACCAGAACACCTTGTTGGTGCTGGACTCCGCGCCGATATGCCCGCCCTTGACCAGCCTGCTGGCGGTGGCGTAGGTGGATAGCGCATAGGCCTCGGCATCCATCCACGCGCGCGTGACCGCTTCGCGCAGCGAGGGATCGCGGTCGGCCTGTTCCCGATGCGCGAGATAAAGTTGCACCAGCGCCCGCGCGGTCTCCTGGAAGCGCGCCGGCGAGCGCAGCATCAGCCCGCGCTCGAAACCGGCGGTGGCCATCGCCACTTGCCAGCCGGCACCCTCCGCCGCCAGGCGGTTCTCCGCCGGCACCCGCACATCGTCGAAAAAGATCTCGGCAAAGCCGGTCAGGCCGTTGAGCTGGCGGATGGGTCGCACCGTGATGCCTGGCGTATCCAGGGGCATCAGCAGGAAAGTCAAGCCGTGGTGGCGCGACGAACCGGGATCGGTGCGGAACAGGCCGAACAGCCAGTCGGCCCAGACCGCGCGGGTCGACCAGATCTTCTGCCCGTTGAGCACGTACTCATCACCCTGCCGGATGGCGGTGCAGCGGATCGCGGCCATGTCGGAGCCCGCGTTCGGCTCCGACCAGCCCTGCGCCCACACGTGCTCGCCGGCGGCCATGCGTGGCAGGAAGCGCGCCTTCTGCTCCGGCGTGCCGAACTCCATCAAGGTCGGCCCGAGCAGGAAGATGCCGTTCTGGTTGACGCGCATCGGCGCACCGGCCCGCCAGTACTCCTCCTCGAAGATCAGCCATTCGATCAGGTCGCAGCCGCGTCCGCCCAGTTCCTTGGGCCAGGTGACCATGCTCCAACGCCCCTCGTACAGGGTGCGCTCCCAGTCGCGATGCTGCGCGAAGCCTTCGGCAGTGTCGAAGCTGGCCAGCGGCGCGCGCGGCACGCGTTCGGCCAGCCACGCACGGATCTCGGCCCGGAAGGCCTGCTGGCGTTCGGTGTATTCGAGATGCATCTGGCAACCTCAGGCGTTGACGGTGGAAGCCTGCGCCGCGAAGCGCGCCTCGCGCCCTTCCACGAAGGCGGCGCGCGCCTCGTCGGAATCCGCGCTCATATAGGCTTGCAGCGTGAAGCCCTGCTCCCAGCGGTACTTGTCCTCGAGGTTGCCGTCCTCCACGCCGTTGAGCGCCTCCTTGGCCAGGCGCACCATGGCCGGGCTCTTCCGGGCGATCCGCCACGCCATCTCCAGTGCGGTATCGCGCAGTGCCGTGCGCGGCACCACCCGCTCCACCGCGCCCAGGCGGTAGGCTTCGGCGGCGTCGATCATGTCGCCGGTGAAGTACATCGCCCGCACTTTCTGCACGCCAAACATGCGCTGCAGGTGGGCACCGCCACCCATGGCGCCACGGTCGATCTCCGGTACGCCGAAGCGCGCGCACTCGGCGGCGATCAGGATGTCGGCCGCCCCGCAGATACCGATGCCGCCGCCGAGCACGAAACCGTGCACCGCCGCGATAACAGGCTTTGGATTGCGGTGGACCGCGCGGAAGGTAGCGTAGTTGCCAGCGTTGACCTCCACGATGCGCTGCGGGTGCGCCGCCAGCTCCTTGATGTCGACCCCGGCGCAGAAGCCGCGCCCCTCGCCGCGCAGCACGATCACGCGCACGGCTTCATCCCCGCCGAGCCGCTCGATCGCTGCCGCCAGCGCATGCCAGCCTGCACAATCCAGCGCGTTGACCGGGGGATGGGCGATCGTCAGTTCCGCTACGCCGTCCCGCACCTCGATGTGGAAGGGCTGGGTCCCGTCCTGTGCTACGGGCTCGCTTGATCTCGTCGTTGTCATGAACGTCTGCCTTCAATGGATGGCTTGGATGGGATTGCTGCGTTCCGGCCTGGCGCTGGCTGGTTCGGCCAGGGCGGCCAGGCGCGCCTGGGCCTGCGCAGCGATGCCGGCAACGATCTGTTCGCAGGATTCAATGGCGCCGATGGCCGCTGCGGCCTGTCCGCTCGGCAGCACGCCTTCGTCGGGATGGCCTTCGACCATGGCGCGCTGGATCAGCACGGGCGCGTTGGCCGCCATCAGCGTCTGCGCCGCGGTGTAGTCGTGCTGGCGCAGCGCGCGCCAACCCACTGCCAGCATCTGGGCGAGCCCCATGCCGCTGCGCTGGCGCCACTGGCGGGCGGTAGCCAGCGCCATCAGCGTGCGGCGCAGCGGTCCAGCCTGCTCCAGCGCCAGCAGCAGGCGGTTGTCGATCATGCGCTGCGGCAGGCCGTCGATGGCGAGCGAGACACGGATCTGCGCCGCGTCCCGGACTGCCAGGTAACGCGCCAGCGTCTGCGCCGGCACCGGCGACTCGCCGGACATCAGAAAGCGCGTGCCCATGGCGATGCCCGCCGCGCCGTAGGCCAGCGCCGCCGCCAGCCCGCGGCCGTCGAAGAAGCCGCCCGCAGCCACCACCGGCACCACCACCTTGTCCAACACTTGCGGCAGCAGCAGCGTGGTGGGCGTGCCACCCGTATGCCCGCCGCCCTCCCCGCCCTGCACGGTCACCACGTCGGCGCCCAGCTCCACGGCCTTGGCGGCGTGCTTGGCCGCGCCCACGGTAGGCATGCACACCACGCCCGAGGCCTTGAGCCGGCCGATCATCGCCGCGTCCGGCCCGCGCCCGTAGCTGACCGCGCGCAGCCGGTGGCGGATGGCCATCTCGACTACCTCATCAGCGTTGGGCTGGAACATGTGGAAGTTGATGCCGAAGGGCTGGCCCGTGAGCGCCTTCACCCGCAGGATCTCCTGCTCGACTTCGCCCGGCTCGATGGTGGCGCCGGCCAGGAAGCCGAAGGCCCCGGCATTGCTGGTGGCGGCCACCAGGCGGGCATCGGCCACCCAGCCCATCGCGGTCTGCACGATCGGGTAGCGGCAACCCAGCAAGTCGCACAGCACGGTATGCAGGGGCGCGCCGCTCATGCTGCTTTCTCCTCGCCGGTGCGTTGCGATGCCGCCATGGCGCGTGCGTCGAAGCCGCCCAGCTTGTCGCCGCTGACCAGTTCGTTGTGGGCGTGGGCGAAGTGGTGCCAGGCAAAGGCGGCATCCATGGCCGCGCGCTTGCCCTGCAGTTCTTCGACGTGATTGATCGCCTGCTTGGTGAGGCTCAAGCCCAGCCGCGGCATCTGCGCGATCTTGGCCGCCATGCCCTGCACGGCGGCATCCAGCGCCTCGCGCGACACCACGCGGTTGACCATGCCCATCTGGTAAGCGCGCCGGGCATCCATGCGCTCGCCCATGAAGAGGAATTCCTTGGCGATGCGCGGATTGAGCTCGTAGGCGTGCGCGAAATACTCCACGCCCGGAATGCCCATGCGCACCACCGGATCGGCGAAGAAGGCATCGTCAGACGCCACGATCAGGTCGCACACCCAGGCCAGCATCAGGCCGCCGGCAATGCAGGCGCCGTGCACCATGGCGATGGTCGGCTTGGGCAGGTCGCGCCAGCGCCGGCACATGCCGAGATAGACCTCCTGCTCGCGGGTATAAAGCATCTCGCCGCCCGGCTTGCCCACATGGTCTGGCCAAAGCGAGACGCGGGCGAACGACTCGCCGATGTCGCGGCCCGGCGTGCCGATATCGTGCCCGGCCGAGAAGTGCTTGCCGGCGCCGCGCAGGATCACGACCTTGACCGCATCGTCGGCAGCCGCGCGCCGGAACGCCTCGTCCAGCGCGTAGGTCATCTTGGAGTTCTGCGCGTTGTGGTATTGCGGCCGGTTCATGGTGACGGTGGCCACGCCGTCGGCCGCCTCAAAGAGCACCTCGGCGTTGGGGCCCAGCCCGAGAGATTCGGTGGCTTGCGATGACATGGTGTTCCTCACGCGGTGCGAACGGCGGGGTTCTCGCGCACGATGGTGGCGCGCAGGTTGTGCGGATCGAGCCTGACGATGACGGCCAGCTCCTCCGCGGTGGGCGCCGCGGTCTGCGGCAGGATTTCGCCGGAAGCGTTGGCCAGTGCGAAGCCTGTGGCCGCCCGCACCTGGTCCAGGCTCACGCCGGGATGCAGCGAGTGCACGCGGATCGCGTGATCGGGACCGGTGAAGTCCATCACGCACAGGTCGGTCACGATCACCCGCAGGTCGACAAAGCGGCGCATGCCTTCGATCTGGCGCGCCGGGTTATAGCCCACGCTGCACACCATATCGACCTCGCCGGCGACAAAGGCGCGCGGGCTGTGCGCCGGCACAAAGAAGGAGTTGGCATGATGGATGCTGTTGCCGGGAAAGCCGCGTGCGCCGAGCAACTGCTTCTTTGGCTGCGCGTGGGTGCCGCCAAGCATGGAGATATTGGCCTGGCCGAAGCGGTCGATCTGGGTGGGCATCACCAGCGCATGCCGGCGCCCGCCCCACAGGCAGTCGAATACGCGCGCATAGCCCATCCAGCCGCTGGCGCGCACCTTGAAGCCCGGCGCGCGGCGACCCAGCGGCACCGGCTCTTCCACCAGGTAGGCTTCGCCGTCGGTCAGCATCAGGCCGGGGTTGTGCAGCAACCGCGCCAGCCCGGCCGCGATGCGCGGGCCGGTGCCGATGCCGGTGGCCATGACTTCGCCGTCGTCGCGCCAGGCGCGGGCCGCGGCGGCGATCATCAGTTCGGCGAGGGTGAATTGTTGAGTGGCGCTCACGATGGCTCCTTCTCCTTGTGACGGGTTCAAAGGACCGGCAACGGCAGGTCCAGCACGTGGCCCATGCCACCGATCTTGTCCAGGTAGCCGGCTTCGGTGTCGCCGATCACGTCCTTGCGGTAGGTGGCGAAGCCCGCCTCCTGCTCGGCGCTGGCGCAGTAGGCCTTCAGCTGCGGCAGGTCAAAGCCATAGGCAGGCCCGCAGGAAGTGGGATGCGCGCCGCCCGGCGTGTGCACCACGCCGCTGACAAGCGCGCGCTCGAAGGGGTTGTTGCGTGCCCGCGCGAGGTCTTCGTCCTCCAGGCGGTCGTGCAGGACCTCGCAGCTCACATAGCACTGGCCGGCCGCCCGCGCGAACCATTCGTCGAAGAAGGGATCGGGGCCGTCGATACGGGTGTTGCCCAGCACATCGCTCTCGTTGACATGCAGCAGCGCGGCGTCCAGCGCGATGGCCGGCATCGCCAGCAACACTTCGCCATCGGCGTAGGGCGAGCGGACGGTCTTGAGTTCGGGGTTGCAAGCCAGCACGTCGGTCCCGAGCCCGGCGCGCGTCGGCAGGAACGGCAGGCGCGCAGCGGCGGCGCGCAAGCCGAGCTGCAACATGCCCTCGTCGAGCTCCCATACGTCGATCTCCCCGCGCTCGCGGGCCGCGCGGAAATGCGGCTCCAGCGGGATCACGTCGAGCGAGACGAAGCCGAACACCACCTTGCGCACCTTGCCGGCAGCGCACAGCATGCCGACTTCCGGGCCGCCGTAGGCCACTACGGTGAGATCCTTCAGCGGCGAGCGCAGGATCTCCCGCACCAGCGCCATCGGCTTGCGGCGGGGCCCCCAGCCACCGATGCCGATGGTCATGCCATCGGCAAGGCGGCCGGCCACTTCGGCCGCGGTCATGGTCTTGTCCAGTGTCTTGAGCATAGTTCTAGCGATATCCGATGCTGAAATCGTGGCCCCACAGGCTGACCCGGGTGGCCTCGTAGGCGGCATGCTGGCTCCAGTCGACCACCAGCCCGCCGTAGCCGTACTCGAGGTCGAAGCCGCCGGGCGTCTTCATGTAAAAGGAAACAACGCGATCGT
The DNA here is from genome assembly GCF_056398045.1 of Cupriavidus sp. 05L411. Taxonomy (NCBI): domain Bacteria; kingdom Pseudomonadati; phylum Pseudomonadota; class Betaproteobacteria; order Burkholderiales; family Burkholderiaceae; genus Cupriavidus; species Cupriavidus sp. 05L411. The sequence continues at coordinate 1,411 of NZ_JBFTOQ010000033.1, read as the reverse complement.
TGCAGTGCTGGCCCAGCGTGGCCGAGAGCGCCACGCCATGCTGCTGCGCGCGGTCGAGCGCGCGGCCCACCTCCGTCATGTCCTGCACCTCGGCCATTACATGGATGCAGCCGCTGGGCGCTGGCGCCTCGAAGATGGCCAGGCTGTGGTGCCGCCCGTTGCCGCAATGCAGGAAGTGGATGCGCTTCTCCGTCTCCGCCGGATCCGTGGTGAAGCGCGCGCGGAAGATATCCGACAGGCCGAAACCCATCACATCGCGCAGGAAGGCATAGGTTTCGTCGAAGGCGGGGGCCGGCAGCACGGAGTGCCCTGCGCCCAGCGGATCGGTGACGAAGCACGACACGCCGATGGGCGAGACAAAACGCAGGAAGTCCGAACGCATGCCCCAGAAGATCTCGTGCCGGTTGCCGGAAGGATCGGTGAACCAGGCCATGGCCTGCGCGCGCCGCTGGATGCGCTCGGTCTCGCTGGCATGCGTGACTTCCACGTTGGCCGCACGCAACGTGGCGAGTGCGTGGATGAAGGCCGCCTCGCCGGCCAGCTCCCAGCCCGATGCCAGGTAGCGGTCCTGCTTGCCGGGCACGATCAGGTAGCGGTAGTCGCGCTCGTCCATCTTGAGGTAGAGCGCGCCATGGGGCGCGGTGGTGCACGCCATGCCGAGCACTTGCTCGCCGTAATGGCGCCAGCGTTCGGTGTCGGTGGACTCGACCACGATATAGCCGAGCGCTCGGATGTCCATCATGCTGCCTCCTCGCTGTTCTTGGAATTCATTTGCTGCCGCGTTGGGTGCGGCAGGTTGGTGAAGCCATTGTTCAGCGGAAGCGGGATGCGGGCATCGTCTGTTGGGACTAGCCGGGGGGATTGGTTTGCGGTCTCTAGCCCCGCTGACGCGGGGAGCGTTTGTTTTGGGCGGTGTTTTAGCGCTTGTAGCTGCTGGCGCGGCTGTACGGGGTTGGCCGTTTTAGAACGTGTGAGATGTCACTTCTCTTTACTCGTAAAGAGAAGTAACCAAGAGAAAGCGATCCTTGCAGGAGGCTGGCTTATTGGGGTCACGTAGCCCAGTGGTTTCGTCGTCAGGCCCTGGGTTCCAATGGACTCGTGCCGTAACCGGTTCAGAGCACCACGACCCAGCCGATGCCCAGGGATTCGTGGTGGTCCCCCCGGTAGCGGCCACCACGAACTTCAAGCCGTCTGTCGCCCGCCGAGTGACTGGCCACGAAGTTGCAAGCGTCCCGTTTCCGTCGTGGGCGCGGTGGCACCGAATTGATAGGCCGAAGAATTCTTCCACCGCGCCCACCCCACCACGAAACCATCACGGCGTGACATATCGTGACACTTTGCACCGGTACCGGCAGATGGATGAATGAGCAGGGATGCCGCTACCGAGCAGCCTCACCACGAAACCAGCGCC
>NZ_JBFTOQ010000032.1:0-76839 GCF_056398045.1 Cupriavidus sp. 05L411 | reverse complement strand
GGCGCTGGTTTCGTGGTGAGGCTGCTCGGTAGCGGCATCCCTGCTCATTCATCCATCTGCCGGTACCGGTGCAAAGTGTCACGATATGTCACGCCGTGATGGTTTCGTGGTGGGGTGGGCGCGGTGGAAGAATTCTTCGGCCTATCAATCCGGTGCCACCGCGCCCACGACGGAAACGGGACGCTTGCAACTTCGTGGCAGGCCACTCCGCGAGCGACAGACGGCTTGAAGTTCGTGATGGCCGCTACCGGGGGGACCACCACGAATCCCTGGGCATTGGCCGGGTCGTGGTGCTCTGAACCGGTAACGGCACGAGGCCATTAGAACCCAGGGCCTGACGACGAAACCACCGGGCTACGCAACCCCAATAAGCCAGCCTCCCGCAAGGATCGCTTTCTCTTGGTTACTTCTCTTTACGAGTAAAGAGAAGTGACATCTCACACGTTCCAAAACGGCCAATACCGTACAGCCGCGACAGCAGCTAGAAGCATCAAAACCCCGCCCACAAACGCCACCCCCGCGTCAGCGGGGCTACAAGCAGCAATATCGTACCCAGAGCTAAATCCCTACCCCCGCCTCAACCCCTCGACAGGATCCGCCTCAAAAGCCTCCCACAGCGCATCGCGCCGTTGCAACGCCTTGATGACCGCCGGATGGCGCAATTGTGCGACCGCCGAGACCAGCGCATTGCACAGGAAGAACGCCGCCGTATAAGAGTCGAAAGGCGATGCATTGGCCGTGCGCACCAACAGATGGTGATCTGACAGCGGCACCAGTGGCGCGGCCGGACTGTCGCAAATTGCGATCACGCGCGCACCGCGTTCGCGAAAGGCGCGCGCGATGCTTACCGGCGCGCTGGAATACCGCCGGATACTGAAAGTCAGCAGCACATCCTCCGGCTCCACCCACAGCATGGCATCCGTGGCCGTCACCGCGCCCGCGCCCAGTTCCTGGACCTTTGGCCGGCACATATTCAGATGCAGCGCCAGCCATGCGCCCACGGGCGCGCTGTTTTTCTGCGCCAGCACGAACAGCCGGCCGCGCGGCTCGGCCAGCAGGCGCGCGATCGCCTCGAAGGCGGCCATGTCCAGCCCTTCGTGGGTGGCCGCCAGGTTGTGCTGGTCGTGCAGCAGCGCGTCGTCCACGCAAGCGCGCAGGGTGCGCTTGCCACCGATCGTGGCCGGCGCGCGCTGGCCGGCGGTGGGCAGAAGCGCCGTCACGCTGGCCCGTGCCTCGCGCTGGGCATCGCCATAGCTGGCATAGCCCAGCTTGGCGAACAGCCGCACCACTGTGGAAGCGCTCGTGCCGTGCTGGGCAGCCAGCGCGGTGGCCGATTCCAGCAGCGCATGCGGATAGTCGCGGCCCAGCGCATCGGCCAAGGTGCGCTCGCGGGCGGTCAGCGTGGCCGCCTCGCGCGCGAGGCGCTCGAGCAAGGTAGCGTCACGTGAGGGAGTCTCCTGGGCATGTTTCATGGTGTTGACACGTTGCAATGCGTATTGCATGATCATATCACTTTTGCAATGTACGATTCACTCCCACACGAAGCAAGGAGCAAGCGGTATATGGTGGACAACGCAGCGGATAGCGACATGCATGCCCAGGCGGCAAGCGGGGTGATCGATTGGCTGGGCGGCCAGCAGGCTGAAATGCAAGCGCTCTTGCAACGCATTGTCGACATCGACAGCGGCAGCCGGCAGGAAGCCGGCGTGACGGCCGTGGCAGAGATCCTGCGCGCGCACCTGGAAGCCGCCGGCATTGCGGTCACGCTGCATGCCGTGCCCGGCTATGGCGTGTGCCTGGATGCGTTGGTACCCGGTGCCGGCGATGGCGCGCCAATCCTGCTGATGGGCCATATGGACACCGTGTTCCCGGCCGGCACGGCCGCACGCCGCCCCTTCCGCGTGGAGGACGGGCTTGCCTACGGGCCCGGCGTGGCCGACATGAAATCCGGCCTGGTCATGAATGTATTCGTGGCCGAGGCCCTGGCGCGCTGCGGCGGCAACGCCTTGCCGGTGCGCCTGTTCTTTTCCTGCGACGAGGAGATCGGTTCCGGCGCCACCCGCGAACGGATCATGGACGTGGCGCGCGGCGCGCGCGCCGTGTTCAACGCCGAGCCCGGCCGCGTCAGCGGCAACCTGGTCACAGGGCGCAAGGGGTCGATGGTGGTGGAGTTCGAGGTGGAGGGCGTGGCCGCGCACGCCGGGGTCAACCATGCCCAGGGCGCCAGCGCTATCGACGCGCTCGCGCGCAAGATCCTGGCGCTGCATGCGCTGACCGACGCCGAGCAGGGCATCACCACCAATGTGGGCTGTGTGAAGGGAGGCATCGTGCCCAATATGGTGGCGCCACTGGCGCAGGCCGAGCTCGACGTGCGCTTTACCGCCGACACGGACATCGAAGCGCTGGTCGAGCAGGTGCGCGCGATCATCGAGGCCGAATCGCTGCCGCGTACCAAAGGCAGGATCACCGAGACGCGCCGCACCCGGCCGATGACCCAGACGCCCGCGGACCTGCTGGCGCTGTACCAGCGCGGCGCGCAGCACCTGGGCTTCTCGGTAGACGGCGAGTTCACCGGCGGCGCAGCCGATAGCGGGCTCACATCCTCGGTGGGCACGCCCACGCTGTGCGGCACCGGCCCGGTGGGCGGCCATGCGCACACCGTGCGCGAGTACGCCGAGCTTGCCACTTTCGTGCCGCGCGCGCAGGCGGTGGCGCTGGCCGTCCTCGCACTGCGCTGAGCCGGGGCATCGCCCCCGCACCCGATTTCTAACTACCTTCAACTCACTGCCATGCCGAACGTGCCATTCTCTCGCCGCCATTTCCTCCGCACCGGCCTCAGCGTAGCCGCGCTCGCGTGTGCCGCGCCGCTGGCCGCGCAAGCGCAAGCACAGGGCGCCTATCCCTCGCGCCCCATCACGCTGGTGGTGCCCTTCCCGCCTGGTGGTTCGGTGGACATCATGGCGCGCCAGTACTCGGAGCCGCTGTCGCGCATCCTCGGCGTGCCGGTGGTCGTCGACAACCGCCCGGGCGCGGGCGGCTCGGTCGCCACCCAATCGGTGGCGCGCAGCAAGCCCGATGGCTATACGCTGGTGGTGTCCTCCCAGAGCAGCCACCTGGCCAACCCGCTGACCCAGCCAAAGCTGGGCTATGACCCGATCAAGGATTTCGAGAACATCGCCATCCTGGGCCGCCAGCCCAACGCCCTGGTGGTGCATTCAAGCCTGCCGGTGCGGACTTTCGCGGAGTTCCTGGCCTACGCGAAGAAGAACCCGGGCAAGCTCGACTACGGCAGCGGCGGCGTTGGCAGCATGGGCCAGCTGAATGTGGAAATGCTCAAGGCCAGCACCGGCATCTACGCCACGCACATCCCCTATCGCGGCGGCACGCACCTGATCACGGCCGTGCTGAGCAATGAGGTCCAGTTCATCCTCGACAACCTGGTCATCATGCTGCCCTACATCAAGGAAGGAAAGGTGCGTGCGCTGGCGGTGGCTTCCGAGCAGCGCCTGCCGCAGCTGCCCGACGTGCCGACCATGGCCGAGCTGGGCTACCCGCAGCTCAACCTGAGCTCCTGGACGGGCATTGCCGCGCCTGCCGGCACGCCCGAGCCGGTGGTGCAGAAGCTCTACCAGGCGGTGCGCCAGGCCGCCAGCGACCCCGCCATGCAGACGGCGCTGCGCGCGCGCGGCGTGTTCCCGCCCGAGGAGATGGCACCGGCCGCTTTCGAACGCATGATGGCCGACCGGATGGTGCGTTACGGCGAAGTGGTCCGCAAGGCCAAGATTTCCGCGGATTGAGGGCGCGGGACCAGGGCGGGACTAAGGCGGGACTAAAGCTTGACGGTGGCCGCCCGGCCCTTGTCTTCCATGCCGCCCGTTGCCGTCGCTCCGCCCGCGCGCAGCATGTCGATGACAAGCTGCATGGCGGGCGTGGGCGGGCGGCTCTTGCGCAGCACCAGGCCATAGGGCGCAAGCCGGCCATGCAACGCTACCGGCAGCGTGGCGATCATGTTCAGGTCTTCGTAGTAGCGGGCCACCGAGGTGGGCAGCACGGCGAGCATGTCGGACTCGCGCAGCACGGACAGCGTGGTGAGGATCGACGAGGTCTCCACCGTGCTCACCGGCGGCGGCACGCGATTCTCGCGGAAGGTCTGGTCGATGATCTGGCGCATCGGGCTGGGGTGCGGCTGGATGATCCACGCGTACTCCGTCAGCGCGGCCAGCTTCAGCTTGCCGCGCTCCGCCGCCGGATGCCCCACGCGGGTGACGATCGACAGCGCCTCTTCCCCCAGCGTCTCGAACGACAACTCCTCCGATGGCCAGCCATCGGGGATGCGGCCCAGCACGATATCGATCTGGTCCTGCTGCAGCGCGTGCACCAGCACGTCACTGGTATCGATCTGCACGATGATGTGCAAGCGCGGATGCGCCTGCTTGAGCTTGACGATCACGTGGGTGAGCAGGTCCGGCGCCGGCGCCATCACCGCGCCCACGCGCACCTTGCCCACATCGCCGGCCTGGATGGCGACAAGCTCCTCGCGCAGTTCATCCATGTCGGCAAAGACCACCCGCGCGTAGCGCATCACCGCCTTGCCCGATACCGTCGGGTCCAGCCCGCGCGCGTGGCGTGTAAAGAGCGATACGCCGAGTGCGTCTTCCAGTTCCTGAAGGGACTTGGTAGCGGCAGGCTGGGTCAGGGCCAGCCCTTCGGCCGCCTGGCGCAGCGAGGGCGACTCCGAGAGCGCCAGCATCAGTTGCAGGTGCCGCATGCGAAGGCGCTTGCGGATGGATGCGCTGGATGGGATGGATGGGATCGATGGAATGCTCACCGCGATAATCTCCGAGAATAGGCGGATCGTGATTTCCGCTATTTTGCTTATCGCGAATTCTCGCACGGCGCGGGTGGCAACAAGAACGGAGTGCCGCGTCAGGCGGTTGCCGCACTTCCTGCCTGCGGCGGCGCCTGTCCGAGCCCCTATTCCTGGCGGCTTCGCTTCATTTCAACGCATTTAGGCTCAGATTCCGGGCTTGCGAAGGGGTTTTCGGGCATACTGGCCGATTCCCTCCTATTGCGAAGCCGGCGTTCTGGCTTCCCCCCTCGATGCCCGGCTACCAAACCAAGCAAGAGAGCATCGCCGTGACCGGCGTCGCCGACCTGGTCATTCGCTCCTTGCTGGACAAGCAGCAGTACTCCGATCCCCTCGGCGAAGCCGAACGCATGGGCATTTCTTCCGCCATGTGGCCGCTGTTCGGGCTGCTGTGGCCGTCCGGCGCGCACCTGGCCGCACGCATGGCGCTGCGGCCGGTGGACCCCACCGAGCGGGTGCTGGAAATCGGCTGCGGGCTGGGGCTGGCCAGCCTGGTGGGGCACCGCAGGGGTGCCGACGTGACCGCCAGCGACTGCCATCCGATGGCCGCCGCCTTCCTCGCGGAGAACATACGCCTGAATGGCCTCGCGCCAATGAAGTACCGGCATGGGCACTGGAGCGCCGCGGAGCACGAGCAAGATGCCTCTGCTGGCGCCAGCCCCGCCCCCGCCGACGTCCACGGCCATTTCGACCTGATCATCGGCAGCGACCTGCTCTACGAGCGCGATGCCAATGCCAACCTTGCCCACTTTATCGGGCGCCATGCCAGCCCCACGGTCGAGATCTGGATCATCGATCCCGACCGCGGCAACCGGCCCGCCTTCAACCGGCAGATGGCCGAGCAAGGTTTCGCGATGCGCGAGGAAAAGCTCGACCGCGTGGCCGCGCCCGGCATCGATGCCTACAAGGGCCGACTGCTGGTCTACCGCTGGGCAGCGCCGATGCCGCCCGCGCCGCTGCTGGAAGCAGCACACATCGCAACGATCGCAACCATCGCCCTACACTAGCTTCAACCCATCGGCAGGCACGTCGCACACCAGCATGTGCCCCGGCGCATGGGTGATGCACAGCGGCGGACGCGCCATCATGGCCGCCGCCTGCGGCGTCACCCCACACCCCCAGAACACCGGAATCTCCCCGGCCAGGATCGCGGTCGGCTCGCCTTCGTCCGGCCGGCCGATGTCCGCGATGCCGATCGCGGCGGGGTCGCCCATATGAACCGGCGCCCCGTGCGCCCCCGGCAACCGGGCGCATACGGCCGAGGCGATGGCCGCCTGTTCCGGCGTGTAGGGCCGCATCGACACCACCATCGGCCCATGGAAGGCGCCGACGCGCGTGGTCTGGATGCTGGTGCGGTACATCGGCACGATCTTGCCTTCGTCCACGTGCCGCACGCGCAAGCCGGCGCGCTCCAGCGCGTCCTCGAACGACAGCGAGCAGCCCAGCACAAAGCCAACGAAATCGTCCTGCCAGAGCGCGCTGATATCGTCGCGCTCCTCCACCAGTTCGCCATGGCGCCACACGCGGTAGCGCGGCACGTCGGTGCGCAGGTCGATATCGCCGCCGAGCATCGGCACCGCCGGGCTGCCCGCTTCGGTCATGCCGATCAGCGGGCATGGCACCGGGTTGGCCCGGCAGTACCCGAGGAAATCCCCAGCCCAGGCCTTGGGCAGGATCATCAGGTTGCCCTGCCCGTGGCCGGGCGCCATGCCGCTGGTATTGCCGTTGTACCGGCCACTGCGGATGCCGGCGCGGGCGCCGGCCGGCGTAGCGGCCCAGCCGGGGGCAAGCCCGGCCGCGGCGTGGATGCTTGTTTCCATCTCCATGCTCCGGTTGCGGTCCGTCATCAGTCGAGGGTCTGGCGGGCAGTTTCCTTCACGCCCAGCAGGGCCAGCAGGCTGACTGCCGCGCCACCCATGAGCAGGTAGGCCGGGCTGAGCAGGTTGCCGGTGCTGCCGATCAGCGCGGTGGCCACATACGGCGTAAGCCCGCCGCCGAGGATGGCGCCGATGTTGAAGCTGAACGCCATGCCGGTGTAGCGCACGCGGGTCGGGAACTGCTCGGCATAGGTCGGGTAGCCGACGGACTGCACGATGGGCATGGGCAGCGCCACCACCATCATGGCGAGGAAGGCCAGGCCGATGCTGTGGTTGTCCATCAGCATCATCATCGGCAATACCAGCACCATGTAGGCGCAAAAGCCGATGGCAAGCACCTTGCGCCGGCCGAGCCGGTCGGACAGCCCGCCCCACAGCGGCATCAACATGGCCATGGTCAGGCTGACGAACGCCATGATCCAGTACACCGTTGCCTTGTCGTACTTGAGATAGGTGGTCATGTAGATGTTCATGAACACCAGCCCCACCCAGTAGCCCACGTTCTGGCCGAAGGACAGCAGCACCACCTTGACCACGGCGGGCATGTGCGCGGTGAAGACTTCCCTGAGCGGCGCCTTGGGCGGCTCGCTGTGTTCCTGGAACTGCTTGAAGGCCACGGACTCTTCCACGCGCTTGCGCACCATCGACGAGATCACCACCATCGGGATCGCCATCAGGAACGGAATGCGCCAGCCCCACGCCTGCATCTGCGCAGGCTCCAGCAAGCCGGTGGTGATGCCGCACACGGTCGCGGCCAGCGCGCCGCCCACGGCCACGCCCACCGGCGTGAAGGCACCGTAGAAGCCGCGCTTGCCCTTGGGCGCGGACTCGGCCACATAGGCAGCAGCGCCGGTGACTTCGCCGCCGGCGAAGAAGCCCTGCGCCAGGCGAATCGCCAGCAACAGCAGCGGCGCGACGATGCCCGCGCTGGCGGCCACCGGCAGCAGGCCGATGATGCCGGTGGCAATGCCCATGCCGATCACGGTGACCAGCAGCACGGCACGGCGGCCAACGCGGTCGCCCAGGCGCCCAAGCACGATGCCGCCGATCGGGCGCATCAGAAAGGCGCTACCGAACACGGCCAGGATGGCCAGCAGCGAAGCCGTGGCGCTGTCGCTAGGGAAGAACAGCGGGCCGATGGTAGAGGCCATATAGCCGTACACGCCGAACTCGTAATACTCGATGGCGGTACCGGCCGCGGCGGCCATGGCGGCTTTGCGGGCGACGGCATTGCCGGCTGCCGGCGCCGTGGCAGGGGTGGATGCCGGCGCCACGTCGGGCATCGGCAGGGATGAGGTGGGGGCGTTGGACATATTGTCAGTTTCCAGGATGCAACGGGGTAGAAAATCCAGTCCAGGCGTGGTGAAACCCCTGAATGAACCAGCGCTGAAGCACGAATACCAGCCGCGATGGCCGTCCTGTGCCTGAAACTTACTGGCGCACAGGGCGGGCTCGCGTCTTGTTTTTATTTCCGGAGAGCTAACCACCTGCTGGGAATCGCGGGCCTTTAAAAGCCGCCGGGATTCATGCTTCATCGATTACACCGGATACTTTGCAACAAGCATGCCAGCGGCTATTTCGTTAAAAACACAGAATTCCGGACGTTACGATTCCTGACTAAAAAAAGCCATCTGACTCGGGGATTCAATGCGCCCCGCCGCACCACAACAATGAACCTTTCGTCCCGCCTGGGGCATGGAACGCACCGAAACCGGTATCGTTCGCAGCCAGCTGGTGATTGATCTCCCAACCCACGGAATCATTGAGAAAACAGCCAGGCCGTGCGGCCGGGCCGACGCCACAAAATCAATGTCAGCGGCGGAATTACAGCTTTATCAATAGCGCGATTTCAAGCAGCGGGAATAAAACTGCCCAATACCTGCCCTTCTTCCACCACTTCACCCTCGGCCACGCAATACGATTCGATATAACCAGCCGATCCAGCCTCAAGCGGTATTTCCATTTTCATGGATTCGATAATCAGCAGGGTGGCATCCTTTACCTGCATCTCGCCGGGCTGCGCCACGAGCTTCCAGAGGGTGCCGGCGGTGTCTGCCACGATGGATATGGGGGATTTTGTGTGGGGCATATTCTGTTTGTCCGTTGCTATCGTGATTGCGGTGCACGCACCGTGATACCTTCCGCCTCCAGCGCGGCGCGGATGCGGCGGGCAAACCCGGCCGCACCCGGCTGGTCGCCGTGGATGCAGAGCGTGTCCGCCCGCACCGGCACGTCCACGCCACCCAGCGAGCGCACCACACCGTCGCACACCATGCGCAATACTTGCGCGATGGACACCTCCACGTCAGTGATCATGGCGGCGGGATGGCTGCGCGGGGTCAGCGAGCCATCGTCCTGATACGTGCGGTCGGCAAAGACTTCCTGCGCCACCGCGAGCCCGGCCTCGCGCGCGGCCATGACCAGCGCGGAGCCGGCCAGGCCGTAGAACACCAGCGACGGATCCACATCGCGCACCGCCTCGCACAGCGCGCGCGCCATGACGCCATCACGCGCGGCCTGGTTGTACAGCGCGCCGTGCGGCTTCACATGCGCGAGCCGGCTGCCCGCCGCGACGGCAAACGCCTGCAGGGCGCCAACCTGGCAGACCGTGATGTTGTAGATCTCCTCGCGGCCGAGCTGCATGGCGCGCCGTCCGAAGCCCTGCAGATCCGGAAAGCCCGGATGCGCGCCAAGCGAGACGCCGAGCGCACTGGCGGCGCGCACGGTGGCTGCCATGGTCTGCGCGTCGCCCGCGTGAAAACCGCAGGCGATGTTGGCGGAGGTGACATGCGGCAGCACGGCCGCATCGTCGCCAAGGCGGTAGATGCCAAAGCTCTCGCCCATATCGCTGTTGAAATCGATCTCATCCATGCGCGTGCTCCCCTGCCGTTTGCGTATCCATGGCGTCGAATACTGCGTCTTGCAGCATGGCAAGGCGCTGGGCTTCTGGCAGATCGATCAAGGCAAAGCGCACCGCCTCGCCCGGCATCTTTTGCGCCAGGCGCGGCAGGTCCACCGCGCACACATGGGCAATCTTGGGATAGCCGCCGGTGGTCTGGCGGTCCGCCATCAGTACGATGGGCTGGCCGTCGGGCGGCACCTGGATCGTGCCGAAGGCCACGGCCTCGGACAGCATCTCGGCAGGCGCAGCCAGCGCGAGCGGCGAGCCTTCCAGGCGATAGCCCATGCGGTCCGATTGCGCGCCAATGCGAAACGGCTCGCTGACAAGCGCATGCCTGGCAGCGTCGGAGAAGCACGCCCATTCGCGCCCGGCGACGATGCGTACAGGCTGATCGGGCGCGCTGAGGACATCGGCCGGAAACGCCGGGAACGCCGGGAACGCCGGGGAACCGGTATCGCGAACTTGTGCGGGCACGCCGCCACGCAAGGCAATGCGCTCGCCCTTTCGCAACGGCTTGCCGGCCGCGCCGCCATAGCCGCCGCGCACAAAGGTGCTGCAACTGCCCATGACTGGCGTCAGCGCAAAGCCGCCCTGCGCCGCAAGGTAAGCGCGCAAGCCGCTGCGGCGCTTGCCGAAGGCCAGCACCGAGCCTGCGGTGAGGGGCACCGCACGGTTCATCGGCACGGGCGCGCCATCGAGCGTGGCATCCAGATCCGCGCCGCACACGGCGATCACGGCCGGCACATGGAACCGCAGCGTGGGGCCCATCAGCGTGATCTCCAGCGTGGCTTGCGCCGCGGCGTTGCCGGCCAGCGCGTTCGCCAGCCGGTGGGCGCGCTCGTCCATGGCGCCATTGGCCGGCACGCCGAGTTGCTGGTAGCCGTTGCGGCCGAGATCCTGGAAGGTGCTCAACGCACCAGGCTTGATGACTTCGATGCTCATGGCTGCACGCCTGCGTTCGCTTGCATGGATTCGAATACGTCGGAAGAGATCGGCACGAAGCGCACACGATCGCCGGCGGCCAGCAGGCACGGCGACGCGCGATGCGGGTCAAACAGTGCCACGGGCGTGCGCCCGATCAGGTTCCAGCCGCCCGGCAAGGTCATGGGATAGATCACGGTCTGCCGATTGGCCAGGCCAATCGAGCCCGCTGCCACCGCGGTACGCGGCGTGCTGCGGCGCGGCGGCGAAAGGCGCGCGTCGAAGCGGCCCACATAGGGATGCCCCGGCGCAAAGCCCAGCATCAGCACATCGACCGGCTCGGCGCTATGCAGCGCGATGACCTGCTCGGGCGACAGGCCACAGGTGGCTGCCACATCGTCCAGGTCGGGACCGTGCTCGCCGCCATAGCAGACGGGAATATCGATCACCAGCGGCGCGCCCGCGTTTGACGAAAGCCTTTCGCGCAGGAGTTCGCCGATCATGGCCGAGAGCGCCTCGAACGGGGCGCTGGTACCCGTCGCGCGGGCCACGGCAATGGGCTGGTAGTGCACGCCCACGGTGGTCAGGGCGGGCACGATGTCGGTCACGCCGGGCAAGGCCGCGGCGGCGATCCGCACCGCTGCCGCGCAGGCTTGGCGATTGATGGCAATATCCGCCACCGTGCCGAACTCGACAATCAGGCAGCGATCGCCGGACGGCGCGATCCGCCAGGACGCTTGCGCGGCCGGTGCGGCGTGTTGCGTGTCCTGCGCGATCATGCCCGCACCTCCACGGCGGATGGCGCGGGCACCGCCACCGGCGCGGCACACTCGCCCACCAGCACCGCCTGCTCGCGCTCCACAAAACCGGTATCGACGCGGCCGGCACGGAAGTCCGCATGGTCCAGCACGCGGCCAAGGAACACGGCGTTGTGCCGGATGCCTTCAATCACGGTTGCGCCGAGCGCCGCCTGCATGGTGGCGATGGCGGCTTCGCGGTCGGTGCCATAGGCAATCAGCTTGGCGATCATCGGATCGTAGAACGGCGTGATGGCATCGCCCTCGCGCACGCCGGTGTCCACGCGCAGCCCGGCCATGCCCGCCGGAAGGCAAAAGCGCGCCAGCTTGCCCGGCGATGGCATGAAATGGCGCGCCGGGTTCTCGGCATAAAGCCGGCACTCGATGGCCGCGCCTGCCCGCCGGATATCATGCTGCGCGCTGGGTGCGAGCGTGCCGGCGGCGAGCCGGATCTGCGCCTGCACCAGGTCCCAGCCGGTGATGGCCTCCGTCACGCCATGTTCCACCTGGATGCGCGTGTTCATCTCCAGGAAGAAGTACTCGCCGCTGTCCGCGTCGAGAATGAACTCGACCGTGCCCGCGCCGCTGTAGCGCTGGTGCGCGGCCAGCGCCACCGCCGCCGCGCTCATGCTGGCCAGCACGGCGGCCGGCACATTGGGCGCCGGGCTTTCTTCAATGATCTTCTGGAAACGGCGCTGCACCGAGCATTCGCGCTCGAACAGGTGCACCGCCGTGCCGTCACCGAAGCCAAACACCTGCACCTCGATATGCCGGGCGCGCGGCACGTAGCGCTCCAGGTAGATGCTGGCTTCGCCAAAGGCCTTCAGGGCCAGCGCCTGGGTGGACGCCACCGTGGCGGCCAGCGTGTCTGGCCCGTCAACGCGTTTCATGCCGATGCCGCCACCGCCGCCAGCGGCTTTGACCAGCACGGGATAGCCAACGCGCTGGGCCTCGGCGCGCAAGCGCGACAGGTCGTCGGGCAGGAAGCGGATGCTGCCGGGCAGCACCGGCACGCCGCACGCGGCGGCAATATCGCGGGCGCGGTTCTTGTCGCCCATGTTCTCGATCGACTCGACGGACGGGCCGATCCACTGCATGCCTTGCGCTTGCGCGGCACGGGCAAACGCGGTGTTCTCGGAGAGGAAGCCATAGCCTGGGTGCACGCCATCGGCGCCATGCGCCGTGCCCGCGGCGAGGACCGCTTCCACATTCAGGTAGCTCTGCGCCGCCGGCGCGGGACCTACGGCGACGGCAATGTCGGCCATCTCGCAGTGCAACGCGCCGGCATCGGCGGCGGAATGCACGGCGATGGTTTCCATGCCGAGCGCCTGCGCGGCGCGGATGATGCGGCAGGCAATCTCGCCACGGTTGGCAACCAGGATTCTTCGCATATCGACTAACTCTTGCAGCTACTGCGTGGGGGCGATGCGCACGGGGCGGGCAAGCCCTGCCCCGCGTGCGGTGGCCGGCCTTGTGGCCGGTCTCACTCTGGTCTGACGTGGATCTGGCGTGGATCCGACGTTGGTGTTACTTGGCGAACAGCGAAGCGATATTGGCAAAGGCCTTGAGCTCCAGCGCATTGCCCGACGGATCGAGGAAGAACATCGTGGCTTGCTCGCCTACCTCGCCCTTGAAGCGGATATGCGGCTCGATGATGAACGACAGGTTGGCGGCCTTGAGCTTGTCGGCAGCGACATGCCACTGATCCATCGGCAGCACCACGCCAAAGTGGCGCACCGGCACGGCATCGCCATCCACGGCGCTGGTGTGGCGGTGGCCCGCTTCTTCCGGCGCCAGGTGGGCCACGATCTGGTGGCCGTAGAAGTTGAAATCCACCCAGTCCGGCGCGCTGCGCCCTTCGGGGCAGCCCAGCAGGTCGCCGTAGAACTCGCGCGCGGCGGCGATGCTGTGGACAGGGAAGGCAAGGTGGAACGGGGCGAGGACGGGAGTGATTTCGCTCATGGCGCTTGGGGTCGATGTGTCGTGTGTGGGTCGGGTCTTGGTCCGCCGCCGGAAACGCCGGCCGGTGAACCAATGAGGAAGAGTCTAGGCATGGCAACCGATTAAAAAAAGCGATATATTTTTGACCTTAGCTACACGAAAATTGATGAAACGATCATGCTGCGCGAATTCAAGACCTTTATCGCCGTAGCCCGGCACGGCACCTTTGCCAGCGCGGGCGCGCGCATCGGGCTGACCCAGTCGGCTGTCAGCGCGCAGATCCACCGCCTCGAGCAAGAGCTTGGCTTCTCCCTGTTCGACCGCACGGGCCGCTCGGCGCGGCTGAACGCCGCCGGCCGGGAAACCCTGGCGCTGGCGGAGGAACTGATGGCGCTCTACGCGCGCATCGGCGAGCACGGCGGCGCCACGGAGCGCAGCGGCATGGTGCGGGTGGGGTCGATTGCCTCGGCCCAGGTGTCGTTCCTGATCGACGCAATGGCCGCCTTCCGCGCCGAGCTGCCCGGGTGCAGGATCCGCGTTGTGCCGGGCGTCTCCCTGAACCTGCTTGGCCAGGTGGATGCGGGCGAGATCGATATCGCGGTGATGATCCGGCCGCCCTTTGCGCTGCCGTCGGAGCTGGAGTGGCGCGCGCTGGTGATGGAGCCGTTCGTGCTGCTGGCGCCGGCCGCCATGGCAGGCCAGGCGTGGAGCGACGCGCTGGAATCCGCGCCCTTTATCCGCTATGACCGCAGCTCGTTCGGTGGCCGGCTGGTCGACCAGTTCCTGCGACAGTCGCGGCTGGCGGTACAGGACGCCATCGAGCTTGACGAGTTGCAGGGCATCGTGCAACTGGTGGCGCGCGGCCTTGGCGTGGCGCTGATTCCGCAAACGGCGGCGCAAGGCCCTTGGCCGCATGGCGTGACTGCCCTGCCGCTTGGCGACGATACCTTTCACCGCGAGATCGGCCTGGTGGAGCGGCCGCGCCATAGCCGTCAGCCGGTGGCAAGCCGGCTCGCCGAGTACATCAGCGAGGCGGCGTCGGGTTGCAAGGTGTAGGCCGGCGCACATCCCGCCAGCCCGCTGCTTGCACGACGTCGCCCCCCTCCAGCGCGCCCCGCGGCCGCCTGACACGCCAGGCGCAAGGTTGTCCCCTCGTCAGGGGGATATGGGTTGCACCCGCATCCCGGCGTAATCTCTGCTCATGATTGGCACGCTGAATCCACCCGACGCGGCATGAAAATGTCCCGCCGTGTCATGCAGGCTTGCCTTATAAAAACAGAGAGGTCTCAGGGAATGCATAACGATAGCGACGCAAAGTCGCGTAGCGCCAATGGGGTCAATGCGCGCAATGCTGGTGGATTCACTGCCAGATTCATCCGGCCGCAAGTGCGTGAGATGGTGATGGAGGTATCCGCGCGCCTGTGCGTCGTCCTGCTGCTGAGCCTGTTCGCCTATAGCGCCTACGCGCAGTGGCGCCTGGCGCCCGAACGCATCACCTTGCTGCTGCTTGTGGTTGCCACGGTGCTGACCGTGGGCTTGTCACTGTTCTCGCGCATCCCCGAAAAACGCGACATGCGCCCCTTGAGCTTTGTGATGTCGATTGGCGGCAGCTTCTATTATCTCGGGATCGAGCTCGACCCCGGCGTTCGCCTTGTCCCCGAGACAGTCGGCGCCACGCTGGAAATCACCGGCATCCTGTTCCAGCTATTCGCCAAGCTATCGCTGCGCGGCTCCTTCGGCATCCTGCCCGCCAATCGCGGCGTGGTGTCGCGCGGCGCGTACCGGCTCGTGCGCCACCCCATCTATCTCAGCTACCTGGTGACAGACCTTGGCTTCCTGCTGGCCAACTTCGGCTGGCGCAATGCACTGCTCTACGGCGGCCTTTATGCCTTGCAAACGGGCCGGATGTTCAGGGAAGAACAACTCCTGGGCCAGGATCCCGCCTATCGCGCGTATCAGGCCAATGTGCGATATCGCGTCATTCCTGGCGTGTTTTAAATGGCAGCAGGGATTACCCGGCTCGCCACCCTGGATTGGGAAAATTCTAATCTCAGATCCCGAAATATCTAAATACCCGAACACCGGAAAGCCAACGATGATCTTAGCCAAGGATCTGGGGGGATCGATTGCTCCCCGATTCCTGCAAAAGCCCGCCGATCGCGGACATCCGCCAGACCGGCAGGCCTCACCATCGAAGTGTTCAAGGAGACGCTAATGATTCCACGGCTAGTATCAACAGCCAGCCTGGCGCTGCTCGCATTTTTCGCCGCCGGCAGCGTCGGCGCGCAACAGCAGCCGATGAATGCAAAAGAAGCCAAGGCAAAATTCGCGGAAAAGTTCGCTGCTGCCGATACCAATCACGACGGCAAGCTGACGAAGGAGGAAGCGGAAGCGGGCATGCCCGAGGTCTACAAGAACTTCGACGCGATCGACGCCAGGAAGAAGGGCGAGATCACGCAGAAGCAGATTGGCGCGTACTGGGCGGCCAGGTCCAAACAGCGCGCTGCGGCGCAAAATCCGGGAAGCCTGAACTGAGCTGACGGCGCTGGCCCTCAAGGTAGGGTCAGGGCGAGTTCCCCGGCGTGCTGGCCAGAACCAGGCCAGTGCCGGGGAGCTTTAGTGCTTATTAGTGCTTATTTAATGCTTATTTAATGATGGACGGTCCCTGGCGATACTCCAGTCAGGTCAGGAGGTTGAAGGCGAACCCTAGCGCAATCGCGCCGCCTAGCGCTTCCACTGCCGCCAGCGCGAGAAGGTTTTTCAAAACGAATGCATCGTCCTGCTTGGTCACCATGGTGTTGTCTCCTGAAGTAGGAATCCACGGCTAGACATTTGTGGAAAGCACGGCAGTATCTGTTCCACACGCCAGCCACGTCTCAACTCGCTTTCAGTAGACCGCAACGCAGCGCCGGCGAAAAGCTGGCATAAACCCCTATTCAGGCCCGCGGGCTTTGGCCGCGTGCGCAGTCAACGCTCCAACCCAAGCCCCCTACTGCAACACGAAGCCCTGCTCCCGCACCGCTTGCGAATCCAGCCCGATCTGCACCTTGAATTCCCCCGGCTCGGCGGCGTATTCCAGTTTGGCGTTGAAGAACTTCAGCTTGTCCTCATCGAGGGCAAAACGCACCACGCGCTCCTCGCCTGCCTTGAGCATGAGTTTGTGGAAGTCCTTCAGCTCCTTCACCGGCCGCACCACGGAGGCGGCAACGTCCTGGATATAGAGCTGGACCACGGTTTCGCCATCGCGCTGCCCGGTGTTCTTCACCGTCACGCTCGCCTCGATGCGGCCACCGCGCGGCATCGTGGGGCTCGACAGCGTGATACCGGACACGTTGAAATCCGTATAGCTCAGTCCGTAGCCGAACGGGTACAGCGGACCGGACGTTTCCTCGAAGTATTGCGAGGTGTAGTTTGGCGGCTGGCCCGGCACGAACGGGCGCCCGATACGCAGCTGGTTGTAGTAGGTGGGGATCTGCCCGAGCGAGCGCGGGAAGGAAACGGGCAGCTTGCCCGAAGGGTTGTAGTCCCCGAACAGCACGTCGGCAATGGCATGACCGCCTTCGGTGCCGGCGTACCAGGTCTCGAGCACGGCATCGGCGTTGTCCTTCACCCAGTTGATGGTGAGCGGGCGGCCGTTCATCAGCACCACCACCATCGGCTTGCCGGTGGTCTTGAGCGCCTTGAGCAGCGTCTCCTGGCTGCCCGGCAGCGACAAGGTGGTACGACTCGAGGCTTCATGCGACATGCCGCGCGACTCGCCCACGGCTACCACGATCACGTCGGCGCCGCGCGCTGCCGCCACGGCTTCGGCAATCATGTCCCCCGGGGCACGCTTGTCCTGGACAATCTCGGGCTTGTCCCAGTTCATGAAGTTCAGGTACCCGACCACGCCAGCGTCGTCGGTCACGTTCGCGCCGCGGGCATAGACCACGCGGCCATTGCCGCCGAGCGCGTCGCGCACGCCTTGGAGCAGCGTCACCGTCTGCGCGGATTTGCCGGCAGCCGACCAGCTCCCCATGGTGTCGATGGGCGCATCGGCCAGCGGCCCAACGACCGCGACCGTGCCGGACTTCTTCAGCGGCAGCGTGCGCTCGCGGTTCTCGAGCAGCACCAGCGACTTGCGCGCGGCGGCGCGTGCGGCCTCCCGATGCAGTCGGCTCGGCGCGTCGACGTCCGCCGGGTCCTGCTCCGTGGCGCCGATGCGCTTGAAGGGTTCCTGGAACAGTCCCAGGTCGTACTTGGCGCCCAGTATCTCGCGCACCGCGTCGTCAATGACGCGCATGGGCACTTCGCCGGATTTCACCAGTTCGGGCAGGTGATCCCGGTAGGCGGAGTCGTGCATGCTCATGTCGACGCCGGCCATGATGGCGAGCTTGGCGGACTCGCGCGCATCCTTGGCCACGCCATGCTTGGTCAGCTCGTCGATGGCCCCGTGGTCGCTCACCGTGATGCCCTTGAAGCCCCAGCTCTTGCGCAGCAGGTCCCGCAACAGCCATGTGTTGGATGTGGCCGGCACGCCGTTGATCGAGTTCAGCGCGATCATGACGCCCCCGGCGCCAGCATCGACGCCGGCGCGGTACGGCGGCAGGTAATCCTGGTACATGCGCAGCGGGCTCATGTCGACCGTGTTGTAGTCGCGCCCGCCTTCCACCGCGCCGTACAGCGCGAAGTGCTTGACCACCGCCATCACGCTATCTGCGTTGGCCAGGGAGCTTCCCTGAAAACCCCTGACGCTGGCCTGCGCGCACAGCGAGACCAGGTACGGATCCTCGCCAAACCCTTCCGACGTGCGCCCCCAGCGCGGATCGCGCGAGATGTCGACCATCGGCGCGAAGGTCATGTCCAGGCCGTCCGCGCTGGCTTCGATGGCCGAGACGCGCGCGCTCTGCGCCACGGTTTCCATGTCCCAGCTCGATGCCAGGCCCAGGCTGATCGGGAAGATGGTGCGGTGCCCGTGGACCACGTCGTAGGCGAAGAAGATGGGGATCTTCAGGCGGCTGCGCTCCACCGCCGCCTGCTGCATCGGCCGGTTGTCCTTGCGCGTCACCGAGTTGAACGTGCCGCCTACCCGGCCCGCCGCGATCTCCTTGAGCAACTGGGGCTGGGGCATGTCCTCGCCGATGCTGATCAGGCGCAATTGCCCGATCTTCTCCTCCAGCGTCATCCGTCCTATGAGATCGGCGACGAAGGCA
Organism: Cupriavidus sp. 05L411; assembly: GCF_056398045.1. Taxonomy (NCBI): domain Bacteria; kingdom Pseudomonadati; phylum Pseudomonadota; class Betaproteobacteria; order Burkholderiales; family Burkholderiaceae; genus Cupriavidus; species Cupriavidus sp. 05L411. The sequence continues at coordinate 58,342 of NZ_JBFTOQ010000032.1, read as the reverse complement.
TTCTTGTCGCCGGCGGCAGCCGGCGCGGTGCCGGCAAGAACCGGCGAACAAACCAGGCTGGCCGACAGGGCCAGCGCAGAGAGCATTCTCATCTGAGTGTGATCCAGGTGGCGCGACAAGGTAGCTGCCCCGCAGGTGGTGCGCGTTTCCTGCCTGGCAGGCACGCGAAGCGAAATACGCTATCGTTTATCTTTCTGCACTGCCAGCGCAGTTTACCGCCACTACACTATCTGCTGCCGCCGCATGTGACGCGGCAGCCTTGCTTAACCTGTTTTTCTGGAGAGATTCGTGGTTCTTGCCGTCATCGCCGCGTCGTTTCGTAACAAGATGCAAATCGCCTTGCCAACGCTGCTGGCCGCCGGGGCGCTGCTGGCGGCCAGCCAGGCCAGCGCGTTCTCCCTGGACGACGTAGTGCCCCGCGCCAAGACCCTGGCCGACAAGCCTTATGCCGCACCGGTCAGCAACCTGCCCCCGGTGTTCAGCCAGATGCAGTTTGCCGACTACGTCAAGATCCAGCCCCAGCGCGACAACCTGGAGTGGAAGGACCAGGGCACGCCGTTCCGCCTGGGCTTCTACCACCAGGGCATGCAGTTCGGCAGCCCGGTACGCATCAACGAGATCGTGGGCGGCGCGGTCCATGAGATCAGGTACGATCCCGCGCGCTTCGACTTCGGCGACCTGAAGCTGGACAAGTCCGCGACCGGCAAGCTCGGCTATGCCGGCTTCCGCGTGCTCTACCCGATCAACCGGGCCGACAAGCTCGACGAGATCATGAGCGTGCTGGGCGCCAGCTACTTCAGGGTCATCGGCAAGAACCAGGTCTATGGCCTGTCCAGCCGCGGCCTGGCCATCGATACCGGGCTGCCCGTCGCAGAGGAGTTTCCGGCCTTCCGCGAGTTCTGGATCGAGCGGCCGGATCCACAGGACAAGCACCTGGTGTTCTATGCACTGCTTGACTCCCAGCGCGCCACCGGCGCCTACCGCTTCGATCTCTACCCCGGCGAGGATGCGGTCCTCAAGGTGCAGGCGCGCATTTTCCTGCGCGGGCCCGTCGCCAAGCTCGGCGTGGCGCCGCTGACAAGCATGTTCCTGTTCGGGCCGAACCAGCAGCGCGACCAGTACAACTTCCGCCCGGCSCTGCAYGACTCSAACGGCCTYKCCATCCAYACCGGCRRCGGCGAATGGCTGTGGCGCCCGCTGAACAATCCGCGCAACCTCGCCATCAGCACCTTCCAGGTCACCAACCCCAAGGGCTTCGGCCTGCTCCAGCGGGGCCGCGAGTTTTCCTCGTATGAAGACCTGAAGGACCGTTATGACCTGCGGCCAAGCGCCTGGATCGAGCCCCAGGGCGACTGGGGCAAGGGCAAGGTCGAGCTGGTGGAAATCCCCACGCCCGACGAGACCAACGACAACATCGTCGCCTTCTGGACGCCGGACCAGTTGCCGCCCAAGGGCCAGCCCTTGAAGGCGGACTACACGATGCACTGGACCCTTGACGAGCGCGCCCTGATGGACAAGGACCTGGCCTCGGTCAAGCAGACGCTGCGCTCCGCGGGAGAAATCACGCAGGCCAACCKGATCCGCCACCTGGATGGCAGCACAGGCATCGTGGTCGACTTCGAAGGCCCCGTGCTGGCGAGCCTCCCCCCGGGCACGCAGGTGGGCGCGCAGGTCAGCGTGAGCAGCAACGCCGAGATCATCGACAGGGTGGTGGAACCCAATCCCGTCATCAAGGGCTGGCGGCTGAACCTGCGGATCAAGGTCAAGGATCCGAAGCAGGTGGTGGAAATGCGCGCGGCGCTGGTGTCCGGCGACAAGACGCTGAGCGAAACGTGGAGCTACCAGATGCCGCCGTATTCGGTCGGCGGCAAATAGTACGGGCAATACGAAATACGACCGCCTGTTGCGCCGTGCCGCCCCCCGTCTTGCGCCTGGCGTACCGGCTCAGGCGAGCGCGCCGCGGGTCGCCGGCATCACGGCCTGCACCGACGCGGCAAAGCGCTCGACGATGCGGTCGATATCCTGCGCCGTACAGATGAACGGCGGCGCAAAGAGCACGTGGTCGCCCCGCACGCCATCCACGGTGCCGCCCATCGGATAGATCAGCAGCCCGTTGTGCATGGCGGTGGACTTGAGCCGGGCATGCATCTTCAGGGCCGGGTCCAACGTTGCCTTGGTCTCGCGGTCAGCCACGAACTCCACGCCGACAAAGAGGCCGCGGCCGCGGATGTCGCCAACGTTGGGGTGGTCGCACAGCGTTTCGCGCAGCCGGGCGCGGAGTTGATCGCCGCGAGCCAGCACGTTCTCCAGCAGACGGTCCTCGGCGATGGTGCGCTGCACGGCCAGTGCCGCCGCGCAAGCCGTGGCATGCCCGATATACGTATGCCCATGCTGGAAGAAGCCGCTGCCGCCCACCACCGCGTCATAGATGCGGCTGCTCGAAATCATTGCGCCGATCGGCTGATAGCCCGCGGCCAGGCCCTTGGCGATCGTCACGATATCGGGCACCACGCCATCCTCCTCGCACGCGAACAGGTAGCCGGTGCGGCCCATGCCGGACATGATTTCGTCGAGGATCAGCAGCACGCCGTACTTGTCGCAGACGGCGCGAATGCGCCTGAGATAGTCCGCCACCGGCGGCACCGCGCCGGCGGTCGCGCCCACCACCGTCTCCGCCACGAACGCGGCGACGCTCTGCGGGCCAAGTTCGAGGATCTTGGCTTCGAGCTCGTCGGCCAGGCGCTGCGCGTACTGCGGGTCGGTCTCGCCCGCTTCCTGGTCGCGGTAGGCGTAGCACGGCGCCACATGGTGCGCCGGCACCAGCAGGGGCAGGAACGGCTCGCGGCGCCATGCATTGCCGCCGATGGCCAGCGCCCCCAGCGTGTTGCCGTGGTAGCTCTGGCGGCGCGCGATGAAGTGGCGGCGCTGCGTTTGCCCGATCTCCACGAAATACTGCCGCGCCAGCTTCAACGCAGCCTCGACCGCCTCCGAGCCGCCCGAGACAAAGTAGACGTGGTTCAGATCGCCGGGCGCCGCTTGCGCCAAGGCGCGGGCCAGTTCTTCCGACACTTCGGTGGTGAAGAACGACGTATGCGCGTAGGCGAGCGAATCGACCTGCTGCTTGATCGCCTCGATCACCCTGGGATGCCCGTGGCCCAGGCAGGACACCGCGGCCCCGCCCGAAGCGTCGATATAGTGCTTGCCATTGCTGTCGATGAGCTCGATGCCCTTGCCGGCGACTGCCACGGCAAGCGTCTGGCGGGGATTGCGGTGGAATACGTGGGTCATGATGTCTGGTGTGAGAACGAAATATCGTGTTAGGAACGCGGGCGGTGCGTGAGAACCTGGCCGGGAAATGCCGGGATAACGTGTGTGTCTTCCCACACGCGCTGGCCATTGACCCAGACGCCGTGGATGCCTTCGCTGAGGCGGATCGGATCCTCGAAGGTGGCGTTGTCCTGCACCCGTTGCGCATCGAACAGGACCAGGTCGGCGAACTGGCCGGCCCGGACCAGCCCGCGGTCCGTGAGTCCGTATTGCTCGGCGGCAAGCCCGGACATCTTGTGAACGGCTTGCTCAAGCGTCATCAGCCCGGACTCGCGCACCATCCGCGCAAGGATGCGCGGGAACGTGCCCCACTGGCGCGGATGGGGGCGTGGGTCGAACGGCAGCCCGTCCGAGCCAAAGATGGTCAGGGGAAAGCTGGCGATGCGCTCGACGTCCGCTTCATCCATGATGAAGTAGATGGCGGCGGCGGGCTTCAGCCGTTCCAGCAGGCCATGTTCATCCAGCCCCAGCGTCTGCATGAGTTCCTGAAAATCCCGGCCGCCCGCTTCCGGGTAGCCTTTGGACCAGGTGATCATGGTGCGCGTGGATTGCCGTACGCGGTCCAGCCGGAGCATGGTCGAGGTTGCGGGATAGGGATGGCAGTCCAGGCATAGCGGCTGCAGCCTGGAGGCTTTCTCCAGGATGCCCAGGGTCTCCACGGAGCGGCCGTGATTGTGTTTGCCTGCCACTTTGTGATGCGAGAAGACGATGCGGCAATCCAGCGCCCCGCCGATCCTGAGCGCCTCTTCGATCGAGGGCACGATATCGTCGGTCTCGTCGCGCAGGTGGGTGGAGTAGATGCCCCCGAATGCCCGCAGCGGCTCGCAGATCTGGATGATCTCCTGCTCCGTGGCGGCGGCGGCCGGCGGATAGAAGGTACCAGTGGATACGCCGAAGGCGCCTGCCTGCATGGCTTTTTCCACCTCCACGCGCATGGCGGCCACTTCCTGCGCATTGGCCTCGCGGCTCACGTCCGGCATGGCCTTGACGCGCAGCGTCGAGTGGCCGAGCAACGGCACCACGTTCACGTTGGCCGGCTTGGCGCGCATGGCATCCAGCCAGTCGGCGAACTCGGCGAACCGGAACAGTTCCGCCGGCCCCAGCAGGTCCAGTGGCTGCGGCGGATCGCCGATGACGAGCGGCGCCACGCTGATGCCGCAGTTGCCTGTCACCACCGTGGTGATGCCCTGCGAAACCTTGGGTTCCATCTCCGGATGCACCAGCAGGTAGCCGTCGTCGTGCGTGTGGGAATCGATGAAGCCCGGCGCCAGCACGCGGCCCGCCGCGTCGATCACTGCCCTGGCCCGCATGCCGGCCAGGTCGCCGACGGCAACGACGCGGCCGCCAGCGACGGCGACATCCGCGATCCGCCGCGGCGCGCCCGTGCCATCGACCAGCGTCGCGCGCCGAAACAGCAGATCTGCAATGCTGGCGGCCTCCATGGGTAATGCCGACATGACTTCTCTCCCCTGCTTACTGTGGTTCGATTCCCGCTTGTTTGACAACCTACGCCCACCTTCCGGCCTCCAGGCCTCCCGGGCCGCAAAGCTGGACCACGCCTGTGCGCCTGGGGCCGCGAACTTCGCCCTGAAGGCGGGACCGGCCAAAGAAGCGCTGCCGGCACCGGTGAAGTATAAGAAAGCGCGCCCGGTTATGCAACATTTGTTTCTTTACAAAGAAACTAGATTCACTCGATTCACTCTGCGGCGCGCTACGCCGGAGGCACGTCCCGTGCGTCGGGTGACCAGTTGTGCAACAATCGTTGCATCCGCCAATCAGGACACCCCCCATGCCTACCGAAGTCTCCGTGCCGCCGCAGAGCCTGGATGAACTGCTCGTTCATCTCCGGGAGAACTTCGCCACGCTCAGTACGCAGTTCCAGGGCGGGGCGCGCTACCTGCTCGATCATCCGCAGGAGATTCCCATCCTTTCCATGCGCAAGATTGCCGCGAATGCAGGTGTCCAGCCGGCCACCCTGGTGCGCCTGGCGCAGTTCCTTGGCTTCGAGGGCTGGCAGGGCCTGCGCGAGCTCTTTGTCGAGTCGATCCGTGGCGGCCCGCAGCCCTACGCCAAGCGTGCCAAGAAGCTGGTACGCGAGAGCGGGTCAAGCCGGATGCTTACGGAAATGCTCGACGCCCAGCACCGCAACCTGGACCTGACCGGGGCCAATAATGCCGAGTCGATGCCGCAGGCTGCCGACCTGCTCAGCGCCGCGCCCAATGTGTATGTGGCGGGCTTTCGCTCGTGCTACCCCATCGCGTTCACCCTGCACTACGTGTATCGGCTGTTTCGCCCAACGGTGCACCTGATCCGTGGCGATGCGGGCACGCTCGAAATGGAGCTGCGTGCCCTGACGGCCAAGGATGCCGTGGTGGTCGTGAGCTTTGCGCCCTACTCGCAGGAGAGCATCCGCGTGGCCGATGCCGCGCGCGAGGCCGGCTGCCGCGTGGTGGCCCTGACCGACAGCACTGTGGCGCCGATTGCCTTGCATGCCGATTGCACGCTGCTGTTCTCCATCGACAGCCCGTCGTTCTTTCCCTCCATCACGGCCGGCGTGGCGGTGGCGGAAGCCCTGGTCGAGCAGTTGCTTGCCAAGAAGGGCAAGGGCGCGATCAAGGCGCTCGAACTCGCCGAAGGCCAGTTGCACCAGACCGGCGCCTATGTCCCGGCCAGGCGGGGCTAGCTGGCCAGGCATGCGGCTAGGCGAGCTGGCCGCAGCCGGCCCGCGCATTGCGGCAAAGCCCTTGCGCTTCCAGAAACAACGCCACGTCCAGGCACCTTGCTTCCTGCCACGGCGGCGCGATTAGCTGTACGCCGAGGGGCAGGCCGGCCACGGCGCAAGGCGCGGCGACCACGGGCAGCCCTGCCAGCGAGACAGGGCGAGTCAGGTGGCCGGCATCTGCGCGCGGCACGTAGGCCCGCTTGCCGCCAGCGATCTGCTCCGCCCCGATCAGGGGTGCGGCGTACGGCGTGGTGCACGCCAGCAGCAGGTCAACCTCGTCGAACAGTGCCTCCAGCTTTTGGCGCCACACAACCTGGTAGGCCTTGGCCAACCGGTACCAGTCCTCGGGGATGGACAGGCCGGCCAGCATGCGCCGGCGCACAAAGGCGCTATAGCCAGGATGGCGCTCGGCGAATCCGCGCTGAACATGGTTGCGCCCGACTTCGAACGCGGAAATGATCGACGCGGCGTCGCGCGCAAGATCGGCTTCGGGTAAATCGATCTTCCGTACAGCATCAAACGCCGAGGCAACGCGCAGCACGGCGTCCTGGGCCTCGTCCTGCGCAAAATCGCCAAAGCCGGCTTGCAGAACCCCCACGCGCAGGCCAGCCATCGACACGCCGGCAGGCCGCACCGGCTCGCCGGGTTCGGGTTCGGCTGCGGACCCCAGCATCGCGCGGTACGCCAATGCCAGCCCGGTTGCATCCGACGCCATCGGACCCACGGCGTCCAGGCTCTCGGCATACGGAAAGCACCCTTGCGCCGAAATGCGGCCCGTGGTCGGCCGCAGGCCCCAGATGCCGCAGAACGACGCCGGCGCGCGAATGGATCCGTTGGTATCGGACCCGATGCCAATCGGTGCGATCCCGGCTGCAATCGCCGCGGCGGTGCCCGCCGACGATCCGCCCGCGATCCTGGACGGATCCAGCGGATTGCGCACCGGTCCGCCGATCACGTTCTCGCCGGTAGCGCCGCAGGCATACTCGTCCATCTGAGTCAGCGCCACCGGGATCGCGCCGGCCGCCATCAACGCCTGCACCACGGCGGCGCTGCGGGTGGCGGGCGGCTCGTTCGCCCGCGCATGGGCGCCGGCAAGCGTCGCGTGGCCTGCCACGTCCAGCAGGTTCTTGACGACAAAAGGCACGCCAGCCAGGGGAAGCGGGGCCCCGCCGGCGAGGCGGGCCGTGTCACAGGCGGCTGCGCCGACAATGGCCTCCCGCGCCAGCAGCCGGGAGACACAGTTCAGCGACGCCACCTGCGCCGCCCTGGCAAGGCTGGCCCGAACCACGTCTTGCGCGGTATGACTCCCGCCGCGGAGCTGCGCCGCGATGCCAGTGACGGACTGCAAATCAACCGCCATCGCCGCCCCCCACCCTGCTCCGCGCCTGCCCGCTTGCCAAGGCATTGGCAAGCCCCTGCGCCATGCCCTCCATGCCCTGCACCAGCGCCACGACAGCCTCGATATCCTCCGCCGAAACCGGCGGCCGGACTTTGCCGATGACCATACCCACGGCAGCCAGCAGTTCCGCCTGCGTCATGCGTTGCGTCGCCATCTCACACCTGCCGGTCGGACATGAGTTCGCGCGGAATGGCGAGGATCAGCACCGCGGCAATCAGCATCATGGCGGCCAGTGCCAGCACCCCCAGCGAGATGCTGCCGGTGGACTGCTTGATGCCACCCATGAGCACGGGGCCGATCAAGCCAGCAAGGCTGGCGGCACTGTTGATCATGGCGATGCCGCCAGCGGCGGCCGTACCGGCCAGCACGCGGCCCGGCAGGCCCCAGAACATCGCCAGCGTCGCCATCAGGCCGGAGATGCCGATGGTCAGGAACACCATGGCCATGACGGTATTGTGCGCAAACAGCGTGCTGGCCCACATGGCGGCGGCCGCGACAAAGAGCGGGACGGCGGCATGCAGGCGCCGCTCGCCCACGCGCTGCGCATGCGCCGCGTTGCGGTTCATCACCACGCAGGCAACGCCATACGGGATTGCCGTCAGCAAGGCAATCTCGAGGGGCGACTGCATGCCCGTGGACTGGATGATGGTCGGGAGCCAGAACACCAGGCCATAGTTGCCGATATTGAACAGCAGGCAAATGCCCATCAGCATCCACAGCACCGGGGACTTGAGCGCGGCCACGAAGCTCGTGTTCTTGCGGGCGTTTTCCGTGGATAGCGTGGTGGTGATCGCCGCCGCTTCCGCCTTGGTCAGCCAGGGCGCGGCCTGAGGCGACTCCGGCAGCATCTTGAGCACGAGCAGGCCCAGCACGATCGCCGGCAACGCTTCGATCAGGAACATCCACTGCCAGCCCTGCAAGCCATGCAGGTCGTGCGTGCCGGACATCAGCGCGCCAGAAATCGGCCCGCCCAGCACCATCCCCAGCGGCATCGCCAGGAACAGGATCGACATGATCTTCGACTGCCGGGCCGCCGGATACCATTTGTTCAGATACATGACCGCGGCAGGGAAGAAGCCGGCTTCTGTCACGCCCAGCATGAAGCGTGCGAAGTAGAACTCCGCTGGCGTGCTCACCAGCATGGTCGCGGCGGAAACCAGCCCCCACACGATCATGATGGCGGCCATGCTCTTGCGCATGCCCAGCCGGTAGATCAGCAGGCTGCTGGGCACCTGGCAGAGCATGTAGCCCCAGAAGAAGATACCGGCCCCGACGCCGTACACCACGTCGCTCAGCCCCAGCGCCTGCTGCATCTGCAGCTTGGCAAAGCCAACATTCACCCGGTCCAGGTAGCTGAAGAAATAGCAAAGGACGATGAACGGCACGATGCGCCTGGTCACCTTGGCGAAGGCGGCGGCGTCCAGCCCGCTCTCAACGCGGGGCGCTTGCCCCGCGTCACCCAGGGTGGCGGGGTTCTTGACAACGGTCATGCTGGTCTCCTCCTGGTACGGGATTACTCAAACGCTTCGTCGTTGGGCTGGTCGTAAGCTTTCTTGACCGCGGCGCTCATCGGGAACTCGAAATTGATGTTCTTTGGCGGCACCGGCTTGCTGAACCATTTGTCGTACAGGCCCTTGATCTCGCCGCTCTTCATCAGGCCGGTGATCACGCCGTCAACCAGCTTCTTGAACTCGGGATCGTCCTTGCGCATCATGAAGCCGTAAGCCTCGAACGATTGGGGCGTGCCAACCACTTCCCATTCCGCCGGGTTCGGCGCCAGCGTTTTCGCGCCCGACAGCAGCACGTCGTCCATCATGAAGGCCCAGACGCGGCCCGATTGCAGGATCAGGAATGACTCGCCGTAGTCCTTGGCGCTCTGGATCGTGATGTTGGCCTTCTTGTCGTCGTTGAGCTTGCGCAGGATCCGCTCGGACGTGGTGCCCGCGTTGGTGACCACGGCCTTGCCGCTAAGGTCCGTGAAGTCGTGGACCGGGCCGCCCTTCTTGACCAGCAGGCGCGTGCCGGCAACAAAGAAGGTGGTGGAGAACGCCACCTGCTGCTGGCGCGCTTTCAGGTTGGTGGTGACCCCGCACTCCAGGTCAACCGTGCCGTTCTGGACCAGGGATATGCGGTTCTGCGACGTGACCGGCACCATGCGCACGTCAAGCTTGGCCAACCCCGCCTGCTTCTTGACCTCGGCCACCACCTTGTCGCAGATGTCCTGCGAGTAGCCGATCACCTTCTGGTTGCTGTCGTAGTAGGAAAACGGGATCGAGGTGGTGCGATGCCCGATCGTGATCGTTCCCGACTCCTTGATCCGGGCCAGCGTGGGGCTGGCAGCCACATCCGAGGCCTGGACCGCCCCCATGCCAAGCATCGCTCCCAGCATTGCCAATCCGAGGCAGGTGGCTTTCACAGCTTTCATTTATCGCTCCTTGTTTAGCAGACATGCGACGGGCCATCGCGTTTGAATACTATTCACTGAGCAACAACTGTTCCATCATGGATAACCATGAAACATATGTATTTTTTACGGGAAAAATGAAGTAACAGACGCATCGCGCGCCAAATAAGGCGATACAAATGGTGCATGACCGGCCTCGTTTTGAGGCATGGCGGGACCAGCAGGCCTGCGCAAGCAGGCGTAGCATGTCGCGCTCGCCTCTCAGCTTTTGATTCCGCCTCATGCGTTCCATGCGATCCCTGCCGCCTCTCGTCACCCTGCGCGCGTTCGAAGCCGCCGCCAGGCGCCTGAGCTTCAGCCTGGCGGGGCAAGAGCTTTTTGTGTCACAAAGCGCCATCAGCCACCATATCCAGCGCCTGGAGAACGACCTGGGCGTGACGCTGTTCGAGCGGCGTGCCCGCGCGGTTGCGCTGACGCCCGCGGGGCAGGCGTATTACGCCAAGGTGCACGCGGCGTTCGAACTGCTGCGCGACGGCACCGAGCAGGTACGGGCGCCCAGCACGGCGCGCACGACGCTGACCGTGGGGTTGCTGGCGTCGTTTGGCACGCGCTGGCTGGCGCCGCGCTTGCAGGCGTTCTCGCTGGCGCATCCCGGCATCGACCTGCAATTGCGGCCCGATATCGGCCTGGCGGATGTGGCCGGCGGCGAGGTCGACGTGGCGATCCGCTACGGGCGCGGCGCCTGGCCGGGCGTGCAGGCGCAGCAACTCATGCCGGAGCGCCTGTCGGTGGTCTGCGTGCCCGGCCTGATTGCCGGGCCGGACCGGCCCGCCAAGCCACACGACCTGCTGCGCTTTGCGTTTTTATCGTCGCATGCCCGGCAGCCGTTCGAGTGGGACGCCTGGTCACGCCGCTTTGGCCTGGACCTGAGCCAGGCGCAGACCGTGCATCTGCACGACTACAACATCGTGGTGGAAGCGGCGCTCGCCGGCCAGGGCATCGCCATGGGCCGCCACCGCCTGATCGCCCAGCAACTGGCCAGCGGCGCGCTGGTGCAGGCCCTGCCCGACGCGGTACTGGATGATCCCGGCATCGGCTGGTGGCTGGTCGCGCCGCGCGGCGCGCTGGGCGAGGCCGCGTCGGCATTCCGTGGCTGGCTGATGGCGGTGGCCGCCGAGGATGCGCTGGACCGCGCCTGACGCCGCGTGGCACCGCGTGGTGTCAAGTGATCACCCACGGATTAGTTTTGTTCATGTGTGGCGGGGCAAGAATTGATTGGTTTCCCGGCCACCAAGCCGATAGGATGGGCCTTCCCAATCCCTTTCCCGCGCAACCCACATGACCCTCTCCCTCTCCGCCCGCGTGGCCGAACTCGGTCTGACCCTCGAGGCCGCGGCCGCGCCCGCTGCCAACTACGTATCGTTCGTGCAGGACGGCAACCAGCTCTATATCTCCGGCCAGATCTCCCGCGAAAATGGCCAGGCCGCGTACCTGGGCCGCCTGGGCGACAATATTTCGGACGAAGACGGCGTGCGCGCGGCGCGGCTGTCGGCGCTCGGCATCCTGTCGCAGATCGCCGCCGCCACGGGTGACCGGCTCGACCGGGTGGCCCGTGTGGTGCGGCTGGGCGTGTTCGTGGCTTGTACGCCGGACTTCAATCGCCAGAGCGCCATCGCCAACGGTGCGTCGGACCTGATGGTGCAGGTCTTTGGCGATGCAGGCCGCCATGCGCGCAGCGCCGTGGGCGTGGCCGCGCTGCCTGCCGGCGTTGCCGTGGAAGTCGAAGCAGTCATCTCGCTGACCTCGCCCTGAACCGGACACGCATCCCAGGAACCCCCATGCCAGCCCCCCTCACCGCTGCTCCCCTTTCCGCTGCCGCCGTCGACGCCCTGCGCGCCCTTACCCCGGGTGCGCGAGGCACCACGCACTTCAACCACGGCGGCGCCTCCCTGCCGTCAGCGGCCACGCTCGAGGCGATCTACAGCCACCTGCAGCGCGAGGCCACGCTGGGACCGATGGAAGCCGGCGTCGCGGCGCGCGAACAAACGGAACGCGCGCGTACCCTCGCCGCGCAACTGCTCAACGCCCAGCCGGCGGAGATCGCGCTGACCACGGGCAATTCGCCCGGCTGGGGCGCCGCGTTCGCCGCCCTGGGAGCCTGGCAACCCGGCGACCGGATCCTGGTCGGGCGCCACGAATGGGGCGGCAACCTGGCCACCATGCGCCTGACTGCGCAGCGCGCGGGCGCGTCGATCGAAGCCATTGCGTCCGACGACAGCGGCGCGGTGGATCCCGAGGCGCTGGAGGCCATGCTGGACGACCGCGTGCGCCTGATTGCGCTGACCTGGCTGCCGGCCAACGGCGGGCTGATCAACCCGGCAGCGGCCATCGGAAAGGTAGCGCGGCGCCACGGCGTCCCCTACTTCATCGACGCCGCGCAGGCGGTGGGGCAATTGCCGATCGACGTAGCCCAGTTGGGCTGCGACGTGCTCAGCGGCGCAGGGCGCAAGGCACTGCGCGGCCCAAGGGGCACCGGCCTGCTCTACGTGCGGCAAGATTTCCTGCCCCGGCTCACGCCGGCATTCGTCGACACGTACTCCGCGCCGCTGGACGCGGACGGCGAGCCGGTGCTGCGGGCCGGCGCGGCCCGCTTCGAATCGGCGGAAGCATCGATGGCGCTGCGCTGCGGCCTGGCCAACGCCTTGCAGGAAGCGCTGGAGATCGGCCTTGAGAACATCCGTGCGCGGATCGATGCCACCGCGCAGGCGCTGCGTGCGCAACTGGCCGGCATACCCGGAGTGACGGTGCTGGACCAGGGCCACGAGCGCTCCGGACTGGTGGCGTTCAACCTGGCCGGCCAGGACCCGATGTCGGTGCAGCGCAGCCTGGCGGCGCAGGGCGTGGTGATCGGCAGCAACGGCGTCGCCTATACGCCCCTGGATATGCACGCCCGCGGACTCAGCCAGATCGCCCGCGCCTCGGTCAGCTACTTGACCACCGAGGCGGAGATCGGGAGGTTGCTGGAGGGCTTGCGGGCGCTGGTGCGTTAGGGCGCCGGACCGGGCTTCTCATCGTGATGCGCATCGTGCATCGTCGAGGCCAGTCATGCTAGCCAACTTGGGCGAACGTCCAATTCCTGGGGAGGCGGCGGGGCAGATGCCTCATGTGGCGCTTGATGGCGCGACGGGCTAGGATACAGAGACTGCGGGACGGTGAGGCTGATGCATCGCAGCATTCGCACCCGACGTCTTCGCATCTCTTACCCTATGCCAGACAAGCCCCTGTCTCCGCCAGGAACGCTGACGCGCAACCGCCTCGTCAGGCGCATCGCGATTGTCGTGGCGATACTCGCAGGCCTCGTTGGCACAAGCTGGTACGCAACCCGAGCCAAGCCGGTAGCGGTACTGACGGCCAAGGTCGAGCAGGGGCGCGTCGAGGCCACTGTCGCCAACACACGGGCGGGCTCGGTCTCAGCCTGCCGGCGGGCGAAGCTGGCGCCTCCGGCGGCCGGACGCATCGAGGTGCTGAATATCCACAAGGGCGATCGCGTGAAGGCTGGCCAGGTACTTCTCGTCCTGTGGAACGAAGACCTGGTCGCGCGCGAACAACTCTCGCAACACCAGTTGCTGACAGCCACCGCGCACGTGCGCGAAGTGTGCGAACTAGCCAAGGTGGCGGCAAGCGACGCCAGGCGCTCGCGGGAACTGGTGGCGAAAGGCTTCGTCTCGCCCCAGGCGGTGGAGCGGACCGATGCCGACGCCGACTCCAGGCGTGCCGCGTGCGAATCCGCGAAGGCGCAGGTGAAGGAGGCCGGGGCGCGTATCGCCGCCTCGCGCGCGGATACTGCGCGCACGGTGCTGAAAGCGCCCTTCGACGGCGTGGTGGCCGAAGTCAACGGCGAGATTGGCGAGTACCTGACGCCCTCGCCGCCCGGCATCCCGACGCTGCCTGCCGTGGACCTGATCGATGACTCGTGCCTCTATGTATCCGCGCCGATCGACGAGATCGACGCGGCTCGCCTGCAGGTAGGCATGCCGGCGCGGGTCACCCTGGACGCCTATCGCGGCAGGCATTTCGAGGGCAGGTTGCGGCGCGTCGCGCCCTACGTCCTGGCGCTGGAGAAGCAGGCCCGCACCGTTGAGGTCGAGGTCCAGTTCGACAGTCCCGACCTAGTCCGCCATCTCCTGGTGGGCTATAGCGCCGATGTGGAAATCGTGACCGATGCCCGCGACCAGGCGCTGCGCATCCCTACCACGGCGCTGGCATCCGGCAACCGCGTGCTGGTGCTGACCCCCGCCGGCAGGCTGGAAGCGCGCACGATCGGCACCGGGATTGCCAACGCGGAGTTCACCGAGGTGACCGCCGGGCTCAGGCGCGGCGAGCGCGTCGTCACCTCACCGGAACGGATTGGTCTCCAGGCGGGCATCGCCGCTGTCGAGGAAGAACCGGCTACAGCGGAGATGCAAGCAAAATGATCCGGCTCGACGGCATCGGGCGGACGTTCGTGCTGGGCGGCGAGGCTGTGCACGCGCTTCATGGCATCGACCTGGCGGTTGCTCAGGGAGAGTACCTTTCCATCATGGGCCCATCGGGCTCCGGCAAGTCCACCTTGCTCAATATCCTGGGCCTGCTGGACCGCGCCGACACCGGGGCTTACCAGTTGGGCGGCCGCGACGTCACCGCTCTCCCGGACGACGAACTGGCGCGCCTGCGGCGTGAGAAGATCGGCTTTGTATTCCAGTTCTTTCACCTGGTGCCGCGCCTCACCGCCGCCGCGAACATCGAGCTGCCGATGGTGCTCGCAGGGATGGACCCGGCCGAACGCCGGCGCCGCGTGGAGGCGCTGCTAGGCGAGTACGGCCTGCAAGACCGCGCCCGGCACCGGCCCGACGAGCTCTCGGGCGGGCAGTGCCAGCGGGTTGCCATCGCCCGTGCCATGGCCATGCGCCCGGCGATGATTCTCGCCGATGAGCCCACCGGCAACCTGGACCGGCATACCGGCCAGGAAGTCATGGCCGTGCTGGAAGGCCTGCATGCACAGGGGGCAACGCTGATCGTGGTCACGCACGACCCGGAAATCGGCGCCCGCTCCCGGCGCAGGCTGCGCATGGTGGACGGCGGCATTGCCGGTGACGAGGCGCGGCAGGATAGCCATGCGGCTCACTGACGTTCTCGACTTCACCTGGCAGGTACTGCGCGGCTACCGCTCACGCAGCCTGCTGATCCTGCTCGCGATGGGAATCGGCGTTGCCGCCGTGGTGGCGGTGAGCGCGCTCGGCGAGGGGGCAAGGCTATATGTGGTGAACCAGTTCGGCGCACTTGGCACCAACCTCGTTATCGTGCTGCCCGGGCGCAGCGAAACAGCCGGCGCAGCGCCAGGGATCGTGCTGGGCGCAACCACGCGCGACCTGACGCTGGACGATGCGCTCGCACTCAGGCGCAGTCCCGCCGTCGCGCGCATCGCGCCGCTCATTGTCGGGAATGCGGATCTGCATGTCGGCGCGCGGCGACGCGAAGCGCCGGTGCTGGGGTCCACCGCCGAATTGCTGGCGGTGCGCCATATGGCGCTGGCCCAGGGCAGCTTCCTGCCCGAGGGCGATCCGCACCATGGCCAGCCCGTGTGCGTGATCGGCACCAGGGTGGCGATGGAGCTGTTCGGCACGCGCCAGGCGCTGGGTGAGTGGCTGCGCATCGGAGATCGGCGCTTTCGCGTGATCGGGCTGCTGGCCGGCCAGGGTGAATCGCTGGGCTTCAACACGGACGAGCTGGTCATCGTTCCCCTGTCCGCGGCCCAGGCGCTGTTCAACACCGACTCGCTGTTCCGCATCCTGATCGAGGCCAAGACCCGCGAGCAGATCCAGGGCGCCAAGGCCGACGCCGAGGAGATCATTCGCCAGCGCCACGAAGGCAAGCGCGACGTGACCGTCATCACACAGGACGCGGTACTCGCCACGTTCGACCGCATCCTGCGCGCGCTCACGCTGGCGGTGGGCGGCATCGCGGCCATCAGTCTTGCCGTGGCCGGCATCCTCATCATGAACGTCATGCTGATTGCCGTGACCCAGCGGCAGCGCGAAATCGGGTTGCTCAAGGCGCTCGGCGCCACCGCCGGCCACATCCGGCTGCTCTTTCTCACTGAAGCCGTACTGCTGGCGCTCGGTGGCGTGGCCGCGGGCCTGGCTGTGGGCGAAGCCGCGTGCAGGCTTGCCGTACAGCTCTATCCGGCGATTCCCTTCACGCCGCCTTGGTGGGCCTTGCTGGGGGCGCCGGTCATCGCCGTCGTGACCGCCATCGCCTTCACCGTGGCACCGGCCCAACGCGCGGCAAAGCTGGATCCGGTGCTGGCCCTGTCGGGACGGTGACCCATGCGCTACGCAGACTTCATCCATTTCACCCTCGCCTCGCTGGCTGCTCACCGGCTACGCACCTCGCTCACCGCGCTGGGCATTGCCGTTGGCATCGCCGCGGTCATTTTGCTGACCTCGATCGGCGAAGGGCTGCATCGCTTCGTGATCGAAGAGTTCACCCAGTTCGGCACCAACCTGATCGGCGTGACGCCAGGCCGCACCCAGACCCACGGCGCTTCGCTCGGGTCGATCAACACCGTGCGCCCGCTCACGATCGAAGACGCCATCGCGCTGCGCCATGCCCCCCACGTGCGCGTGACCAACCCACTGGTGCAGGGCAATGCTGAAGTCGACTACCTCGGCAAGAGCAGGCGGGTGACGCTGTATGGTGTTGGGCCCCGCTTCACCGAGGCGCTGAGCATGCGCGTGGCCACCGGGCAATTCCTGCCGGATGACGATCCGCGCGCCGCGCGGACGCTGGCGGTACTCGGCGCAAGAGTGGCGCGCGAACTGTTCGGCGGCGACAACCCGCTGGGCGCACGCATCCGCATAGGCGGTGAACGGTATCGCGTGGTGGGCGTGATGGAAGCGAAGGGCCAGATGCTGGGCTTCGACCTGGACGATACGGTCTATATACCGGCCGGCCGTGCCCTGGACCTGTTCAACCGGGAAAGCCTGGTCGAGATCGAGGTCACCTACGATCCCACCGCCCCGCTCCCCGACGTGGAGGACGGCATCAAGCGCCTGTTGAGCGCGCGCCATGGTGCCGAGGACTTCACCGTCACGCCCCAGCAAAAGATGCTAGAGGTGTTCGGCACCGTGCTCGATGCCATCACCTTCGCGGTAGCAGCGATCGGCGCCATCTCGCTGATCGTGGGCGGCGTGGGAATCCTCACGATTCTCACCATCGCTGTGGCCGAACGCACATCCGAGATCGGGCTCTTGCGCGCCATCGGGGCGACCGAGGCACAGGTCATGCTCCTCTTTCTTGGTGAAGCCGCGCTGCTCGCCGCCATCGGCGGCATAACCGGACTGCTGCTGGGATGGGGCATCGCGCTGGTGCTCGCGGCGGCGTTGCCGGCGCTGCCAGTCCACACACCGTGGTCCTACGCCGTGCTGGCTGAGCTGGTGGCGGTGGTGATCGGTCTGGCTGCCGGGGTGCTGCCCGCACGCCGGGCGGCACGGCTTGCTCCGCAGGAGGCCTTGCGCTCGGAATAGAAACTGGAAACTGGAAACTGGAAACCCGAACCGCAGCTTTCTCGGCTTCCAGGCCAGCGCGCCTCCGGCTGCCTGAATAGGGGTTTATGCCAGCTTCTCTCCGGCTGCGGGTTGCGGTCTACTGGAAGCGAATCAAGACGTGGCTGGAGCGTGAATTGGCACTGCTTAGCTTGCCACTACATGCCAGCCGTGAGATTCCGACTCCAGGAGACAACACCATGGTGACCAAGCAGGACGAAAGCTTCATTTTGAAGAACCTTCTCGCGCTGGCAGCAGTGGAGGCGCTCGGTGGCGCGATTGCGCTAGGGTTCGCCTTCAATCTCCTGACCTGACTGAAAGAACAACAGGGATCCTCCGTCGTTGTCAGGTATCAAAGGCATATAGAGAATCCAGGAAAAATCCAGGAATCCAGGCATCCAGGAATCCAGGAATCCAGGAATCCAGGCATCATTAAAGCTCCCCGGCACTGGTCTTGATCCGGCCAGTTTTCCGGGGATCTCTGTCGTCAGGGACCCGCATTTGCGATACTGTCCCACCGTCCGCTGCCGGCGGAACCTGGGCACATTTCAGCTCGCAAGCTCCCTGCCGGCACCGCCAGGTCAGTTCAGGCTTCCCGGATTCTGCGCCGCGGCTTTCTGCTTGGCCTTGGCCGCAAAGTACGCACCAATCTGCTTCTGCGTAATCTCGCCCTTCTTCTTCGTATCGATCTTGTCGAAGTTCTTGTAGACCTCCGGCATGCCGGCCTCTGCTTCCTCGCGGCTCAGCTTGCCGTCGTGGTTGGTATCGGCGGCAGCGAACTTCTCTGCGAATTTCGCCTTGGCTTCCTTTGGATTCATGGGCGCTTGCGGCGCCGCCTGGGGGGCGGGTTGCGGCGCGGGTTGTTGCGCGCCGACAGTGCCGGATGCAAAGAATGCGACCAGCGCCAGGCTGGCGGTCGACAGTAGCCGTGGAATCATTAGAGTCTCCTGGAACACTTTGATGGTATCGCCTGCCGGTCCCGCGGGCGTGGGCGACCGGATGGCTTGTGCAGAGATCGGGAGCAATCGATCCCCCGGGCCCGTGGCTAAGATCATCGTCGGCTTTCCGGCATTGGGGAATTTAGTTATTTCGGTATCCGATATTAGCGTTTTGCCAGTCAGGCTGCGGTGACGCGCAGCAATGCGCGCTGGCGGGTCACGGCCGGGGATCCCCCGCATCCCGCGCCCGCCCCAGCAAAAACTCGCGCTCGCGGGTGTTGCGGGTCATGCCGGCGGCGCGCTCGAACTCGGCACGGGCCTCGGCAAAGCGGCCGAGCTTGTACAACAAGTCGCCGCGCACGCTGGGCAGCAAGTGGTATTTCGCCAGCGAGGACTCGGTGAGGAGCGCATTCACCAGTTCCAGGCCGGCCTCGGGGCCGAAAGCCATGCCGACCGCCACCGCGCGGTTCAGCTCCACCACGGGTGACGGCGCCACCTCCGACAGCGCGTCGTAGATGGCGGCGATCTGCGCCCAGTCGGTATCGGCGGCGGCGGTGGCGCGGGCGTGGCAGGCGGCCAGCGCCGCCTGCAAGGCGTAAGGACCGAGCGCGCCGCCCAGCTCTTGCGCGCGCGCCAGCGCCACCAGCCCGCGCCGGATCAGCAGGCGGTCCCAGCGGCTGCGGTCCTGTTCCAGCAACAGCACCGGGCGGCCTTGCGCATCGACCCGTGCATGCGTGCGCGAGGCCTGGATCTCCATCAGTGCCACAAGGCCGTGGACCTCGCTTTCCTCCGGAGCCAGGCCGGCCAGGGTGCGGCCCAGACGCAGCGCTTCCTCGCACAGCGCGGGGCGCATCCAGTCGTCGCCAGCGGTGGCGGAATAACCTTCGTTGAAAATCAGGTAGATCACCTCCAGCACCGACGCCAGGCGCGGCGCCCGTGCCTGCGGGCCGGGCACCTCGAAAGGCACGCGGGCCGCGCCGAGGGTGCGCTTGGCACGCACGATGCGCTGGGCAATGGTGGCCTCCGGCGTGAGAAAGGCGCGCGCGATTTCGTCGGTGGTCAGCCCGCCCAGCAGGCGCAGCGTCATGGCGACCCGCGCATCCGTGGAGAGCACCGGGTGGCAGGCGGTGAAGACCAGCCGCAGCAGGTCGTCGCCGATATCGTCCGCGCGCGCGGCGTCCAGCGCATCGACAAAATCCGGCACCACGTGAGCCTCCATCGCTTCGAGATCGTGGCCGATCTGCTCGTGCTTGCGGGCGTGCAGTGCCTGCTGGCGCAGATGGTCGAGCGCGCGGTTCTTTGCCGTGGTCATCAGCCAGGCGCCGGGATTGTCCGGCACGCCGGTCTCGCTCCAGCGCTCCAGCGCGGCAACGAGCGCATCCTGCGCCAGTTCTTCGGCCAGGCCCACGTCGCGCACCACGCGTGCAACGTGGGCGATCACCTTGGCGGATTCGATGCGCCAGACGGCTTCGATCGCCCGCTGCGTCGGTGTCGTCGTCACCATGTGTTTCAGGCCGCGCTGGTCGCGCCGGGTGCCGAGGGCTCCATGTACACCAACTCCCAGATATGCCCGTCAAGATCATCGAACCCGTGCCCGTACATGAAGCCGTGGTCCTGCGGCGCGCGCGGCGCCGTAGCGCCAGCGGCCAAGGCTTTGGCGACCAGGGCGTCCACCTCGGCGCGGCTCTCGCAGGAGATGCAGATCAGCACTTCGGTGCTCTCGGAGGTATCGCACAGCTTGCGGGTGGTGAAGGACTTGAAGAATGCATGCTTGAGCAGCATCGCGTGGATGTTCTCGCCGATGATCATGCAGGCGGCGTTGTCGTTGGTGAACTGCGGGTTGAAGGTGAACCCCAGGCCCTTGAAGAAATCCTGCGAGCGCTGCAGGTCGGCCACGGGAAGGTTCAGGTAGATTTGCTTATGCATGATTCGTCCTTGGATTCGGTTTCGCGTGATTGGGGGGAGGCTCGGCGGGTTGCCCCGCTTAGCGGGCCAGGGCCGCCGGGGCCTCGGCCAGCGTCTTCAGGTTGACCAGCCCTTGCTCGAAATCCTTGCCGACCATCTTGTCCATATTGAAGACGAGATGCACCAGTTTGGCAAAGTACGGCACGCTGCCTTCCATCGACCATGTCACCTTGGTGGCATCGGCCTGCGGCATGAGCGTGAATTCGGCGGTGTTGTGCGCCTCGAACGGCTTGATGAAATCCAGCCGCATCGTGACCTTGGCAGCCGGCACGGTTTGGACGATTTCCATGCTGCCCACGCCTACCTTGTCGCTCTCCCAGGCGTAGGCGGCGCCCTGCCCGCTGCGCGTGGCGCCGTAGGTGCCCTTCAGGGACGGGTCCTTCTTTTCATAGGGGTTCCACTGGTTGAAGTTGTGGAGGTCGTTGATGAGCGCGAACACGCGCTCCGGCGGCGCCTTGACGCTGGCGCTGCGCTCAACCCGGAAGGTATCGGGCCGCGTGGCGGCGTAGATCAGCAGCAGGGCAATGGCGCCGAAAGCGGCGAGCAGGATGGGCTTGAGCATGGTGTCGGAATCCGGCAAAGGGTGGGTTGGGATCAAGTGGGATCGTGGGACCGTGGGATCGTTGGCTCAGTGCTGGCCGACATCCAGGTCGCGAAAGCGCTCCAGCGCAGGACTCGGCGCGAAGTCCTCCAGCTCGAACAGCTGCCGTACCTCGATCTCGCCGTCGGCCATATCGCCATGCGGCGACGGGAAGCGCCGCGCCCATTCCATCGCTTCCTCGCGGCTGCGCACCTGGATCAGCGTGTAGCCCGCCACTATTTCCTTGCTTTGCGCAAACGGCCCGTCGATGACGGTGCGCTGGCCGCCGACATAGCGGATGCGCCAGCCGGCGGAAGTGGGCTTGAGCCCGGCGGCGTCGAGCAGCACGCCCGCCTTGCCCAGTTGCTCGTGATACGCCGCCATCGCGGCGAAGCGGCTTTCGTCCGGCATCGCGCCGGCTTCACTGTCTTGCGTGGCCTTCACCAGGATCATGAATCGCATCGCGGTTCTCCTTAGCTTGAGTTTGTCGGTGGTAAGCCATGGCGGTGGCAGGGCGCGGCCATCTCGCTGGCTCTTACCGGTACGACGAACCGCGCGCCGCYGGATCGACATCCGAGGCAAAAAAACCTCAAGACCAAGGGTAATTACCTAGAAAAGCCCCCCACCGGCTGCCTTACAGGAAGCAAGGCCCGACCTCGCGGACCTCCACGGTGCACCATGCCGCGGCCGGGCACTCGGCGGCAATGGCAATGGCCTCGTCCTGCGTGGCGCAGCCGAGCAGGAAGTAGCCGCCGATCATTTCCTTGGCCTCGGCAAAGGGGCCGTCGAGCAGGTCGCGGCGGCCTTCGCGCACCTGCACGCGCACGCCATTGGCCTGCGACGTGAGCGAGTTGACACCCAGCAACAGCCCGCGCTCATTCAGGCCTTCGGCAAAACGCTGCATGCTGGCGTAAGCCTGGCGCCCTTCTTCCGGGGAACGCTCGGCGCGCTGGCCAACGGGTTCGACAATCAACAGCATGTACGACATAGGGTCTCCACTTTGTTTTGCGCATTTTCGGGTATGGCTTACCGCCCACATCCTGCACGCCTCGGCCGCCGGCCGCAAGCGGCCGGCGCGCCACTGATGGAGGGCAGAAATGCTTGGCCGTTAATTGCAATGAGCGAGGATTCGCCAACCATTGCCGATCCGGGCGGACAGGTTAATATGTCGGCCTTGCTCCACCCGGCACCCAACGCCTTCCCATGACCGCATCGCGCCAGCCAACCAACCATCCCTCGTACTTCATCGAGGGCGACACCGTGATCTGGTCGCACAGCGACCGGCCGCTCTGGGCCAAGGACGGCAGCCCGCTGCCCATTGCCCATCCGCAAGCGTTCCGCTGCATCGACGGGCGCTGGTTCACCGACGGCGAGCACGTCATCGTGCAGGCCCAGCAAGGCAGCGGTGCGGCCTGGTACTACTTCTACCGCATCGAGAACGCCGACATCGCCACTTTTGAAGTCCTCAACGAGCGCTACGCCCGCGACGCCCGCCAGGCTTACTTCATTACCGGCAAGACCATCCGCACCCGCAGCCCGCAGGCCTTCCGGCCGCTGGTCTACCAGGACTGGCGCTGGCCGGAGAATGGCCCGCTGGAGCCGGTGACCTACATGCATGACTACTACGCCGTGGACGCCGAGTCGGCCTACTTCAACGGCAAGCGCGTGATCGGCGCGGATGGCGCCACCGTGGTGGGCTTGCCGGGCAACTACATTGCCGATGCCGGACATGTGTACTACTTCGGCCAGCGCATCGAAGCCGATCGCGCCAGCCTGGTGGTAGCGCCCAGTGGCGACGGCCCGCTGCGCATGACCGACAAGATCGGCCCCATCGACGACGGCCAGCGCATGACCGCGCTCGACCACCGCCAGGTCGAGCACTGGCGGGACTTCTTCACTGCCCTGCCCGCGCTGCAGGACTACTGGTGGCACCGCCTGCAGGCGCCCGCCGCGCAAGCCACGCCAGTGCAAGAAGTGGAATACGACGGCCATCGCCTCACCGGGCTCGATCCGGCCACCTTTGCCGCGAGGGAAATGCCCGTTGGCCACGGCCTGACCGGCGTGTTCTGTGGCGATGCGCATGGCATCCACTGGCTGCACTGGTACGCCAACGGCCCGTGCGAGCTGACCTTGCTTTCCTCGCGGCCGATATCCAGCCTGGAAACGCTGGGGGATGGCTATCTCAGTGACGGCGTCACCGTCTTCTACGCGCCGAACCATTACCAAACGCCGCAAGCCCTGCGCAAGGTCGATCCCGCCGGGTTTACCGTGCTGCAGGGCTCGTGGGCCCGCGATGCCAGCCGTGCCTTCTATCGCGGCAAGGCCAAGAAAGGCGTGAACCCGGATGCCTTGCGCATCGCAGGCTGCTACGCATGGGACGACGCGCAATTGTTCTGCGACGACAAGCCGCTCAAGGTAGCCGTGCCGCACGATACGCTGCAGGTACCGCACCCTGGCTTCCTGCTGGCTGGCGACCAGTTGTTCTTCGGGCGCCGGCCGGTCTCGGCCAAGCGCGTGCACCTGCCCACACTGGAGTTTCTCGACGCGGACTTTGCGCGCGACCGCAAGCACGCCTATATCATCGGCTATGTGAACCTGGTAGCAATCGACGGCGCCGATCCGGCCAGCTTCCGCGTGCTGGAAAACGGCCGCGCCGCCGATGCGGCGCGCGAGTATGACGCGGCCGCACTGAAGGAAGCGAGCGCACCGGCAACCGACTAGCCACTGAGAGTCGTCGGTACAATGGCTCGGACTTGGCACGCGAGCTGTTTCCTGACCCCGACGCCATCATGACCCAGGCTTATTCAGAAACCGTCAGCCGGATCCTGGCTTCCCATCTGCAAAGGCATGTCCAGCCGGCCGCGTCCGCCGGCCCTGCTGCCACCCCGCCGCCGATTGTGCACCAGCATTTCACCGTCGCGAACGAGGCGGTGGCGCTGCAGTTGCCGGCCTGGCGCGACTATGTCGGCCGCATACTCGATGTCCCGGTTTCGCGCGCGCAGGTTGCCGGCGGCTTCCGGGGCGAGATCGATACCTATGTGCTCAAGGACCTGACCTACCTGGACAGCCGCACCGATCCGGTGGGCCAGATTCGCACCACCGCGCGCATCTCCACCGACAGCGTGCGCGACTACGTCTTCCATGTGGCCGTGGAGGGGATCACCGAAACGGTGACGGACTTCACCCGGCAGCGCAAATCCGCCCAGTTCGTGCCGGGCATCCTGGCGCTCGACATGAACCAGCCGATGCACATGCACCGCCCCACGCGCGCCCGGGTGCTGGCCTTCTTCGTGCCGCGCGCCACGGTGGAGGCGGCCATCCCCGATGCCGAGTCCATCCATGGCCGCGTGGTGACCTATACCTCGCCGCTGACGCGCCTGATCTTCGATCACGTGACGTCGCTCTGCCGCAGCCTCCCGGCACGGTCCGAGGCCGATGCGGAAAAAACCATCCGGGGCTGCGCGCACTTGATCGTTGCCGCATTCGGCAAGCAGGCGCGCCTTGCCGGCAACGCGCGCGCGGCGGCCCGCGCCGCCATGCTGGAGCGGGTGCAGCGCTACGTGCAGGCCAACTTACACCACGAGGACCTCTCGCCCGAGAGCATCCTGCAAGCGTTCGGGCTGCCGCGCCCAACCCTGTACCGGATGTTCGAGCACGAAGGCGGCCTTGGCGCGTATATCCGCAACTGCAGGTTGCGGGCGGCGGCCGACGATCTCCTGCGCCTTGCGCACATCGGCATCGGCGAGATCGCCTATGGAGCCGGCTTCAACAGTGCCTCTGACTTTACCCGCGCATTCCGCAGGGCCTACGGCGTGTCCCCAAGGGATTTCCGGGGATTCTGAGCGCTGGCGACGGCGTCCGCGAGATGCCCCCGGACGGGCCGCATGCGCCATATGTCACGTAACCGTCATGCGCGCGCCATACAATCGGCGACTTCCCAATAGTCCGAATGCCCTGGCGATGCCTGACGTTCCGGTTGACTCACACTTGGCTCGTTCCCGCTTCCGGCAGCCCTGTGCCGAGGATCTCTGCGTCACCACGCCATCGGTGACCACGGAACAGAACAATCAGGAAGTCCTCGATGTGTTCGGCAAGCACCGGGACCTTGCCAGCTTGCCGGTGACCGAGAACGACACGCCGATCGGCCTGATCAATCGCGCGATCTTCATGTCGCAGATGAGCAAGCCCTATCACCGCGAGCTGTACAACCGCAAGAGCTGCATCGCCTTCATGGACAAGGAGCCGCTGGTGGTCGATGCCGCGATGAGCATCGAAGCGCTGACCTTCAAGGCGGTGGAGTACGGCGAGAAGGCACTTGCCGACGGTTTCATCATCGCGCGCGACGGCCGCTTCCTTGGCATCGGGCATGGCTTGCAGCTGATGCGCGTGGTGGCGGACATGCAGGCCGAAAAGAACCGCCAGATCATGCACAGCATCGACTACGCCAGCACCATCCAGCGCTCGATGCTGCGCCCCTCGCGCGAGGCGCTGGCCAGGACGCTCGGCGACGCGGGCCTGGTGTGGGAGCCGCGCGATGTGGTTGGCGGAGATTTCTATCACTTTGCCGCGTTCGAGGACGGCTGGTTTGCCGCGCTGGCCGATTGCACGGGCCACGGCGTACCGGGCGCGTTCCTGACCCTGATCTCGTCGTCCATCCTGATCCAGGCCATCGAGCAGCGCGGCCCGCGCGACCCTGGCGCGCTCCTGATGGCGGTGAACCGCGGCATCAAGCAGATGCTCGGGCAGCTCGACGGCGACGATGAAACGCCTGGCTCGAATGACGGCATGGATGCGGCGTTCTTCTGGTTTGACAACGCCAGCCGCCAGCTCGTGTTCGCCGGCGCCAAGAGCGCCTTGTTCGTGCTCCATCCTGGCGAGGAGGAAGGCGAGATCGTGGACGGCGAGCGCATGGGCGTCGGCTATGTGGACACCGACCTGGACTTTGCCTGGCGGAACCGCCTTGTCCAGACCCAGCCGGACAGCGTGGTGTTTGTGACCACCGATGGCCTGATCGACCAGATCGGCGGCCCCAAGGAAATCGCCTTTGGCAAGCGCCGCATCCGCGAAGCGATCCGCGGCAGCCGGCATGCCTCGGCGGCGCAGATCAACGACGCCGTGCTGGACCAGTATCGTGCGTGGCAAGGCCATCACCGCCGCCGCGACGACCTGACTTTTTTCTGCTTTCGCGTTCAATAGTCCTGCAATGGCCTGCTATAGCACTGAGATGAACGGTAATTCGATTGACCATGAATATGGGCCATTCTTTGAAATGGCCCGGGAACGCAACGTGATCTTCTACTACGTCGGCTACTTTTCCCAGAACATCATCGCGGCAATGTCCGATGCGGTCCGGCTGCAACTGACAGTGAGCGGCGTCGATGGCTCGACCCGGCGCAAGCTGTTCTCCTCGTTCGTGGAGATGGCGCAGAACATTGTCCACTATTCGTCCGACGCGCTCACGCCGCCCACCCAGGACACCAACCAGCTGCGCCACGGCTCGGTGTGCATCTGCATGGTGGATGACCGCTACCGGCTGATGTGCTCCAACCCGGTGGCGATCACCCGCGTGGGGCAACTGCGCGCCGCGCTGGAGCCATTGCGCACCATGACGCTGGACCAGATCAAGCAGGCCTATAAGGAAACCATGCGCGCCGAAGCGCCGGAAGGCAGCAAGGGCGCCGGCCTGGGATTCCTGACGGTAGCCCGCGACGCCAGCGCGCCGCTGGAGTACAGCTTCCAGCCCATCGACGCGGACCCGGTATCGACGATGTTCTTCCTTACCGCAACCATCTGAATGACTGAACGGGATCGAAAGGGAAACTGATGGAAAACCTGTTCATTGCCGCCACACCGACCTCGCCCGAGGTGAGCTTTGATTTCAAGCAGCACACGCTCTCCCTCAAAGGCGAGTCCTATCCGGAAAACGCCGCGGTGTTCTACGGCGACGTGATCCTGCGCCTGCGCAAATACCTGGCGGCCTGCGAGGACACCGAAGTCACCGTGCACGTGGCGCTGACGTACTTCAACAGCTCCAGCACCAAGGTGCTGTTCAGCATGTTCGACGCCATGAACGACGCAGCCGACAAGGGCAACCGGGTCATCGTGCACTGGTATCACGACGTGGACGACGACACGATCCTGGAATTCGGCCAGGACCTGCACGCCGACTTCCCCGCCATCGATTTCCTCGACCACGCCACCACGGCGAGCTGAGCAGCGCATGTCCGAGCCAGATCTCTTCGAGTCGGAAAACGGCGTCCTGGCGGGCGCCAGGGCGGTATTCGGCAATCCCGATGCCGGTGCCCAGGCATACCGCGACACGCTGGGAGAGCTGATCGGCTACTACGAGCGGCTGATGCGCGAAACCCGGCGCCTGATACGGCGCAGCGACCGCGAAGAGCTGGAAATGAACCGGCTCAACCATCGCCTGCAGGACCTGGCCCGCGAGCTGGAGTTCCGCGCCACGCGCGACACGCTCACCGGCGCGCTGAACCGCGGCGCCATCATCGAGCGGGCCGGCGCGGTGCTGGCCGGGGACAGCCTGTCGTTGATCGTGCTCGACATCGATCACTTCAAGCGGGTCAACGACTCGATGGGCCACCCTGTCGGCGACACCGTGATCCGCGGCGTCGTCGACTGCCTGGAGCGGTCGGTGCAAGGCGCGGGCGTCATCGGCCGGGTGGGCGGCGAGGAGTTCGCTGCGCTGCTGCCGGCGCGCGGGCTGGACGCTGCTGTCGAACTGGCGGAGCGCATGCGGCTGCAGATCGAGCAGCATGTGTTTCCGCTCAAGGCTGGGCTGCAGGTGACGGCTAGCTTCGGCGTGAGCTGGAGCCCCCCTGGGACGAGCTTCGAGCAGGCCTATGCGCGCGCCGATGAGGCGTTGTATCAGGCCAAGCGCAGCGGGCGTAACCGGGTTGTCAGCCTGCTGGAGAGCGAACTGGTGGTGCCGTTGCATTGAGGCGCCGTGCCGGTCAGGTTCACGCAAGACGCCAAGCCACAACATGCCGCGGCGCGCTCGGCGCCCCCTGCGGCCCCTGCGGCCCGGTCAGCTCACCGGGTTGACCTGCACCGGCAGCGGAAAACCGGTATCGAACGTGGTCCGCACATCCAGCCGCTGCTTGAGCAACCCTGCCTTCAGGTAGAAATCCGCCGTGCGCTGCTGCTCGGCAATCACTGCCGCATCGATGTTGCGCCACTGCGTACGGCGCCGCTCGAACTGCAGCCGCGCGGCTTCGGGCGGGATGCCGATGATGCGTGCCAGCGCCGCTGAAAAGCCGTCCGCATGCTGATACGACCACACCTGCGCGCGCACCACGCGCTGCAGGAAATCGCGCAGCACCTCGCGCTTGGCGGCCAGCGCGCTGTCCGTCGCCGCCAGATAGCTCAGACCGGACCACAGCCCGCGCCCGCTCACCAGCACGCGGGCATGGCCGCTGGTCTCGGCCAGCGCGGTATACGGCTCCCATGTGGCCCACGCATCGATCGAGCCGTTGACCAGCGCCAGCTTGGCGTCCGCCGGCGGCAGGAAACGCAGGCTGGCGTCCTCGGGCTTCAAGCCGGCAGATTCCAGCGCCTTCAGGGCGACGAAGTGACCAATGGAGCCACGGTTGGTGCCGATATTCTTGCCGCGCAGGTCCGCCGCCGTCTTCAAGGGCGAATTGGCGCGTACCAGCACGGCGGTGCCGAACGGGTCCGAGCGGTTGGCGCCAATGATCTTGATCGGCGTGCCAGCGGCCAGCGCGAAGATGGCGGGCGCATCGCCGATCGGGCCGGAATCCACCGCGCCGGCGTTCAGCGCCTCGGCCAGCGGCGCGGCGGCGGGAAACTCCGTCCACTGGATGTCGTAGGCCAGGCCCTTGAGCTCGCCTGCGCTCTCCAGCAGGGCGCGCAGGCCACCCTTCTGGTCGCCGGCCTTGAGCACGGGCCGGCCCTGGGCCGACACGGAAAACGGCAAGGCGCCGCTGGCCGCCGCCAATGCGCCGTAGCGCAGGAATTGTCTTCGGGATGCCGTCATGTTGCCGCTCGCCATCCCCTTCAGGCTGCCTTGCGGCCAGCACCGGAACCCGCGCCGGCCGCGGCATCGCGCTGCGCCACCAGCGCGCGCACGCGGGGAATCAGCTCGCGGCCGTAGTCCACCGCATCGTCGAGCGGATCGAAGCCGCGGATCAGGAACGTGGTCACGCCAAGGTCGTAGTAGTCCAGCAGCGCGTCGGCCACTTGCTCCGGCGTGCCAACCAGCGCGGTGGAGTTGGAGCGCGCGCCGGTGAGCTTGGCGATCTCCGTCCACAGGCGCTTGTCCACGCGCGGGCCCTTGTCGGCGGCGGCCAGCAGGCGGCGCGCGCCTTCGCTTTGCTGCGGGCCGCCCTGCCCCAGGCCGGCTGCTTCGCGCAGGCGGCGCGTTGCTTCGAGGATGGCATTGGCGCGTGCCCATGCCGCCGTCTCGGTTTGCGCCAGGATCGGCCGGAACGAGACCGAGAAGCGCACCTGCCGCCCATGCCTGGCCGCCTCGGCGCGCACCCGCGTGGTGATGTCGCGGACCTGCTCGAGCGATTCGCCCCACAGTGCGTAGACATCGGCATGACGTCCGGCGACTTCAATCGCCGCGTCCGAAGCCCCACCGAAGAAGATCGGCACGTGTGGCTTCTGCGCCGGCTTCACTTCGGAGAAGCCCTGGGTGAAGCGGTAGTACTTGCCTTCGTGGTCGAACGGCTTGTCCTGCGTCCAGATGCGCCGCAGGATGCCGAGGTACTCGTCGGTGCGCGCATAACGCTCGTCGTGGCTGAGGAAATCGCCGTCGCGCTGCTGCTCGGCATCGGAGCCGCCGGAGATGAAGTGCACGCCAAGCCGGCCACCGCTGAACTGGTCGAGCGAGGCGATCTGCCGGGCAGCCAGCGTGGGCGCGGTAAAGCCCGGCCGGTGCGCGAGCATGAAATGCACGCGCTCGGTCACGGCAGCCGCGTAGGCAATGGTGAGCGTGGCGGACGGGCCGGTGGAGTGATGCGGCACCAGCACGCGGTCGAAACCGGAGTTCTCATGCGCTTGCGCAAATGCCCGCACATAGTCGCGATCCACGACCGGTCCGCTGGCCGGATGGATCTCCGACTGCTTCTGGCTCTGGATCATGCCAATGATTTCCACGCTCATCGTAGGCTCCTGTTCCTGGTTTGCGATGATTTGAAGCGGCTGCGCGGGAGTTGCGCGCCGTATCGCCAAAACATGAACATACGCCGTGGATAGGCGATCCTTAAGGAATAAGAACAAGGGAAGATATGCGGTTTTGCACGATGAGGGGCTGCCCTTGCCTGGCTGGCGCCGAACCAGCGCCATCGTCCGATAGCGCTGGTTCGGGCAGCCGAATGCGTTTTTTTTCGGCGCGGCGTGATTAGCTGGCAGCCGCGCTCTTCAAACCGTCCGACACGCCTTGTGCCGAGTCTTTGCACCACTGCTTGGCGCCGAGCGGGCTGCTTTCAATCCCTTGCTCCTTGCCGTCCGGCATCAGCACGTTACCGCGCAGCCCCGCGGCCTCGCTGGCCTCGCCACCACTTGTATCTACCCCCGGAATCCCCGCAATCAGACCGACCATCTTCCTGGCGTTCTTGACGCTGTCGGCTTTCAGGAAGCCCTTTCCGACACAGTAGCTGGTGAGGCCAGCGACGTTGCGGGACATGTCATACATGCCCTTGAGCACAGCCGGGTCTGCTTGCGCATGCGCCGGAGCCGCAAGCACGATCATGCTTGCGGCCATCAGGATTGCTGGCATCTTCTTGTTCATCGTTCTCTGTGTTTCCCATCATTGGTGCGCGGCTTCAATTAGCCGGCTTTGCCAAGTATACTGGCAGTCACATCAGGCTTCATGGCCTGCCGTCGAAGCGGACCCTTCAGGGCCCGCTTTCTTGTTCGCTTTCGTGTTGATCGGACTGACAATCCCTACTTTTTTCCTCTCACTCTGCATGGCTCTTCGATTTCGTCCCATCCCCTGCGTTCTATCGGCCTTGCTTCTTTCCGCCGTCGCCGCCTTGCCCCATGCCCTGGCCAGCGAATACGTCCTGGTCCCGATCACCGGCAACGAGCAGGAGACCAGGGAAGTTTCCGTGCTGGAACCGGCCGTGGCCCGATTCGCCGGCCTGGCTTCCGGCTCCTACTACTGGGAGGACGGGCTGCTGGCCGAGCAGTTGCTGACCGGCCTGGCATCGCGCCCGGACAGGCTCGAGCAGGCGCTGCCCGGTGGCCAGCGCCTGCTGGCGTCGCGCCGGGAGTTTTCCGACGGCGCCGAGCGCGCGGCCGTGCTGGTCGACGCGCGCGGCGACGTGCTGGCCGCGGCGCTGGTGCACCGGCAGTGCGGCAAGGAATCCGTCTGCCAGGACAGCCAGCACGCCGTACTGTCGGTTTTCCTGCGGCCCGGCTTCGGCAGCGCCCAGGCGCAGCCGCTGGTCGCGTGGGGCCAGGATGTGCCCAAGGACCTGAAGCTTGGCAGGGGCGAGACGATCGCCACGGTGGAGACCATCACGCTGGATGCCAGCCGCACAGGCGCCAGCCCGGTCCAGCGCCCCACGGGATTCCCGGCGCAGGTGCCGCTGTACCCGAGGGCCATCCTCTACCGCACCGGGCAGAATGCATTGAGCGACGCCCGGGCCAGGCGCGTGGTGCGGCTGCAGACCACCGATAGCATCGAGCAGGTGCTGGCCTTCTACAAACGGTTGTCGCCGCCGATGAGGCAGCTGGAGACCGGCAAGAATGACAACAGCGGCTACGTGAGCGGCAAGCGCAAGGGCGTGGCGTTTTCCGTCGAGGCGCAGCGCAATGAACACTTCCCAAGCCTCACCAACGTGGAGGTGGAGATCGCCGACTGAGCGCGGCGAGGGCGATGTGGGAGCCATTTCAAGCCGGTCGCCGCCGTCGCTGGCGGCCCCGCATCGATCGCCCCGGCATTACCAAATATACTTACGGTCACATCAGGCTTCGCAGCCTCCCGTCAAAACGGACCCTCCCGGGCCCGTTTTCTTGTTTACCGGACTGACAACCCCTACCATTTCTCCTTTCCGTATGGCTCTTCGAATTCGTCCCGCCTCCTGTGCAGCGCTGGCATTGCTGCTTTCCACCCTCGGCGCCGCGCCCCTTGCCCTGGCCGCGGATGCCGTCCTGGTCCTGGACACCAGCCACCAGCAGGAAACCCGGGAAGCCCCCGCGCTAGATCTCGCCATCACCCGGTTTGCCGGCAATGCGTCCGGTACTTACTACTGGGAAGACGGCCTGCTGGCCGAGCAGATCCTGTCGGGGCTGCAGTCGCGCGCCAACCGGGTCCAGCAGGAACTGCCCGATGGCCAGCGCGTGCTGTCGTCGCGCCGCCAGCTATCCCATGGCGCCGAGCGCGCGGCCGTGCTGGTAGACGAGCGCGGTGACGTGCTGGCCGCGGCGCTGGTGCACCGCGAATGCGGCAAGGATGGCTGCCAGGACGACCAGCACGGCCGGCTGTCCGTCTTCCTGCGGCCCGGCTTCGATCGCGCCAAGGCACAACCGCTGGTTGCGTGGAGCCAGGACGTGCCCGAAGACCTGCAGACCGACCCCGGCGAGAAGATCACCAAGGTGGAGACCATCACGCTGGATGCCGCCAACACCACGGCCAAGCCGATCAAGCTCCCCAAGGGATTTTCGTCGCAAGTGCCGCTGTACCCGCGAGCCATCGTTCACCGCACCGCGCAGGATGCGCTGAGCAACGCCAAGGCCAAGCGTGTGCTCCGGCTGCAGACCACCGACAGCATCGAGCAGGTGCTGGCCTTCTACAAGCAACTGACGCCGCCGCTGCAGGATGCTGTGTCCGACCTGGATGGCAACACCGGCTTCGTGGCGGGCAAGCGCAAGGGGGTGGCGTTTACCGTCAACCTGAAGGAGGACATGCACTTCCCGACCATCACCAACATGGAGGTCGAGATCAGCGAATGATCCGGCGGCCGGGCGGCGAGCGGCGGCAAGCGGTGGCTTACATGCCGTTGTCGCCCTCCATCTTGCCGATCGAGGCCTTGATCCCGACAGCGGTGCGCAAGCCCTTGACGGAATACGTCCGCGCTTGCGCCTGCTCTTGGTCCTCCGGCTTGCGCATCCACAGTTGCGCGAACAGCCCGTCCTTGGGTGAATAGCCGCCAAACCAGTCGACCAGTTGCCCGATGTAGCACTGGCGCCCTACCCAGACGGGCATGTCTGCCACGATTTCAAAGGTGTAGTGGCCCGGGCCGTAGCTGTAGTAGACGCCACGGTCATCGCCCTTGACGGTGTCCGGAACCGGGCAAAGGGGCTTGTCCATGGTGCCGGCATCGCGCGCCGCCTCGCTGCTTGCCTGCGCAAGCGCGCGCGTCAGGGCGGCATGCAGGGTGCTGTCCAGCGTCGCGACCGTGCCCTTCTCTTCGTCCTTCTGGACCTTGGGGATGGAGAGCTGGTAGCGGTATTGCACAGCAAGCCTTGGCACCTCGCCAACCACCGTCAGCGGCCTGAGCAGGTGAACGTTGTCCACCCCGTAGTAACTGCTCCGGTAAGCGGCATAGACGCGTCCGCGCAGGCGGACCCAGTCCGCCGCCTGGTTGGCGCCGCGTCCGTTGATCGAGTATAGGTAGCCTCCTTCCTCCAACGCGTCGGCCCGGCCCGTCGAGCCATCGGCGCCCGCGAATTTTCCGCCCTCGCGCCGCAGCGCGCTCACGTAGGAAAACAGCCCGGTCCCACCGGAATAGGTGTCGATGATGAGATCGCGCTGCCCGTCGCCGTCGATATCCATCAGCGTGTAGGAAGCGTTGCCGTTCTCCCCGCCGCCTTCGATGCCGGAGGCCAGCAAGGCGCGCCATTCGTCGCTGGTGACGCCCGGGGGGCGCGTCGTCGGGAAATGCGCGTCGTCGCCCGTCTGCTTGTCTTCTTTCGCGTTGGCGAACGTTGTCATGCCCGTCTTGATGCGGATCGCATCGAGGGCCTTCTCAAGCGGGAACACCGGCTCGGTCTTGCGCATGGCTTCCACGGCCTGGCGCAGGTCCTCCAGCGCCTGCCGGTCGACGCTGTCCGGCTTGTAGGCGGCGGCTTCGCGCAGCTGCGCCTGCAATGCCGCAAGCCGCTCGTCATACCGCGCGTTGATACAGATCTTGTCCGCGCCACACTGATCCCGGGCCTTCAGCCACGCAAGCTGGGCTTGCCGTAGCGCGGCGCGCTGCCGGGCCTGGGCGCTGGCGAGCTTGCCATACACGGCCGAGAGCTTGCCATCGAGCTTGCGCAGATCCKCRTTGGCGCAGATCGCGATCTCCGTGCTGCTCGCCGCGCGCTCGCATTGCATGCCGGCCTGCGCCGCCTGTGCGGCAGGGACATACAGCGCCAACACGGCGATCAGCGACAAGTAATTCCTGATATTCACATTCACAACGCGCGTTCTCTTCTGAGTGGTTTCAGCCTGGGAAGGCAAGCAGGCACTGCCCTCTCAACAAGCGCATATGGAAGCGCAATATGCTTCTTTGTGCCGATGCGCACCGGCCGGTAGTCTAGCAAGTCCTTGTTCATGGCAAGCCTGCCGCTACCTGCTCCATGCCTCAAAGCTTCTCCACGCTGCCCGATGGCGCCATCCCGCTCCACGTGGCGGCACCGCAAACGCTTGCGGCCTTGCTGGAACAACTGCCGCCGGTGCAAGCGCAGTGGGCACGCGCAACCGGCTTCGTCCCGTTGCCTGGCAAGACGCTGCTGCTGCCGGATGGCGAAGGCGCTCTGGCGGGCGTGATCGTTGGCGCCGATCCGGCCCAGCCATTGTGGCAACTGGCGGGCCTGCCGAAGCAGTTGCCACCGGGGCGCTATGCCATCACCGCCGCGCAGGACGAACCGCCGCTGGCCGCGCTCGGCTGGGCCATCGGTGCCTTGCCCGCGAGCCGGGACGACACCGAGGACGACACGGTGGGCGACACGGTGGACGAAGCGGCGAAAGGCGCCGAAGGCCTCGCGCAACTGGTCGTGCCACAGGCCACGCAGCAAACCCTCCAGCCCCTGGCCACAGCCATCGGCCTGGTACGCCGGCTGGTCAACACACCGGCCAACGTCCTCGGCCCCGCACGCTTGTCGGAAGCAGTCCGCGCACTAGCGCAGGCGCATGGCGCCGAGTTCCGGGAATGGATCGGCGACGCCCTGCCGGATGCGGGCTTCCCGCTGGTCCACGCCGTGGGCCGCGCGGCTGCCGAAGCGCCGCGCGTGGCCACGCTGCATTGGGGCGACCCGGCTGCGCCGCGCGTGGTGCTGGTCGGCAAGGGCGTGTGCTTCGATTCAGGCGGGCTGGATATCAAGCCGGCGCAGGGCATGCGCTGGATGAAGAAAGACATGGGCGGCGCGGCCCACGCCATTGCGCTTGCGCAGCTGGTGATGCAGGCGCGCCTGCCCGTGCGGCTGACCCTGGTGGTGCCGGCCGTGGAAAACGCCGTCGGCGCCGGCGCGCTGCGCCCAGGCGACGTGATCCGCGCCGCCAATGGCACGTCGGTGGAAATCGAAAACACCGATGCGGAGGGCCGGCTGGTGCTGGCCGATGCCCTGCATCACGCGCTGGGCGAGCGCCAGGAGAGCGCCGCCATCGCCATCGACCTGGCCACGCTGACCGGCGCGGCCCGCGTCGCGCTTGGGCCGGAGCTGCCCGCGCTGTTCAGCAATGACGACGCCCTTGCCGCCGACCTGCTCGCACAGGCCCGGCGGCTGGCCGATCCGCTGTGGCGCATGCCGCTGTGGCAGCCCTATCACGTCATGCTCAAGTCGTCGTTCGCGGATACGCAGAATGCCGCCGCCGCGCCGCTGGCCGGCGCCATTACCGCTGCCCTGTTCCTGCAGCGCTTTATCCCGGACGG
This sequence comes from Cupriavidus sp. 05L411, assembly GCF_056398045.1. Taxonomy (NCBI): domain Bacteria; kingdom Pseudomonadati; phylum Pseudomonadota; class Betaproteobacteria; order Burkholderiales; family Burkholderiaceae; genus Cupriavidus; species Cupriavidus sp. 05L411. Next base: position 22,581 of record NZ_JBFTOQ010000032.1, on the reverse strand, counting down.
CACGCCCTGGCTGCACCTGGACCTGTTCGCCTGGAACCAGGAAGACCGCCCGGGCCGCCCGCGCGGCGGCGAGGCGCAGGGACTGCGCGCGCTCTTTGGCTTGCTGGCGCAGCGCTTTCCCGCGGTTGCCGGCGAGCCCACGCATTCCTGATGACAAGACAACTACCGTAAGTGAGAACAACAGACATGATCCAACGACTGGCGCTGGCCGCCACCCTGGCCGCCGCATTGCTGGCCGCTCCCGCGCTGCATGCCGAAACCCTGCGCTGGGCGCGCTCGGCCGACGCCTCCACGCTGGACCCGCACGCCGTCAACAACGGGCCCAACCACAACCTGCTGCACCAGGTCTACGAGCCGCTGATCATCCGCACCGCCGATGGCAAGCTGCTGCCCACGCTGGCCACCTCGTGGCGGCGCACGGAAGACCCCACGGTATGGGAGTTCCAGCTACGCAAGGGCGTGAAGTTCCACGATGGCAGCGTGCTGACCGCCGACGATGCAGTGTTCTCTCTGTTGCGCGCCAAGTCGCCCACCTCGGACATGAAATCGCTGCTGGTCTCGATCACCGAGGTGACCAAGGTTTCGCCCTTCGTCATCCGCATCAAGACCGCCGGCCCCAACCCGCTGCTGCCCGACAACCTGACCAATATCCAGATCCTGAGCGCGGCATGGTCCAAGTCGCACAACGTGGAGCAACCGCAGAACGCCTCGGCCAAGGAAGAGACTTACGCCACGCGCAATGTGAACGGCACCGGCCCGTACACGCTGGTGTCGCGCGAGCAGGACGTGCGCACGGTGCTCAAGCTCTTCCCGCAGTACTGGGGCCGCGGCCAGTTCCCGCTGGAGATCGACGAGCTGGTCTACCTGCCGATCAAGTCGCCCGCCACCCGCGTGGCCGCGCTGCTCTCCGGCGAGGTGGACTTCGTGCAGGACCTGCCGATCCAGGACACGGCGCGGCTGCGCGCCGACCCCACGCTGCGCGTCAACCAGGCAGCGGAAAACCGTGTGATCTTCTTCGGCCTGAACGTGGGCAACGCGCCCTTGAAGTACTCGGACGTGAAGGACCGCAACCCACTGGCCGACCGCCGCGTGCGCGAGGCGTTCCAGCTCGCCATCGACCGCAACGCCATCAAGACGGCCGTGATGCGCGGCCTGTCGGTGCCGACCAATATCATCGCGCCGCCGTTCGTGCATGGCTATGACAAGGCCTTCGACGTAGTCGGCAAGCCCGACGTGGCACGCGCCAAGGCGCTGCTGGCGCAAGCCGGCTACCCCAACGGCTTCGGCATCACCCTGCATTGCACCAACGACCGCTACCTCAACGACGAAGCGATCTGCCAGGCGGCTGCCGGCTTCCTGGGCCGCATTGGCGTCAAGACCACGGTGGTCTCGCGCCCGCTGGCGATCCAGACCGCCGCCATCAACAATCTGGATACGGACTTCTACCTGTACGGCTGGGGCGTGCCGACCTACGACTCCGCCTACATCTTCGACTACCTGGTCCACACGCGCGGCAAGAATGCGCGCGGCGCCACCAATGCCACGCGCTACAGCAACCCGGAGCTGGATGCGAAGATCGTTTCGCTCTCAAGCGAGGGCGAGCAGAAGCAGCGCGACGCCACCATCAAGAGCATCTGGACCACGGTGCAGAACGAACTGGTCTACCTGCCGCTGCACGACCAGATCCAGACCTATGCCATGGTGCGCAAGTTCGACATCCCGGTGAACCCGTCGAACACGCCCTACTTCAAGCTGTTCAAGCTGGCGAAGTCGTGACAATGGGCGCGCGCTGATGCTGGTCCACCTTCTCCGCCGTCTCGGCCAGTCGCTGCTGGTGCTGCTGGCCGTGTCCTTTATCGCCTTCCTGGTGTTTCGCCATATCGGCGACCCCACGGTCAGCCTGCTGGGCGAGGATGCCTCGATCGAAGACCGCCAGGCACTGGTGGCCGAACTGGGCTTTGACCGGCCCGTGCCCGTGCAGTACGCGCGCTATCTCGGCAACGTGCTGCGCGGCCAGTTCGGCATCTCCTACCGGGTCAAGCGGCCGGTAACGCAAGTCATCCTGGAGCGCGCGCCTGCCACGCTGGAGCTGGCGCTGGTGGCGGCGGTGGTCGCCGTGCTGGGCGGCGTGGCGCTGGGCGTCTACACGGCGATACAGCGCGACGGCTGGGCCAGCCGCGTGCTGATGACGGTGTCGCTGGTCGGCGTCTCGCTGCCGACCTTCCTGATCGGCATCCTGCTGATCTACCTGTTTGCCGTGGAGCTGCGCTGGCTGCCCTCGTTCGGGCGCGGCGACACCGTGGCCTTGGGCGGGTGGAACACGGGCCTGCTCACGCGCTCCGGCTGGGCGTCGCTGGTGCTGCCAGTGGCCACGCTAGGCCTGTTCAAGCTGACACTCATCATGCGCCTGGTGCGCGCGGAAATGATGGAGGCGCTGCGCACCGACTACGTGCGCTTTGCCCGCGCGCGCGGGCTGCCCGAGCGGCGCATCCACTACGGCCACGCGCTGCGCAATACGCTGATCCCGGTGGTCACCATCACCGGGCTGCAGATCGGCTCGCTGATCGCCTTCGCCATCGTCACCGAGACGGTGTTCCAGTGGCCCGGCGTGGGGCTGCTGTTCATCTCGTCGATCCAGGCGGTGGACGTGCCGGTGATCGCCGCCTACCTGCTCATGATCGCGGTGCTGTACGTGTGCATCAACCTGGCGGTGGACCTGGTCTACCTGCTGGTAGACCCGCGCCTGCGCCGTGCCTGACCTCTCCATGACCTCAATGCAAAACGCCCCCGCTCCAGCCGCCCCGGCCGCCCCGGCGCAAGCCCGCTGGCGCAATGCCGAATCGCCCGTGCTGCGGGCGCTGGCGCGCTCGCGTACCACGCAATTTGCCGTGCTGCTGCTGGCGCTGCTGGTGCTCGCCGCCCTGTTCGCGCCCTGGCTGGCGCGGCAAAACCCCTTCGATCCCGCCGGGCTGGAGTTGCTCGACGCCTTCACGCCACCTTGGCAGCATGGCGCGTCCGGCGCCTTCTATCCACTCGGCAGCGACGACCAGGGGCGCGACATTTTCTCCGCCATCCTCTACGGCTTGCGCATGTCCCTGCTGGTGGGCGCGGCGGCGGTGGCGCTGTCGCTGGCCATCGGCGTCACGCTTGGCCTGGTGGCCGGCTATGCCGGCGGCTGGTTCGATACCGTGGTGATGCGCCTGGCCGATGTCCAGCTCACGTTTCCGGTGCTACTGGTGGCGCTGCTGATCTTTGGCATCGCACGCGGCATCCTGCCCGCTGGCTACCGCGACGAGATGGCGCTCTACGTGATCGTGACCGCCATCGGCCTGTCGGAATGGGTGCAATACGCACGCACCGTGCGCGGCGCGGTGATGGTGGAAAAGCACAAGGATTACGTGCTGGCGGCCCGCATCATCGGGCGCTCGCGCACGGCGATCCTGCTGCGCCATATCCTGCCCAACCTGCTGGCGCCGGTGCTGGTGATCGGCACCATCAGCTTTGCGCTGGCGGTGGTGGCGGAGTCCACGCTGTCCTATCTGGGCGTGGGCCTGCCGCCCACCCAGCCCTCGCTGGGCACGCTGATCCGCGTTGGCCAGGGTTTCCTGTTCTCCGGCGAGTGGTGGATCCTGCTATTCCCCGCGCTGGTGCTGCTGGCGCTGGCGCTCTCGGTCAACCTCGCGGGCGACTGGCTGCGCGACGCACTCAACCCCAAGCTCCAATGACCAAGATGCCTGTGAACCAGCCCGTCCTGAGCGTGCGCGGCCTGTCCGTGGCGTTCGACACCTTTCGTGGCACGGTGAACGTGCTCGACGACGTGTCCTTCGACATCGCCTGCGGCGAGATCCTGGGTGTGGTGGGCGAATCCGGCGCGGGCAAATCGATGACCGGCAATGCCGTCACCGGCCTGATCGAGCCGCCCGGGCGCATCAGCGCCGGCAGCGTGACGCTGCGCGGGGAACGCATCGACACCTTGCGCGGCGAAGACATGCGCCGCATTCGCGGCAAGCACATCGGCATGGTGTTCCAGGACCCGCTGACCAGCCTCAACCCGGTCTGCACCATCGGCCAGCATCTCACCGAGACCATCCGCACCCACCTGCCGCTATCGCCCGCGCAGGCACGCCAGCGCGCGCTGGCATGGCTCGCGGACGTGGAAATCCCCGACCCCGCCACGCGCTTCGACCAGTACCCGCACCAGTTCTCCGGCGGCATGCGCCAGCGCGTGGCCATTGCGCTGGCGCTGTGCGGCGAGCCCGAACTGCTGATTGCCGACGAGCCGACCACCGCGCTCGATGTGGTCGTGCAGGCTCAGGTGATCCAGGTGCTGCGCCGCGTCTGCCGCGAGCGCGGCACCGCCGCCCTGCTGATCACCCACGACATGGGCGTGATCGCCGAGGCCGCCGACCGCGTTCTGGTGATGTACCAAGGCCGCGTGCTGGAAACCGGGGCGGTACGCGACATCCTCGACCATCCTCGCGCGGCTTACACGCGCACGCTGATGGCCGCCATTCCCTCCGTGCACCAGCGGCTGCACCGCCTGCCGGTGCCGGACGAAGGCGCCGTGGCGCCGCTGCCAGCGCAGACATCCCGCCCCGAGGCCAGGCAAGACGCCGCGCCACTGGTGCAGGTGCAGGGCCTGTCGCGGGATTTCGATCTCTCCGCCGGCTGGCTGCTGCGCACCCTCGCGCGCCAGCCGCGCAAGGTACTGCACGCGGTGCGCGACGTCAGCTTCGCCATCCCGCGCGGCACCACCTTCGGGCTGGTGGGCGAATCCGGCTCGGGCAAGTCCACCGTGGCGCGCATGATTGCCGGCCTGACCCGGCCCGACGCCGGACGCATCGTGATCGACGGCGTGGACCGCTGGGCGGACCGCCAAGCCGCGGCCACCCTGCCCGAGCGTTTCCAGATGATCTTCCAGGACCCGTACGCCAGCCTCAACCCGCACTGGCGCATCGACCGCCTCATTGCCGAGCCGCTGCAAGCGCTGGGACTCAGCAGTAGCCCGGAAGACACCGCGGAACGCGTGGCGCAGGCACTGCGCCGCGTGCGCATGTCGCCAGACGCCGGCCGGCGCTATCCGCACCAGTTCTCCGGCGGCCAGCGCCAGCGCATCGCCATCGCCCGCGCCCTGGTCAGCCACCCCGACTTCCTGATCTGCGACGAGCCCACGTCATCGCTGGACGTCTCGGTGCAAGCCCAGGTACTCAACCTGATGCGCGACCTGCAGGACGAATTCGGCCTGACCTACCTGCTGATCAGCCACAACCTGGCGGTGATCCGCCAGCTATGCGACCAGGTGGGCGTGATGCAGCGCGGGCAATTGGTCGAAGTCGGGCCAGCGGATGCGGTCTTTGCCGCACCCCGGCATGGCTATACGCGCACGCTGATGGCTGCGGTGCCGGATGTGAGGCGAGTACGGGGGTTGCCGGTGGTGGCGGTGGCTTAGTGGTGGCTTAGTGGAGGCGCACTTGGTGAGTGGCACTCGTCAGCGAAGGAACGCAAGCATGACGCAAGAGAACCATGGCAGGACGCGCAAATGGCACGGGCGTGCGGGCACGGCCGCTGGCGCTGCGGGGCTCTATCTGTCGCTGGGGACGGAACTGGCGTGGATACAGCTGGGGGGTGTCTTCCTGACCACCCTGGGGATTCACTTCTGGGTGATGTCCCGCCAGCAATGATGTCCCGCCAGCGGGATTGAGCGATCACCGGGGAACCCCGGCGATCGTCATGGCGCAATGGCCTTCAGTGTGCCGAACACTTAGCCAACAAATGCCTTTTCAAGCACAAAATGGCCAGGCTCGCTCATATTGCCTTCCGTGAAGTGCTGCTCGGTCAGCATCGCGCGGATGTCCTTGAGCATGTCCGGGCTGCCGCACAGCATGATGCGGTCGTTCTCCAGCGAGAACGGCTCCACGCCCAGGCGCTCGAACAGCTCGCCGTTGGCGATCAGGTCGGTGATGCGGCCCTGGTTGTCGAACTCTTCGCGGGTCACGGTGGGGAAATAGACCAGCTTTTCGCGGATCAGCTCGCCCAGGTGTTCGTGCTGCGGCAGGTGTTCCTGGATCAGCTCGCGGTAGGCCAGTTCCTCGACGAAGCGGCAGGTGTGGGTCAGCACGACCTTGTCATAGCGCTCGTACACTTCCGGGTCGCGGATGATCGACAGGAACGGGGCCAGGCCGGTGCCGGTGGCCAGCAGCCACAGGGTCTTGCCGGGCAGCAGGTTGTCGACCAGCAGCGTGCCGGTGGGCTTCTTGCCGACGAAGATCTGGTCGCCTTCCTTCAGGTGCTGCAGGCGCGACGTCAGGGGGCCGTCCTGCACCTTGATGCTGAAGAACTCCAGCGTTTCCTCGTAGTTGGCACTGGCGATGCTGTAGGCACGCAGAAGCGGACGACCGTTCACTTCCAGACCGACCATGGCGAACTGGCCGTTTTCGAAGCGGAAACCGGGGTCACGGGTGCAGGTGAAGCTGAAGAGCGTGTCGGTCCAGTGGTGGACGGAGAGGATGGCTTGCTGGTTGAGATTGCTCATGAATAAGGCGCTAAATGCGCTGGATGGCGCCGGCGTCGATGGCCTGTTGTGGCCTGATACCAAAGGCTTGGCGGTAGCTTGCCGGTTGCGTTCAACAAGGCGGGCTCCGGTCCGAAGGCTGGAAGGCGCGCCGATCAAGGTGAGAAGATAGCGGATTTTAGAAGAAAACGCAGGGCGCGTCCCGATTCATGCAGTTTCAGGGGGGTTATCAGCCCCACGCCCCGCGTTTTCAGGCTCAACGGCGCCCCGAAAGCCGCCTGACCACCGAGATCAGCCGGTCCACCTCGTCCGTGGTGTTGTAGAAGGCCAGCGACGGCCGCACCGTGGCCTCCACGCCAAAGCGGCGCAGGATAGGCTGGGCGCAGTGATGCCCGGAGCGCACGGCGATGCCTTCCTCGTTGAGCGCGCGGCCGACCTCCTCGGTCTCATAGCCCTTGAGCACGAAGGACAGCACGCTGGCCTTGTCGCGCGCCGTGCCTACCAGCCGCACGCCCGGGATGGGCTGCAGCAGGTGGGTGGCGTACTCCAGCAGGTCGTGCTCGTAGCGGGCGATGTTCTCGATGCCGACCCGCTCCACGTAGTCCAGCGCGGCGCCCAGCCCCACCGCATCGGCAATGTTGCCGGTGCCGGCCTCGAAGCGGTTGGGCGGCGGCTGGAACACGGTGCGCTCGAAGGTCACATCGGCAATCATGTTGCCGCCGCCTTGCCAGGGCGGCATGGCCTCCAGCAGCTCGCGCTTGCCGTAGACCACGCCGATGCCGGTGGGCCCGAACACCTTGTGGCCCGAGAACACGAAGAAATCCGCATCGATGGCCTGCACGTCCACCCGCATGTGCGAGACCGACTGCGCGCCGTCGACCAGCGCGCGGGCGCCGGCACGGTGAGCCAGGTCGACGATCTCCTTGACCGGCACCACGGTGCCCAGCGCATTCGAGACCTGCGTCACGGACACGATCCTGGTGCGGTCGTTGAGCAGCCGGCGGTACTCATCCAGCAGCACCTGCCCGGAATCGTCCACCGGGATCACCCGCAGCGTGGCCCCGGTCTGCGCGGCGAGTTGCTGCCACGGCACGATATTGGCGTGATGCTCCAGGTGCGAGACGATGATCTCGTCGCCCTCGCCCACGTTCTGCACGCCCCAGGTCTTGGCGATCAGGTTGATGGCCTCGGTGGTGCCGCGCACGAAGATGATCTCGTCGGGCGAGGATGCGCCGATAAAACGCTGCACCTTGCTGCGCGCGGCCTCGTAGGCATCCGTGGCGCGCCCGGCCAATGCATGGGCGGCGCGGTGGATGTTGGAGTTCTCGTGCGCATAGAAGTACGCGATGCGGTCGATCACCGACTGCGGCTTGTGCGTGGTGGCGGCGTTGTCGAACCACACCAGCTGGCGGCCGTTGACGCGCTCCTGCAGGATCGGGAAATCGCGGCGAATCGCGTTGACGTCGAACGGCACGCGCGCCGAAGACGATGCCCACGGCAGCGTCTGCTCTTGCTCGCGCCCATAGCCGTAAGCGCCCGCCCCTTGCTGCGGCAGATGCAGCGAGAGCGGATCGCCGAACGTGGCGATCTCGCGCAGGCTCGACGCGCCGCCATGCAGATCGCGGCCCGCGCCCTCCAGGAAGTAGTAGGCAGGCGCGGCCGAGGACTGCGGCGACGGCGCCGCCGCATGCGGCACGCCCAGCGCCTGGCCGCCGAAGCGGCTTTCCACCGCCGGCGCCACCGTGGCGACCGTGTCGGGCAAGCCATTCTGCGCCACCGAGGCCGGCTGCAAGGCCGGCGCGCGGTTAGCCAGCGAGAGCACATGGGTTGGCGCGGCGGGCAGCAGGTTGGCGCCGGGCACGTGGCCCTGCGGGATCGCCGCACCCGGCACGCCGGTGCCCGTGCCGCCTGGACCCGCCACGGGCGAGCCAGGCGGCGCAGGGTTGTTCACCACGGGCAGCGACTGCGCGGCAGCCGGCGATGTCCCCGGCAGGGCCGAGAAAAACGCCCCCGCCAGGCGCGCCAGCACCGCCGGATCCGGCAGGCCGGGCGGCACCGAAGGCGCGCCCGGCAGCGCGGCCGACGGGCCGGCCGGCGGATTCGGCGGATTCACCGGATTACTTGTAGGTGTCAGGATAGTCATGGTACTTGCCGATCTCCACGTCATCGAGAACCGCCAGCGCATCCGGCGCGTGCACGGCCAGCGAGCAGTACAGCGAGATCAGGTACGAAGCGATAGCCTGGTCGTTGATGCCCATGAAGCGCACCGACAGGCCCGGGCCCTGCTCGCCCGCCACGCCCGGCTGGAACAGGCCGACCACGCCCTGGCGCTTGTCGCCCACGCGCAGCAGCAGGATCTTGCTCTTGCCATCAGCCACCGGCACCTTGTCCGACGGGATCAGCGGAATGCCGCGCCAGGTGATGAACTGCGAGCCGAACAGGCTGACGGTGGGCGGCGGCACGCCACGGCGCGTGCATTCGCGGCCAAAAGCGGCGATCGCCAGCGGGTGGGTCAGGAAGAACGCGGGCTCCTTCCACACCTTGCTGAGCAACTCGTCCATGTCGTCCGGCGTGGGCGCGCCGGTCAGCGGGAATACGCGCTGCGCTTCGGCCACGTTGGCCAGCAGGCCGTAGTCCGGGTTGTTGATCAGCTCGCCTTCCTGGTGCTCCTTGATGGTCTCGATGGTGAGACGCAGCTGTTCCTTGATCTGGTCGTGCGGGCTGCTGTACAGGTCCGAGACGCGGGTATGCACGTCCAGCACCGTGCTGACCGCGTTGAGGAAATATTCGCGCGGCTGCTCTTCGTAGTTGACAAAGGTGCGCGGTAGCTTGCCTTCGTCGTCGCGCTGGGTGCAGGCGACCTTGACGGACTCGGGGTCCTGCACCTTGTTGAGGCGGTAGATGCCGGCTTCCACCGGCACCCACTGCAGGAAATGCGTCAGCCAGCGCGGCGTGATGGTCGCGAGCTGGGGGATGGTCTTGGTGGCATTGGCTAGTTGCCGTGCTGCGTTATCGCCGAGCGCCGTCTGGCCGCTCCCGTTTACCGACATGTGCTACTCCGTTTAGCTGTTAGCTGTTAGCTGTGAGCTGATGGCTGATGGCTGATTGCTGATTGCTATATGAGAAAAACAAGAATCGTTATTACCGCAGCGATTATCGGGAGACGGCCCGGCCCGTTCAACATGCTATAGACGGCAATGCGCATGGATTTGCGCGTGGTTCGTGGGTATCGGCGGCGATGGCTAGGACCGCGTGCCTACCACCTGCGCATCACGCAGCGAGACGTGTGCGGCGCCCGATCCGAGCAGCCACGAGATCGGCACGCCCAGCGCCACGGCCAGCTTTTCCACCGTGACGATCGAGGCAATCGCGCTGCCGCGCTCGATCTCGCCGATATACGAGCGGTTCATGCCCGCATGCTCGGCAAGCTCTTCCTGCGACCACGCATGCGCCTCGCGCAACTGGCGCACGGTGGCGCCCAGAGTCCGCACCAGGTCAGTCATGGCAAGCTCGCCTCGATCACGCGCGCCAGCTCGCCTGCGCCCGGCGCCCTGGCGGTCTCGTTGCGCGATACGGCCTGCGTCACATGGGCGCCGGCGGCTACATCCTGCGTGACCCACACATTGCCGCCGATCACCGCGCCGCGGCCCAGCGTGACGCGGCCAAGGATGGTGGCGCCGGCGTAGATCACCACATCGTCCTCGACGATGGGGTGCCGCAGCAGGCCCTTCTCCAGCTTGCCCGTGGCGTCGCGCGGAAAGCGCTTGGCGCCGAGCGTCACCGCCTGGTACAGCCGCACGCGCTCGCCGATGATGGTGGTCTCGCCAATTACCACGCCCGTGCCGTGATCGATAAAGAAGCCGCCGCCGATCTGCGCGCCGGGATGGATGTCGATGCCAGTCTCCGCATGCGCCAGCTCCGCCACGATGCGCGCCAGCAGCGGCAGCCCGAGGCCATAGAGCGCGTGGGCGATGCGGTGATGGATCATCGCCAGGATGCCGGGATAGCAGAGCAGGACTTCATCCACGCTGCCGGCCGCGGGGTCGCCATGGAAGGCGGCGAGCACGTCGCTGTCGAGCAGGCCGCGGATGCGCGGCAACTCGGCGGCGAACTCGCGCACGGCCGTCAGCGCGCGCGTCCTCAGCGCGGCTTCATCGCGTTCGGCATGGCGTGCGGCGTAGTGGAACTCCAGCCTTGCCTGGGCCAGCAGCCCGTGCAGCGCCGCGTCCAATGAATGCGCGATATAGAGGTTCTCGCTTTCCTGGCGCAAATCGGGCGGCCCCAGCCGCATGGGAAACAGCACCCCCTTGAGGGTGGCGACCACCTGCGCCAGCGCATCGCGCGAAGGCAGGTCGCGCCCGCCCGGCTCCAGCAAGCGTTGCTGGCCTTCTCTCCATTGCTGGCGCACCTGCTGCAGGGCGAGCACGATCTCGCCGATCTCGAAGTCAGCCACTGTGGTACTCCCCGTTCTGCGTTGTCCACGCGATGGTTCGCGCGGCTAGTTGATCGCTATGCTTGTGGATCGCCATGGATCGATTGCTTGCGCCAGCCGCGGCTCAGTCCTGGATCCACGGCAGATCGTGAAAGCGCCAGCCGCCGCTCTTGCCGCGCCGTTGCCGCTCGTCGATCTCGCCTTCGAAGCCTTCGAGCACGTTGAACACATGTGCGATCCCCGCTTTGGTGGCGGCTTCGGCAGCCAGCGCGGAGCGGTTGCCGCTGCGGCACAGCAGCAGCACCACGGCGTGCCTGCCGGTCTTGGATTCGAGCTCGCGCGCAAAGCGCGGGTTGCGGGTCAGGCTGGTGCCGGTGGCCCAGGGCACGTGCAGGGTATCGGGCACATAGCCGACGAACTTGCGCTCTTCCGCCGTGCGTACATCGACCAGCACCGCATCGCCGGCGCTGAACAGCGCCCAGGCCTGCTGCGGCGTGACGCGGCCGGCATAGGGCAGGCCGGAGGAACGTGCCACGCCGCGAGCGGCTTCCAGCACGGGATGCTTGATCTTGTCTTCCGATGCGACTGTCATGAAACGCTCTCCTTGCAGCATGTTGTCCGCGTGTGGGCTAAGCCGGGCCTGCCCGATGCACGCTTTGTCGTTGACGGCAACCGCCTATAGCCATCACGGCTCAACTATGAAATGACGCTGCTGGATTGAGAACGAATAAAAACGCATTTCCTAAGACGCTTCCTCGAGGGCGGCACGGGCCACGCGGGAACGGCATGAGCCGGCTTGACAAACCGGCCAGGCTGCGTCCAGATTCAGGGGCGGCTATGGATAGCCACCGCGCACCGTTCACCACTCACCTTCAGCAAGGAATGCCATGACTCCCTCCCCTGCCCGGCGCCGTTTCGTGCGGCACGCCCTGCTGCTTGCCGGCGCCGGCATGTTGGCCAGCGCGGCCAGCGCAGCGCTGGCCGCGGCAGACGAAGCCCTCGCCGCCGCCATCGCCGGTCCGCAGCGCAGTGCCGCCAACAAAGCCCGCGACGTGTACCGCCATCCGCTGCAAACGCTACGGTTCTTCGGCTTGCGGCCGGATCAGGCGGTGATCGAAATCGCGCCGGGCGGCGGCTGGTACACGGAGATCCTGGCACCGGTGCTGCGCGACCACGGCAAGCTATACGCCGCGCACTATGATGTGAGCGCCGCGGATGCCAGCGAGCAAGGCAAGCGCTCAAGGGCGAACTTCGAGAAGAAACTGGCGCAGGATCCGGGCAACTACGGCAAGGTCGCGGTCGGCACGCTGCCGGTGCGCGCCTTTACCGATATCGCCCCGCCGGGCGGCGCCGACCTGGTGCTGACCTTTCGCAACATCCACAACTGGATCAAGGACGGCCACCTGGACGACAGCCTGCGCGCCTTCTACGCCGTGCTCAAACCCGGCGGCGTGCTGGGCGTGGAGGAGCACCGGGCCACGCCCGGCACCTCGCTGGAGCAGATGATCGCCACCGGCTACGTCACCGAAGACTACGTCATCGACCACGCCCGCGCGGCCGGCTTTGCGCTTGCCGCGCGCAGCGAGATCAATGCCAACCCGCGCGACAGCCACGACCATCCCGATGGCGTGTGGTCATTGCCGCCGACGTTGCGCGGCGGCGAGCGCGAGCGCGCGAGCTTCATGGCCATCGGCGAATCGGACCGCATGACGCTGAAGTTCATCAAGCCGCGCTGAGGCACGCTTCACGCTTGTCAGGCGATGGACGCCAGGCGGTCGCCCACCTTGATCGCCGAGCCCGCACGGCAGCGCATGGCCAGCAGCGTGCCCGCCACCGGGGCCAGCACGGTCAGCTCCATCTTCATGGCCTCGACCACCAGCAGCGGCTGCCCGGCCCGCACCTGCTCGCCGGGCTGCACCAGCACCTTCCACACGCTGCCGCTCATCTCCGCTGTCACGGCATGGCCGTCGTGCTCGTCATGACGCAAGGCGGCCGGCACTTCGATGGGCGCGGCGTTGGCCTCATGGGCTTTCCAGTGCGCCACCTCCGCGCTGAAGGCCGCCTGCTGCCGCGCCTGGAAGGCGGCAATGCTGTGCGCGCTGTGCTCGAGCGACTGGCGGTACGCGGCATAGTCGAAGACATCGTGCTCGATACGCACCGTGGCGCGTCCTTCGCGAAAATCCTCGCGCAGCCGGTCCAGCGCCGCCTCTGACACGGGGTAGAACTGCACCTGGTCAAAGAAGCGCAGCAGCCACGGCGCGCCGGGCGCGAACACCGGGTTCTTGAGGAACTTGTTCCAGATCGGCAGCGTCCGCCCGATCAGCTGGTAACCGCCCGGGGAGTCCATGCCATAGATGCACATATAGACCCCGCCGATGCCGACCGTGCCTTCCGCGGTGAAGGTGCGCGCGGGGCTGTACTTGGAGGTGAGCAGCCGGTGGCGCGGATCAAGCGGCACGGCGCAAGGCGCGCCAAGGTAGACGTCGCCCAGCCCCAGCACCAGATAGCGCGCCGCGAACGCAATGTCCCGCACCTCGTCGCGATGCGCCAGGCCGTTGATGCGCTGGATGAAGTCGACATTGTTCGGCAGCCATGGCGCGTCGGCGCAGACCGTCTCGCGGTAGCGCTGCACGGCATCCAGCGTGGCGCCATCTTCGAAGGCCATCGGCAGGTGCACCACGCGCGTGGGGATCTTCAGCATGGCCACGTCCGGCAGGCCGGCCTCGATGGCGAGCAGCGCCTCGATCAACGCCGCCTGATGGATGCGCTGGCCGTCGTAGCGCACCTGCAGCGAGCGCACGCCGGGCGATAGCTCCAGCACGCCATCTATCGGCTGCGCCTTGAGCGCCTCCATCATCAGGTACACCCGCAGCCGCAGGCCGATGTCGAGCACGTTCTCACCGTACTCCAGCAGCAGGTAGCCGTCGCCCGCCTGGCGGTAGGCGATGGCCGGGTGACGCCCGCTGGCCGCACGCCCGGCAAGGATGGCGGTGGAACGCGCCGGCGCCGGCAGCGGCGGCGCACGCGTGATTTGCCGCAGCCCGGCAATGTCCTGATCCTGCGCCGCCTGCAAGGCACGCGCGGCATCGAAGCTGATCGGCCGGAAGCGGATCCGGTCGCCCGGCTTGACCTGGCCAACCTTCCACAGCTCGGCCTTGGCGACCGTGACGGGACACACAAAGCCGCCGAGGCTCGGGCCATCATTGGTGAGGATCACCGGGAAGTCGCCGGTGAAGTTGATGGCCCCGATTGCGTATTCGCAGTCGTGCACGTTGGATGGGTGCAGGCCCGCCTCGCCGCCGTCGCGCCGCGCCCATTCGGGCCGGGGCCCGACCAGGCGCACGCCAAGGCGGTTGGAGTTGTAGTGCACCTCCCAGTCCGTGGCAAAAAATCTCTCCATGGATGCCGGCGTAAAGAAGTCAGGAGCGCCATGCGGGCCGTGCAGGACCGCGATCTCCCAATGCTGGGCGTAGTCCGGCACCAGTGCCGCCGGTGCGGCCTGTGGCGCCGTTACCGGGGCCTCGACGCCGCTGGCGGCCAGATGCGGCTGGCCGAGCGGGAGCATGTCGCCCGGCCGCAGCGTGCGCCCGGCATGCCCGCCGAACTGCCCGAGCGCGAAGGTGGACCGGCTGCCCAGATAGCGCGGCACATCGAAGCCATTGCGCACGGCAAGGTAGGTGCGGCAGCCTTGCGTGGCCTTGCCGAGCGCCAGGACCTGGCCCGGGGCCACGCTGATTGGCGCCCAGAACGGGACGTTCATCCCGTCGAGTGTTGCCGTGCAAGGCGCGCCGGCCAGCGCCACCACGGCAGCGCCATGAAAACGCAGGCGTGGCCCTGCCAGCGTGCATTCCAGCCCGGCCGCGCCCGGATGATTGCCAACGATGCGGTTGGCCAGCCGGAAGGCGTAGTCGTCCATCGGGCCGGACGGCGGCACGCCGATATGCCAGTAGCCCGTGCGGCCCGGCACGTCCTGGATGCTGGTGTAGGTGCCTGGCTCCAGCACCTCGATGACTGCCGGCGCGTAGGGAAAGCGGTCGAGCATGCGCGTGAAGGCGCGGCCCGTGGTGAACTCGGGCGAGTCGACAATCTGGCGCAGGTAATCCAGGTTGGTGGCGATGCCGCACAGGCGCGTGGCGGCCAGCGCCGCCACAAGTCTCTTGCGCGCGGCTTCGCGGGTGGGGCCGTGGACGATCAGCTTGGCCAGCAGCGGATCGTAAAAGGCGGATACCTCCGTGCCGGTCTCGACCCAGCCGTCGACGCGCACGCCGTCCGGAAAAGCCACCTCGGTCAACGTGCCCGGCGAGGGCTGGAACTGCTTGAGCGGATCCTCCGCATAGAGCCGCACCTCCATGGCCGCGCCCTGCGGCGGGCGGGAGATGGCATCCCAGTCCAGCGCATCGCCCGCGGCCACCTTCAGCATGCAGGCGACCAGGTCCAGCCCGGTCACCAGCTCGGTCACGGGATGCTCCACCTGCAGCCGGGTATTGACCTCCAGGAAGTAGAAATCCTCCCGCTCCACGTCGTAGATGAACTCCACCGTGCCGGCAGAGCGGTAGCGCACCGATTCGCCCAGCTGGATCGCGGCCCGATGCAGCGCGTGGCGCGTGGCCTCGCTCAAGTGCGGTGCCGGGGTTTCCTCCACCACCTTCTGGTTGCGGCGCTGCGTGGAGCAATCCCGCTCGCCCAGCGCCACCACGCGGCCCGCGCCGTCGCCAAAGATCTGCACCTCGATATGCCGCGCGCGGTCCAGGCAGCGCTCGATAAAGGCCCCGCCATCCTTGAAGAATTGCTCGCCCAGCCGCTGCACGCTGCCAAAGACCGCGCTCAGCTCGGCGTCATCAACGCAGCGCGACAGGCCGATGCCGCCCCCGCCGGCCGTGCTCTTGAGCATGACGGGATAGCCGATGCGCGCGGCCTCCCGCAGGGCGTGTTCCACGCTGGAGAGCAGGCCGGTGCCGGGCGTCATCGGCACCCCCGCTTCGGCGGCCAGCTCGCGCGCCCGGTGCTTCAGGCCAAACTCGCGGAGCTGGTGCGGCGTCGGGCCAATGAACACCAGGCCCGCCGCCTCGCAGGCCTCGGCAAACGCCGCGCTCTCCGACAGAAAGCCGTAGCCCGGAAACACGGCTTGCGCGCCGGTATCCAACGCGGCTTGCAGCACGCGCTCGGCCACCAGGTAGCTATCCGCCGCACGCTCGCCACCCAGCGGCACGGCCACATCGGCCAGCCGGGCATGCGCGGCATTGCGATCGGCATCCGAATACACGGCCACGCTCTTGATACCTAGCGCACGCAAGGTGCGAATGGCGCGCACGGCGATCTCGCCACGATTGGCGATCAGTACGGTGTGGAACATCGGCGCTCCCGGGTCAGGTTGCGCTGGCGTTTGCGTTGGCATTTGCGCTGGCGAGATAGGCGCGCCAGCCGCCAAATGCCGTGATATCGCGGGCGCCTTCCAGGCCTCGGGGTTCGCAGATGAACCCGGTAACTTGCCGGCCGTCTTCCAGCAGCAGCTTGCCGATGCCAAGGGGCGCGGGAATCTCCGCGACGAAGGCGCCAAAGCTGGCCAGTGGCACATCCCAGAGCTCGACGTCGATCGGCGCGCCCTGCCCTGTGCCGATATGCACCAGCCCGGGCTTGGGCGGGATCGTGTCCGCCAGCGCATAAAGCCGGTAGCACGGCGCCGTGCGGCAAGCCTCCACAAAGGCCGCGTGGCGCGTGAGCAGTTGATGGTTAAGCGGCATGCCGCTAAGGTGGGCGCCGACCACGGCCAGCCGCACCGATCCCGGCGTGACCGGCGTGGCGCGCTGTGCACCAACGGGACAATCCCGCCCGGTGGCGCCCAGCGGCAATGCTTGCGCCGCCTGCCACTGCCGGCCAAAGCGGGCCAGCGCGCGGTCCGACCAGGCCGGGGCAATCAGCGTGATGCCCGCCGGCAGGCCGTCCTCGCGCGCACCGGCCGGCAGCGCCAGCGCCGACAGGTCGGCCAGGTTGGTGAAATTGGTATAGGTGCCAAGCCGCGCGTTCAGGCGGATCGGATCGTCCTGCACGGCGGCCAGCGTATAGATCGACGGCGCGCTCGGCACCACCAGCGCATCGACCGTTGCCAGCGCCAGGTGGATAGCGCGGGTCAGCGCCGCGCGCCGGTACTCGGCGCTGAACGCGTCCAGCGCGCTATAGCGGCCCGCTTCCTCCACGATCACGCGAACGACCGGATCGATGGCTTCCGGCTGGCTGGCGTGAAGCTGGCTCACCGCCAGGAAGCGCTCGGCCACCCATGGCCCCTGGTAGAGCAGTGCGGCCAGCTCGGCGAATGGCGAAAAATCAATCGGCACCAGCTTGGCACCCATGGCCTGCAAGTCCGCCAGCGCTTGCTCGAAACCGGCCTGCGCCTGCGTATCGCCAAAGAATGCCAGCGCATCGGGAATGCCCAGCACGGGCGATGGCGCCAGCGCGGCAGGCGCGCTCTGCGGATAAGTGCGCGAGTAAGGATCGTCGTGGTCAAAGCCGCCGGCGATCTCCGCCACCAGCGCGGCATCGTCGACCGTCAGCGCAAACACGCAGACGCAATCCAGTGTGCGGCAGGCCGGCACCACGCCGGCGCTGGAGAGCCAGCCCCGGGTCGGCTTGAGGCCCACGATATTGTTGAATGCCGCGGGAATGCGCCCCGAGCCCGCCGTATCGGTCCCGAGTGAGAACGGCACCCAGCCGCGCGCCACCGAAGACGCCGAGCCCGAACTGGAGCCACCGCTGACGTACGCCGCATCGAAGGTGTTGGGCACCGCGCCGTAAGGCGAACGAACGCCCACCAGGCCCGTGGCGAACTGATCCAGGTTAGCCTTGGCCACCACGATGGCCCCGGCCGCGCGCAGCCGTGCCACGGCGCCGGCATCGCGCTCGGCCACATACGCAAACGCGGGACACGCCGCCGTGGTGGGCCACCCCGCCACGTCGATGTTGTCTTTCACCACGAACGGCACGCCGTAGAGGGGAAACGCATCGCGCTTGCCGCCCGCTTCTTCAACGCGCGCCGCCAGCGCAGCCAGCTGGGACTGCAGCCGCGCCGCATCCAGCCGCGCGATCCAGGCCGGGTCCGCTGCGTCCAGGTCCAGGAACGGCGCCAGCGCGTCCGCGGGCGACGCGCCTTGCGTCTTGTAGAGCTGTTGCCAGTCAGGCAGCGTTCGGCAACTGCCAAGGCTGGCGGCGGATCGGCGCAGAGGCGTCTTGCTGGTCATCGCTTGTATCCCAGGTTGTATACATGAGGGCGTTGCAGACCAACAAAGCAGGAGACATGCCATGTAAAGAAAATAGTTTCTTCTTACATATCAGGGCGATGGGTCACCAGGGCACCTTCGCGGGCCGAATACGCATGCAGGGCACCCACGCAAGCCGCACCATGGGGTGGCTTGCGTGGACCTAAACAGTGCCTGTGGGAACGACCGAGCCGCAAAGTGGTGCGTCATGGGCCGGCTCCGCTAGCGCATGGTTTATCCCGGCGTTTCACGCGCTGGCGAAGTCCCTGCTGTCCAGGCCGCGCTGATCGCGGCGGGCCGGCTATTTCGTGCGCCGCGGCGCGCGCGCCGGCCTGTTCGCACCGGCCTGTGGCGCGGCCAATTGCCCGGCCGCTGCCCGCAGGCATTCGACCAGCTGGATACTGCTGGGCGTAGGCCGCCCTTCGCGCAGCGTGATCACGCCCACTGGCGGCAGCTCCAGCGCTATGTCCATGGGCAGGATATGGAAGCGGCCTTCCCGCTCGAACTGCTGCCCCACCGACCTGGCCAGGAAGCCCACGGCATCTAGCTGGGAGACGAAGGTGGTGATGGCAAGGTAGGACGACGACTCGATCAGGTCGGTTGGTGGCTGCAGCCCAAAGCGATAGAACTCCTGCTCGATCTTGACCCGTAGCGAGGCCCATGGCGGCGGCACCACGCAAGGCATGCCGGCCAGGTCCGCCCAGCCCGGTGCGCGCTTGCTTGCCAGCGCGTGGCCGCTGCGCACCACCGCCACCATCGGCTCGTTATAGAGCGGCTCGGTGATGAGGTCCGGGGCGGCGTAGCCGGGCTCCAGCCGCCCGACAATCAGGTCCAGTTCGCTGATGCGCAGCTTGGGCAGCAGGTGGGGCAGGTCGCCCTCCTCCACCAGCACGGTGGCCTGGGCCGAGCGCTGCTTGAGCAGGCCTATGGCTTGCGCCAGCAGCACCGGCAGGGCCGCGCCCATCGATCCCACCCGGGTGCGCCCGGCGGCGCCGCTGGCCTCCGCGGCAATCTCATCGCGCGTGCGCTCGTATTGCGCCAGCACCGAGCGGGCAAAACGCACCAGCGACGCGCCCGCCGGCGTGGGCTCGGTGCCGCGCGTGGAGCGCGTGAAGAGCGTCAGGCCCAGCGTCTTCTCCACCTCGGTGAGCATCTTGGAGACGGCTGGCTGGCTGACGGAGAGGAACTCGGCGGTGTGGCCGAGATGGCGGAACTCGTCCAGCGCCACCACCAGTTGCAGGTGGCGTAGCTTGATATTGGAGCGCAGGGCGCGGTCGATCTGGGGCATGGCGCGATTCTACTTAACTTTAAGGTTATGAAGCCATTCCGATGATTGATTAGATTGTTATGAATGGCTTTGCCACAATCCGGCCTGACCGGTGGACATTGCCACCAGCCCATGACTCCAATAACGACACCCAGCGAGGACGACACATGACCGCACCCCACGGCATCAACCACGGGCGACGCCGCCTGCTCATCAGCGGCGCCGCTGCCGCCACCGCTGCGACAGCTGGTAGTGCCGGCCTGTTGCTGCCGGGCCTCGCACGTGCCGCCGACTATCCGGACCGGCCCATCACCTTCATCTGCCCGTGGCCCGTCGGCGGCACCGCCGACCAGTCCATGCGCGCGCTGTGCCAGGTGGCGTCCGGCGTACTCAAGCAATCCATCGTGGTGGAAAACCGCGCCGGCGCATCGGGCATGATCGGCACCAAGGCACTGGCCCGCGCCAAGCCGGACGGCTACACCATCGGCCAGGTGCCGATCTCGGTGACGCGCTTCTCGCAGCTAGGCATGCTGCAACTGGACCCGCGCAGCGAGCTGACCTACCTGGCGCGCACCTCCGGCCAGACCTTCGGCATCGCGGTGCCGGCGAACTCGCGCTTCAAGTCGCTCAAGGACGTCGTGGCCGAGGCCAAGGCGCATCCGGGAAAGCTCACCTATGCGCATGCCGGCATCGGCGGCGCCACCCACGTGGGCATGGAAGAATTCGCGCAGGCCGCCGGTGTGCGCTTCAATGCCATCGCCTACAAGGGCGGCGCGCAGGCCCTGCAGGACGTGCTCGCCGGGCAAGTGGACCTGCTGGCCGATTCCAGCTCCTGGGCACCCCACGTGGAAGCCGGCAAGCTGCGCCTGCTGGCCACCTGGGGCGACCAGCGCACGCCGCGCTTCAAGGACACGCCGACGCTCAAGGAACTGGGCTACAACGTTGTGGTGGAAGCGCCCAACGGCATCGGCGCGCCCATCGGCCTGGACCCGGCGGTGGAAAAGAAGCTGCGCGACGCCTTCCGCCAGGCTGTGGCCAGCAAGGAATTCCAGCAGGTGGCGGCCCGCATCGATGCGCCGGTGATGTACCTGGACGGCCCGGAATACAAGCGCTACATCAGCACGGTGTACGACCAGGAAACCCACCTGATCCAGCGCCTCAAGCTCAAAGAACTGCTGCAACAAGGCTGACCCAACGTGAACTCCGCCGCCCTGATCCGCCTGCATGCGAACGACAACGTCTTGATCGCCCGGGACGCCCTGAGCCTTGGCCAGAGCCTGCCTGAACTGGGGCTGCGCGTGCGCGCCCAGGTGCCCGCGGGGCACAAGATTGCCGCCTGCGCCATTGCCAAGGGCACCCAGATCCGCAAGTTCGACACCGTGATCGGCGTGGCCGAGCGCGACATCGAGGCCGGTGACCATGTGCATTCGCACAACCTGGCGCTGGTGGATTTCTATCGCGACCCGGGTTTCTGCCAGGACGTGCGGGCGGTGGACTACGTGCCCGAGGCCGAGCGCGCCACCTTCATGGGGTTCGTGCGGCCCGACGGCCGCGTTGGCACGCGCAACTTCATCGGTATCTTGTCGTCGGTGAACTGCTCGGCCACGGTGATCCGGCATATCGCTGACCACTTCACGCCCGAGCGCATGGCGGCCTTTCCCAATGTGGACGGCGTGGCCGCTTTCGCGCAAAGCAGCGGCTGCGGCATGTCCTCGCCCAGCGAGCACTTCGACGTGCTGCGGCGCACGCTGGCGGGCTATGCGCGCCACCCCAACCTGGCCGGCGTGCTGATCGTGGGCCTGGGCTGCGAGCGCAACCAGGTAGCGGGCCTGATGGAGTCGCAAGGCCTGGTGCCCGGCAGCCACGTGCGCACCATGGTCATGCAGGACAGCGGCGGCACGGCGGCCACCATCCAGGCCGGCATCCGCGCCATCGAGGCAATGCTGCCGGGCGCCAATGCCGCCACGCGCCGGCCCGTGCCCGCCAGCCACTTGAAGATCGGCCTGGAATGCGGTGGCTCCGATGGCTTCTCCGGCATCAGCGCCAACCCGGCGCTGGGAGCGGCCATGGACATCCTGGTGCGCCACGGCGGCACCGCCATCCTGTCGGAAACCCCCGAGATCCATGGCGTGGAATACATGCTCACGCGCCGCGCCGTCACGCCGGAAGTCGGCCAGAAACTGCTGGACCGCCTGGCCTGGTGGGAGCGCTACACCGCCGGCCAGAACGCCCAGTTCAACGGCGTGGTCGGCCACGGCAACCAGCAAGGCGGCCTCGCCAACATCTTCGAAAAATCACTCGGCTCCGCCATGAAAGGCGGTACCACGCCGCTGCAGGCCGTCTATGAATACGCCGAGCCCATCGAGCAATCCGGCTTCGTCTTCATGGACTCCCCCGGCTACGACCCCGTCGCCGCCACCGGCCAGATCGCCAGCGGCGCCAACCTGATCTGCTTCACCACCGGGCGCGGATCGATGTTCGGCTCCAAGCCAGCGCCGACCATCAAGCTAGCGAGCAATACGCCGATGTACAAGCGGCTCGAAGGCGATATGGACATCAACTGCGGGCTGGTGCTGGACGGCGAATTGACCGTGGACGAGATGGGCCAGCGGATTTTTGAACACATCCTGGAAGCGGCCTCGGGACAGCCAACCAAGAGCGAGGCGCTCGGGCTGGGGGACAACGAGTTTGTGCCTTGGCACTTGGGGATTGTCAGTTAGAAAGTAGAAAGCCTCGCAGCCTGGAACCATTGCGAAATTGCGATCGCCCGCCCTCTCCCCCGCCCTCCCGCAGGCGGGAGAGGGGAGCAAACCAGCGGCAAGATCAACCAACTGGTGTAGCCGTGTTTCCCGCCCGAATGGGCGGGAAACACCCACGCGCGATGCGAAGCGAGCCGTCAAGGTGTGCCGAGGCCGTATGGGGCGCCTCGGGATTCGGCGAAAAGAGCGGAAACGAGGGACCCATGTCTGAGTATCGCCTTAAGGATTCTCTGCAAAACGTGTCAGCGAGTGGCGCTTCCCCTACGTTGCAATAGTCAGGAGGAAGCTGCCATGAAGCAAGGAGAATTGGGATTGAACCTGTCGACAAAGCGCACGCGTAAGCGCGAGTTCTTGGATGAGAT